>CAJWGB010000047.1 GCA_913031625.1 uncultured Planctomycetaceae bacterium | reverse complement strand
TGGCTGGCTCACACCGCGACTCCCGTTCGGCGCGTTCATCGTGCTGGTTGTCGCTTACATCTCAATGGGACTTTCGGACAGCTCGAGGAGACAGTCAGCCTCCTGAAGTTCAATCCGGAGTCGCTGTCGTCAGACGATCCTCGGCAACTGCGACAGACACTAACGAAACTCTCCGGTAAGGCCGCTCATGCACCCATTCGACTCCGCGTGCTGAGCTACAACATTCATCATGCGGAAGGAGTCGACAGGAAACTGGATGTGCCTCGGATCGCCCGGGTCATCCAGTCGGTTGAACCGGACATTGTCGCGTTACAGGAAGTCGATCGAAATGCGGCAAGAACACAGTCTGTGGATCAACCGGCTGAGCTGGCAAAGCTGACAGGCATGAAGATGGTCTTTGGCCCCAATATCATGCTCCAGGGGGGAGACTATGGGAACGCAGTTCTTTCGCGGTTTACCATCCTGAATGATCGCAATCACAAGCTGCCAAATGTGGACAACGGCGAACAACGGGGCGTGCTTGAGGCGGATCTGCTGCTCCCGGAGACAAAGACTCAGCTTCGAGTGCTCGCAACACACTTTGACCATCGAAGGAATGAATCAGAGCGGGTCAAGTCGGCATCAGCTGTCAACGACCTGGTTAATAAGAGCACTCAGCCCGCCCTGCTGATGGGAGATCTGAATGATGTGGTCGGAAGTCGAACGCTTAAACTGTTGGGGCAGGAATGGAAACGCACCACGGAGAAACAACATCCCACCGTACCAGTGAGCAAACCGATACGGCAGATTGATTTCATTCTTGTGCGCCCGGAAGGCCGGTGGAAGGTCATTGAGTCCGGGGTGCTGCCGGAGGCCATTGCGTCAGATCATCGAGCGATCCTGAGCGTGTTGGAATTGCAACTGTGACCTGCACCTTCTCAGTGTTACTCGGTGGCCTCTGTGGTGATTGTTCGCTGTTATGGCCACTGAGGCCACAGAGAATCACGGAGTCCAGAATCCTAAAGTGGTAGCAGGGTGGGCATCACCCGCCGCGTTTGGTCATACGGATGTGTTGTTTGTTGGTGGCCGTTGCCCACCCTGCAGTGGGGTTCGTATCAATGTGATGTCGGCTTACCTGCTGAGCGTGGCCTTAATCAGGTCGCGCAGGTCTTCGACCTTCTGAGGCATCGTCCGTGCGAGGTTTTCCTGTTCGCTGAGGTCTTCGCGCAGATTGTACAACGCAATCCCGTAGTCTCGTTTGCGGTCAGCGCCGAATCCGCGGCTGCCCCCGGTGTTGATCAGTTTCCAGTCGCCCATCCGAATCACTTTTCTTCCATGCATCACCGGTGAAGTTCTTTGTTCGCTGTCTTTTTCTGCGGTAAAGGCACCTGCAAAACTCCTGCTGTCTACGGGGACACTCTCCGTCGCAGATGTGATTTCGGCCAGTGTGGCCAGCACATCTGAGAATGCGATGGTCCGCTGGCTTGTGCTGCCGGCCTTGATTCTGCCGGGCCAGCGCACCAGAAACGGAACACGGTGGCCACCTTCCCATGCACTGCCTTTCGCCCCGCGTAACGGTCCGACTGAACGGTGTCCAAATCGGTCCACGTCCTTTTCGTACCAGACGGGACCGTTGTCACTCGAAAACATGACAATCGTGTTGTCGGATAACTTTGAGTCATCTACAGCCCGAAGCACCTGGCCGACAACGTCGTCCACGGTCATTACGAAGTCGCCATACATTCCGGCTTCACTTTTCCCCACGAACTTCTTTGCAGGAAGCCACGGAGTGTGAGGAGACGGGAGTGCGAGGTACAGGAACAGGGGGGTGTCCGCCTCGTGCGACTTGATCACTCGACACGCTTCGCCGGCAAACCGCTGAGTCACCTCCTCGTGCCTGAAGTCGGGGGAGATCTTTCCAGCACGCCAGAATGCACCCTGAATGTTATTCCACTCTTCCCGACCACCCACACTTGTGCTGGCTGCGACTGTCTCCGTCGCGGCCATTACGGCTCTGTTGTTGCGAATGTAGAAGTAGGGTTGAATGTCCAGTGATGCGTGCATGCCGAAAAATGAATCAAAACCGCGATGAACGGGGCCACCTCGTAGTGGCCTGTCATAGTTGAATTCCTGCCCACCTCGTTCAAACCCAAGGTGCCATTTGCCGACCATAGCCGTGTGATAGCCTTGAGCGTGGAGCAGACTGGCAATGGTGAGTCGTCCTTCGCTGATGATTGGGGACTTGTCATTGAACCTCTCTTTCCTCGCAGCAAATCGACCAGTCAGGAGCGCATATCGAGAGGGTTTGCAGGTTGAGCCACCGGAGTGTGCGTCCGTGAATCGCATGCCGGACTCCGCGAGCTGTGTCAGGTGAGGAGTGCGAATTCGGCTGTCCGGATTGAATGCCTGCAGGTCTCCATATCCCATGTCATCAGCGAGAATAAAGATGATGTTGGGATGAGTCGTGTCTGCTGCCTGTCCGTGCTGTTGCGCAAGCACGAGGAGAAGAATGAGAAATATCGGAGTCATGGTTGTCAGTCGAATAAGCCGCGTTGGATTAACCGTAGGCCGGACCGCTCAAAGCGAGCTCCGGCGGAGAGCAGCCGAGTCATGGCGAGGCCTTATCAACAAGAGGAAGAAAACGTCTGTGCTGGAATGCGCTTATCAGAAATCAGCGTTCCGTTTTCAAGCGATTGCTGTCAGGGCTTTGACTTATCCGGATGCTTCGGTGGTCGCGGCATGGGACGAGGGTCTTCTTCAATCTTCTTTTTCAGATACTTAATCGCGGCCTCCAACTGGGCATCTGTGCCGTTGAATGACTGATGAGGATCATTCATCACGGTGATGTCAGGAGACACGCCGGATCCCTCAATGATCCATTCTCGTTGCGGTGAGTACACACCGAACTCGGGGCTGCGAGCGAGTCCTCCGTCCACAAGGCGATTGTTGCTTCGCAGCCAGATGCCGCCGCCCCATGTCTTCGTCCCGATCAGAGGTCCGAGTCCCAGACGGCGGAAGCCTTCAGAAAACGCCTCACCGTCCGAAATTGTGTAGGCGTCGATCAAAACCACCATGTGGCCGTTGAAAGCGTAATGCATGTTCGAATACGGCTCTCCACTGCGGCCCTGCCAGTACATCCATGCCTTTCGCATCAGTCTGCCGAGAATCCAGCTGTCGATGTTTCCCCCGTAGTTCTGCCGCATGTCGATGATCAGCCCCTGACGATTAAAGACCGGATAAAAGCCCTTAACAAACTCGGAGAAGTTGCCTGTCGACATGGCTCGCATATGAAAGTAGCCGATCTGCCCATTGCTGCGGTTCTCTGTTTCCTGCCGTCGAGTGTATTCCCAGTCACTGAGCTTCAGGCTGCGAAAGTCCGCGTGGCTGAGCGGGCGGACGATGAACTTTCGTTCTCCGGCGATTCCTCGCCTGGTCGTTGTCAGCAGAGTCTGCCGGCCCGCTTTGTTTAACAGCAGAGTGTTAATATGGACAACTCCTGTGACGGAACGCCCATCGATGGCAGTGATGACGTCTCCGACTTTTACGTCGACCCCTGGGCGGGCAATTGGCGCCAGTTGGTTAGGGAAGTCCGGGTCATTTTGATAGATGCGAGTCACCTCGTAGCCGGTATCGACACGCCGCAGGATGCCACCAAGGGAGCTCAGTTCTGCCGCTTCGCCTTCCTGTCGAACGTTGCCAGCATAGATGTTGGTGTGCATCGCGGAGAGCTCGCCAACCATCATGGCGATCAGGTTGTCCAGTTCGTGCCGGTCGGAGACACGTGGCAGCAGCGACTCATGGCGAGTTCTCACTTCTTTCCAGTCGACGGCATGCATGTTGCGGTCGTAGAAGTAGTCACGGTGAAGCCGCCATGCGTCGACAAAGATCTGATTCCATTCTATGGCCGGCCGAACTTCAACTTCGAGACCGGACAGGCTGACCTGAGATTTGCTGAGGTCCGGTTTACTGCCGCTGGCCGGGAATGCGTAGATCCTTGAAGAATTGCGCAGGGCGACTGTGGAACGGTCTGAACTGAGTCGGTAACTGCCAATGCCAGTCGCTACCGTCGTTGTCTTTCTGGATGAGGCGTTCTTCGTGATTGGATATGACATGAGATTGCGAGAGCGGTTCAAGCTGATCGAGGAACTGACAAAGTACAGATGGCCCTTTGCGGCGGTCAGGCTTGAATAATTACCTGCGTCAAGAGGAACGGGATGCAGACGTCCGGAAAGATCATTCAGGTCCAGTGTGACCTCGGCAGACTTTTGTGTTTCCCCTTTGGGTTCACTCTTCTCATCGGATTTGTTTTCGTCTGATCCGGCTGTGAGTTCCGTGTCTGCAGCAAACGGGGATCGCTGTCCTCCCGTCAGATCCAGCGCGTAGATGCTGGTGGTTCGGTCGAGGTACGCTTCCGGCTGTCGCGGCCCCCAGGGAGAACGCTGGACGGACCGGAATGTGCGGTCCGTCAGGAAATAGAGCCATTTTCCACCGGAGGAAAACGCGGGGCTGTAGCTGTCGAGGCGATCAGTTGTCACAGCAACGGGAGATACGTCTTTTCCTTTCGCTGCTGTATCAAACAGGAAGACCCGCTGAATCGCGTTGGAGCCGTAGTCTGAGAATGCCAGCCACCGGCTGTCAGGAGACCATGCGAGATCTGGACTGTCGAACTCAGTTCCGTCCTGAGAGAAAGCAACCTTGCGGCTGTTGCCTGATTTTACATCCAGCAGCCACAACAACTGGTCTCGGTCCGTATAGGCAACCTGTTTTCCGTCAGGTGATGAGAGCCCGTTAAATCGAAGGACTGCAGCGTCTTTTGTGATTTGTCGAGCATGGCCGTCATTGCCGTCTGCCGGTTGTTGCCAGAACTCAGTCTCTCCTGTTTCGTCCGACAGCAGGCAGACCTGATCTGTCTTTGGAAGGAACATGATGTCTCGAAACCTTGTTCCGCCCTGCTGAGGGAGTGAGACGAGTCGACCGGGTTTGACGGGCGCGACGAAACCACGGCCACGCACGGTGAGTGCAATCTTCTTTCCGTCTGCAGAGATGTCATAATGAGTCAGGTAGTTCAGCGGCTCTTCGAGCCAGCGAGTTCTCTGCTGGTCAAAGTCGCTGGTGAGCCGAATGGGAACAACAGCCGCCTTTTGGGTTTCTGTGTTGTAGACCCAGATGTCCGCGCCCAGTTGAAAGGCGATTCGCCCTTTGTGCAGACTCGGAGTAAGTACGTCCCAGTCCTTGAAGTGTGTGTGTTGCTGCCTGTCTTCGGCATCCAGTGTCATGGACCACAGATTCATGCAGCCGTCTCGATCAGTGACAAAGTAGAGCCGCTTCTTCCAGATCATCGGCGAGCGACTTGTCCCGTCAAATTCGGCTGTGAGTGGAGTCGCCTGTCTGTCGCCCGGTGTGAACTTCCACAGCTTTTCAATCAGGCCGCCGGTGTAACGTTTAGCATGGCTGGATTGTCGCGGTAGCCGAGTGAAGAACAATGTGTCTGAGTTGAATTGGCCATCACTGGCCTGCTCGAGCGGAATGACAGACGAAGAATGATCCGTGAGATTGTGAATGGCCAGTTGAAAGGGATCCCGGCGTGCGAAGTAGCGGGTGGCATACACCAACTCGCTGGCGGACTTCCAGCACACGGGATAGGGAGATCTGCTACCGGAGTAGCCTTCCCATGTGATGCGCGTCGGCAGTCCGCCCTGCACCGGCATCGTGTAGATTTCGGCGGGCCCCTCATAAGCCGCGGTGAAGGCAATGGTCGTTCCATCGGGCGAAATTTCGGCGTGGGATTCCACTTCCGGATGAGTCGTCAGCCGTTGTGCTGTGCCTCCTTTGATTGGGACTCGCCAGAGGTCACCTTCAGAGGTGAAGACCAACGTCCGGTTGTGGATTGCCGGGAACCGATAGTAGCCGATTGCTCGGTCGTCTGCCGAGGCGGCTGAGGTAATCAGAAGGGTGACAAACGGGATGAGACTGGGATGAAGCTTCATTGCTGATACCTGATTCTGGACGGAATGTATTCAGTTTGAGGCTGCGGCGTGGCTGACGCGAATTCTTCTTTCGATTCGCCGGAAAGAATTGGCGAACAGCATTCACGATACCGGACCGTAACCAACTCGCAACGCCAGCAAGGGACCACAGGCCCGCCCGGAGTCCGGCATCAATTCGGGGCTGTTCTGTTTAGCTGTAAATATTTCTGGCTCTGCGATCCGGAAATCAGGGTGACCGATCCTCCTGCGAGATCGTGTGTCCGGGTTTCGTCGCAGTTTTTTGCGTGCAATTAAGAGGATTGGGCAATTTTCGGGGCTGGCACCCGCATTTGCGGGAATCAAACCTGAATGCTCAAAAATGCCTCTCGCAATCAGACGAAGGGACGGGTAGTCTCCCGCCACTCTGATGATGCCCGGCGCTATCTGCGATTCCTCTGCCCTGGACTTGCCCCACGCGACGCGTGATCTTTAGACACACCGCCGGAAACTGCGCTCACCCTGCAGCCGCAATTCTCATCTTTGTTGCCTGCGTTCGGACATACGGGCAACTCATTATGGAACAATTCCATGGCTTCTTCGCCAGTCCCAGACGATCCATTTACGTTTGTCGCCGTGGTCTCTGAACACGCCCCGGTTGCGGACACTGCTGAGTCTGTATCCCTCGCCATCGAGGTCGAAGAATCGGTATCAGTCGCTGAAGAACCAGTCGCTGAAGAACCAGTCGCTGATGAATCTCAGAGTCCCTCCGTGTCCTCTGTGGTGAACACCATCGAGTCACCCGCCGAGCAGCCAACTCCCCCCGACCAGGACCAGCGATTCGATTCACTCGGTCTCAGACCACAGATTCTCGAATCTCTCAGTACCTACGGCTACACAACGCCAACGCCCATTCAGGCCCAGACGATTCCCTGGTTGCTCGAAGGCCGCGACGTGTTCGGTCAGGCTCAGACGGGCACCGGCAAGACGGCTGCGTTTGCACTCCCGCTGCTGTCCCGAATTGATGTCAACGACCGCAACGTCCAGGTGCTTGTTCTTGCTCCCACACGAGAGCTGGCCATCCAGGTCGAAGAGTCGTTTCGGAAATACTCACAGTGCATGCCGGGAGTAGAAACGGTCGCTATTTATGGCGGTTCAGATTTCGGTCCGCAGATTCGAGCGCTTCGCCATGGAGTGCAGATCGTTGTCGGCACTCCGGGTCGAGTCATCGACCACATGAAGAAGGGCACACTTAAGGTTGATCAACTTCAGACCATCGTGCTCGACGAAGCCGACGAAATGCTCAAGATGGGCTTCGTCGACGATGTGACATGGGTGTTGTCGCAGACTCCCGAACACCGTCAGGTGGCATTGTTTTCGGCAACGCTCCCCGGTCCGATTCGAAAGATCGCGCGAGAGCACCAGAAGAACCCTGTTGAGATCAAAATCAAGTCAGAGGCTCGAACAGCAGACACGGTTCAGCAGCGGTTCATTGTTGTCCGTCCGCGCGACAAGATGGATGCTCTCACACGAATTCTGGAAGTGGAAGAGACAGACGGTGTGATCGTCTTCGTGAGTCTTAAGGCAAGCACCACGAAGCTTGCGAATCACCTTAACGAACATGGACACTCGGCGACTCCGCTGAACGGAGACATCCCTCAGAATCTTCGTGAGCAGACAGTCGACCAGCTGAAGGCCGGTCGGATCGATGTCATTGTGGCGACGGACGTCGCGGCCCGGGGACTCGATGTCCCTCGGATCAGCCACGTCGTGAACTACGACATGCCGCATGATTCCGAGAGCTACGTCCACCGGATTGGTCGCACCGGACGTGCTGGACGCAGCGGGCAGGCGATTCTTTTTGCTCGTCCTCAGGACAAGCGGATCGTGCGACGTATCGAAAAGTCGACACGCCAGCAGATCGAGCAGATGGAAATGCCGTCTGTGGCAGAAGTTAATGAGTCACGGCAGCGGCGTTTCAAACAGCGGATCAATGAGACGATTGCTGCTGGTGGTCTGGATTTCTTCTGTCAGTTGCTGGAAGAACATCAGCAGGAAACCGGCGTGAGTCCTCTGCATATGGCGGCCGCTCTGGCTCAGCAACTGCAGGGCAAGGCTCCATTCCTGATGGAAGAGCGTCCACGTCGTGCAAGACGTGAAGAGGAAGATCAGCGGGATCGCAACGGGCGTCGCGAACGAGGTGAACGACAGTCCGGCGATCGGGATCGTCGTGATCGAGACCGGGATCGGGGAGACCGCCGCGAACGCCGCCGCGATGATCGGTCTCAGGGAAGTCCCGAAGAAGGCATGGAACGATTTCGCGTCGAGATTGGTGACACACACGGCGTCAGGCCCGGCAACCTTGTCGGAGCAATTGCCAACGAGGCCGGTTTGGACGGGAAAGACATCGGCCGCATTCAGATCTTTGACGAGTTCAGCCTCGTTGACCTGCCCGAAGGTATGCCCAAACAGATCTTCCAGCAGCTGAAGAATACCTGGGTGAGCGGGAGAAAACTGCAAATCACGCGAGACACCGGTCGTCCGCCGAAGAAGCGAGGCGGAAGACCGTTTGCCTCCGGCGGCAAGCCACCTCACGGCAAATCAAAACGGCACGGCGGAAAGAACCGCAACGGCAAGCCCGGGTTCCGAAAAAAACATTCCTCACGCGATTAGCTGCGACCGCAGTTCGGATTTGGTGTCGCTCTCAGACTGCAGGACGGACTTCCGGTCCGTCTGATTCACGGGCGAAGGCAGTTGTATCTGCGGTGCGCGGAGGCAACGGTTCGGCGAACTGCCCATGGCGTAGTGGACGATGCCGGAAGTCTTACCAGTCGGGTTCCGGTGATCTCAAATCAAGGCTTGCTCGAAGTGATTTGGATCCGGTGGCATCAGCGGATGAATCGCACGAAGCCGTGGCCCTGAACTCTCTCCGGCTGGCTGTCTTCGGCCGCGAGGAACTGAATCCCCTTGCCGGGTGCGAGTCGTTGCAGTTGAATGGCCCACATCGTGCCGGGGGTGAGTTCTCTGGGTTGCATTGCCGAGACGGGGATGGCCGCTTCGAACCGCCACGATTGACTGTCCGCAGCATCTGCGACGAACCATTTGGGGTTCCAGTTGCGTGCTTTCCAGAGTCGTTCGCTGGTTTGGCCGTGGTCATCCACGATGAATTCCGCAGCCGTCGTGAAGTCTCTGTCCGGATCGAATCTCAACTGGACACGATCACGTGTTCCGTGATCAGTGTCATGAGTTCGTGCCATGCTGCGATCCGGCATGGTACGTTCTGCAGTGGAGTATGCTGCTCGTCCGCCGATATAGATGAACTCAGAGTCCCACGCCATCATGATCAGGCAGTCAGCGAGTGGTTCGCGAGAGTCCGCGGTCCTCAGGTGGTATTCCTGGGCATCTGCCCAGAGCCGTTCATCGAGACGGGCATCCAGAACCGGACGTTGGGATGTACGTTTTACGTTGAGAATCGGAATTAGCTCACTGCCAGCGCCGAATGCCGCTGACAGCTCTGAGTGAGCGAGTGTTGCGAAGAGCGAATCACCCTTTCCGGCAGTGGAAAGTAGCCGTCGGGCTTCGTTCATATTTCCCTGCAGGCGGGCATTGGCCGCTTGTCGCAGCAGGATTTGTGCTGCTCCGGCGCGGCGAGGGGCGGCACGTTGAAGAAGTCGTAGGGCCGTTTCAGCATTGCGGTCCCAGATTCGTGCTACCTCTGCTTTGTCGCGGCCCGTGATCGGCAGGAAGTCTCCGCCTCCCGCAGAGACCACGTCTGGCTGCACACCGATTTCTCCCGCGTTGACGAAGAGGCCCTTCGATGTGTCTTGTGAATTCCCGGGTGGCAGCCCCGGGATCCTGGCACCGACCGGTTGAATGTTTGACGCCGATACTTCCACGCTCTGTTGATCCCGAAGTCGCCTCAATTCGCGTGACGAGAAATAAATGAAGAGCTTCTCGGCGGCCGCGATAGATTCAGCTGCCTCCGGAAACCGCTCCACCAGTTCACGCAACACCGAAATCTCGCCCTCGAGGTTCTCAGCCTGCTGATAAAGATTGGCCAGAAACACCAGCTGGCGAATCACCACAGTGTCTGGCTGTCCGGCTCCAACGGTCCTGAGCTGTGCAAGCAGTCCCAGCGGACTTTGATTCAGGCGAAGCTGGCCACGCAGAGCGGCCTTTTGAGTCTTGTTCTTTCGTGCCAGTTCAGCCAGCCGTCCGACATCATAGACCGGGTTTTCGAAGTTGCGTCGCGTAGCAGTACCAGGCGCCCCACGTTTACTTCCCAGAACGTGTCCGGTCACCGGATCAAAGCGGGGGTGTGGGTGAGTCTGGTATAGCTCGTTGAGTTCACCTCGATCTGAGCCAGAGTCGCTGCACGCGCAGGCGTGGTCCGCGATCAGGCCAATTGTTGTGGCCCGCAGCGGCAGCAGATCATCGCTTCGAAAGGCAATGGAGGATTGAGAGGAATGACTTTGCAGGACCACCTGATTCGTTGTCCATGGCGGCAGTCCAACTCGGTCCAGCAGTCCCCCCGTTTGAGTGGCAGCGACGATTGTCGCTTTCGAAATGGACTCTGACAGGAGTTCCGCCAGCTGATCCTGCGTTCCGGAAGATTGGATGACGACTGTGTCCGGTCGCCAGATTCTGATCGAGCGAGCGAGTCGTTGAATCAATTCTTCCGATACACGCCCGTCGGTCTGTCCGTCCCATTCATCGAGGAGTTGCCGACGAACCTCGTGCTGAAGAGGTTCCGTGCGGGAGAACATCCAGTCCTGGCAAAACTGATTTCCGCCGGCCATCGGGACGGAGTGCAACAGGGAGTCTCGTCGTTCTCGGTCGTCGTTCTGGGTAGTCAGCCTCGCTGACTGCTGGACGATGACGGAGCGAAACCCTTCTTCGCCGGAGACTCTGGCGAGCATGCCAAAAGGAACGGTTGACGGGTCTCCTGCGAGTGCGAGGAGGCCTGCCCGGTAATCGCCGTTCCGCACTGTTTCCCACGTCTTTCCCGCATCTCCCGAGCGGTGAATTGTTCCCATTGCCCCTACAGCAAGACACACTGAGTCGCTGAGGAATCGAACTTTGTGAATGGGTGTGGGGACACTGACACGTCGAAACCTCCACGATCGCCCGGCATTTTCTGAGTGGACAATGATGTTACCAGGCGACCCGGCAATGCAGACAGCGGGGCCTCGCTGATCCACAGAGTGAAAATCGAGAACATTGTTGAGCTGCGGTGCCAGCGGGCGAGGAGGTGCCTTCCATGTGACTCCTCCGTCTGTTGTATGAAGGAGGAGACCTCCGTCTCCAGCCATCCAGCCAGTGCCGGACTGTGACAGGTGGGCATCACGAAACGCCTTAAGTGACCTTCGGGGCTGGCCGAGCGTCATGAGTCGGTCGCCGACAAATGTTCCAAAGCTGGAGCCTGCGCCGACAACGATGCCACTGTAGGGGGAAGAAAACTCGGCGCCCTGCCAGTCAGGATTTTCTGTGTCACTCGCAAGTCGTTTCCATGTCCGCCCCCCGTCGTCGGTCTGAAAAAGTCCGCCGTTCTGTGAAGCAGAACGGCTACACAGAACGATTCCCTCATCCGTGTTGAAGAAACGAACCAGCCTGATCGCTGCAAGGTTGCTGCCCTGCATGACAGGACGGCCAGTCTCTTCATCGATCAGGACGCCGGCGTCTGTATTTGAGGTCGCCTTTGCTGAGAGGTCGGTCCAGGTTTCTCCGCCATCTCGAGTGGTCAGGAGGACTCCTCTGAGGATCTGCTCGTGTGCGTCAAACCGCCAGCCGGCTACCCAGCCGATCCGGTTCGTCAGGAAGCAAACGCTGCCGAGAGTGGCATCAACTGAAACGCGTGAGGCGGTCCACGTCGCTCCGGCATCAAGGCTCCTGCAGATAACTCCCCGAGCTCCAACTGCCATGCAGAAGTCACCTGCACCGCCAACATCATTGAGGCTCGCGTCATCGACAATCCCGGCAGTCCGGGAAACAGGTCCTGCCTGAAATGGCTCGATCGTCTGTCCGGCGGATGTGTGGAGGCAAACCAGACCGATAGAAACACTCAAAATCGCTTTCACAGAGTCCTTTCCTGTGCGATTGAGAAAATCTGAGGAGCCGAAAGCGGAATTGTTCTCCGCCAGTATTTGCACGCAAATCCAATCCGTTGGATACGCTTCATCTGAGGTTTCGTAGCAGAAACGGCCAGATCATCCGAGAGCAATTCCGGGCGTGGCGGATTGTGCCGGAGGAGTGGTGTGGAGGCCCCCGCTGGATAGAAAGACTTTGCGGAAATCTCCAAAGGTATTGACCGAAGTCCGGGATTCGGCAACATTCCCGCAAACTGCCTGTGTGCAGCCCCACCAAATCAAACAAATCAACCCATCAGCTCACCCGGCCCTGAGAGTACAGGGCAGACTAATGGCAAAGGAGTGCCTCACTGTGAAAAAAACCCTTCTCTCTCTGCTGACTCTCGCGGCAATTGCATTCACCAGCACCGTTCAGGCTCAGACAGCAACTGCTGAAAAGCCACACCGAATTGGCGTGATCGACATGGCTCACGTCTTCCAGAAGTACAAAAAGTTCGAAACACTGCGAAACTCCCTGCAGGCTGAAATCGACAAGAGCGACGCTCAGGCCAAGCAGATGGTCGAGGTTCTCCAGAAGATGCAGGCGGATCTCAAGAAGTACGACGCAGGCAGCAGTGAGTACGAAGCTGCTGAAGCTCGAATCCTCAGCAAGAAGGGTGAGTTTGATTCGTTTCGTGCCACAACTCAGCGACGTCTTGCCCGGGCAGAGTCTGACATGTTCAAGCAGATCTATGCCGACGTGTCTGATGCGGTTGAAAAGTATGCTCAATACAAGAAATTCGATCACGTGATGCGATTCAATCGCAAGGGAATTGATGACACGACCACTCCGCAGGAAGCCGTACAGACGATGAACAAGAACTTCATCTACTCAAACCCAGCGAACGATATTACTGATCCGGTTCTGAGCTACCTAAACCGGAAGTTCGCAAGTGCGAACGGTGGAACTCCTGCTCGGACGGTTTCGGGTTCAAAATAGTTCGGCTGTCGCCTCGTAACCAGAATCTGATCCGGCAGCGACCTGTGAGGTTGCTGTCGGATTTTGCCATTGAGTAATCAGGAATCTCTCGGGATGGAATACAGCGAATCTTCTGCTGTGTGTCGCCAGACGACGCTCAGTGGCCCCGTCGAGTTTCGCGGAAAAAGTCTGTTTCACGGCTACGATACCCGTGTTCGCCTGCTCCCTGCGGAGGCTGACACGGGTGTTGTGTTTTGTCGCACAGACCTGGCAGGTCGCCCGGAAGTGAGGGCGAATGTGTGGTCTGTCTGTAAGGAGCCTCGACGTACCGTCATCATGGATGGTGAGGCTCGGGTTGAGACGATTGAGCATCTGATGGCTGTACTCGCCGGGATGCAGGTGGATAACTGTCGGGTGGAAATCGACAGTCCTGAGGTTCCTGCCTGCGACGGGTCGTGCCGAACCTTTTGCGATGCAATTGGAGAGGCCGGAGTTGAGGAGTTGGGAGCACAGGTTCAGTGTTTTGTGGCACGTTCTCGCCACTCTGTGCGGGAGGATTCCGGCAGGCAGCAGCAGGAGTTGCGGCCGTATCTGCACCGCTGTCTGGCTGTGACGTATCACTTGGATTATGGGTCTCGAGCTCTGATTCCTCCGCAGCAACTGTCCACTGAGCTGACTCCAGACGTGTTTGTGCGAGACATTGCTGCTGCTCGGACATTTGTTCTCGAATCAGAAATTAAGGGCCTGCAAAAAATGGGTTTTGGCAGGCATTTGTCTGCTCAGGATCTGGTCGTCATGACGCCGGAGGGCCCGATTGACAACCAATTACGCTGGGAAGACGAGTTCGTGCGCCACAAGATTCTGGACCTCGTCGGGGACCTCGCACTGTGCGGAATGCGGGTTCAAGGGCACATTTCGGCCCTCCGGACGGGCCACCACGTCAATCAATTGATGGCGGGTGAGGTGCGGTCAGCGGCTGACCGTCAAAATCCGCCGATCCTTGAACAAGGCCGCAATTCCGGGCTGCGAGAAGCCGCGTGAGCCCCCGGGTTGGTGTTGGAGGACACACGCTGGAATACTAAACTCCATGCGCGTGTACTCTCGCAGGAACGGATGGTGACTACAGGACGTAGTCGCGGAAGTTGATCAGGATGATCCCTATGGAACCACAGATCTCGCCACTCGCTGATGTTGCTCCATCAGCAACGCTGGGCAAGGGTGTAAAAATTGGCCCGTTTTGTGTCGTTGGCCCGGACGTCACACTTGGCGATTTCACAGAGCTGCAAAGTCACGTTGTCGTTACCGGGCACTGCACTCTTGGTGTTCGCAATCGCCTCTTCGCCGGCTGTGTCATTGGTGGCGAGCCTCAGGATATCAGCTATCAGGAGTCTGCTACTTCTGTCGAAATTGGTGATGACAATATCTTTCGTGAAGGTGTCACGGTTAACCGTGGCGCTGAGAAGGAAGATCACGTCACTCGGATCGGCAATCGCAACATGTTTATGGCGAATAGCCATGTTGCGCATAACTGTCACATCTACAGCGACGTCATTCTGGTCAATGGTGTCCTGCTTGGCGGGCATGTGCATGTGCAGGATCGGGCTATTGTTTCAGGCAATACCGTAGTACATCACTTCTCGACGATTGGTCGTCTGAGCTTTGTGAGTGGTGGCTGTCGCGTTCCGCATGACATTCCTCCTTTTGTGCTGGCTGCAGGAAGTGACAATCCCACGTTGAAGTCCATCAACACTGTGGGGATGCGTCGCGCTGGTATTTCGAGTGATACCATCGACGTGATTCGGAAGACATTTCGGCTGTTGTATCGTCGGCGTGAGTCGCTTGATGCTGTGCGGGACCAGATCTCTGAGGATCTGGATGGCATCATTCCGATCGAGCTCTCGCAGATGCTGGATTTCATTGAAAACCAGCGTAAGGGGAAGATGGGGCGAGCCCGCGAAGCGGTTCGCAGTCAGCCGCAGGAGCAGGAAGGGAAGGCGGCATGAAGCCGGTGCGGATTGCAGTCGTTGGTGTTGGTTCGCTTGGTCAGCATCACGCGCGAAAGCTTGCTGAGTCTCCGGGCGTCGTTTTGGCCGGGGTGGCGGATCCGAATGAGGTTGCCGGTCGTCAGGTCGCGATGCAGCACGGTGTGGAGTGGTGTGCTTCGTTTCAGCAGCTGCCTGCCGGGCTGGACGGGGTGATCATTGCGTCTCCGACCATCTATCATGCGGAGGCTGCGACGTATTTTCTGCAGCAGGGAATTGCGACGTTTGTTGAGAAGCCGCTGGCGCCATCTGCCGAGCAGGCGGAATCACTTTGGCGGCTGGCCGCGGAGCACGATGCTCTGCTGCAGGTTGGTCATATTGAACGCTTTAATCCAGCGTTTGAGTTGGTTCAGGAGCGGGTCGAGACTCCGTTGTACATTCGTGCTCAGCGAGTTGCTCCGTATACGTTTCGCTCAACGGACATCGGTGTTGTTCATGATCTGATGATTCATGACATTGATCTGGTGCTCGCACTGACGGGCGAAATGCCGGTGTCCACCGAGGCGTTTGGGGCAGTTGGGGTTGGTCCTCATGAAGACATGGCAGTTGCTCGCCTGCGGATGGAGTCGGGAACAGTAGTAGATATTACGTCCAGCCGGATGAGTCCGGTTGTCGAACGGAGTCTGCAGGTCTGGGGAGTGTCCGGTTGCGTACAGGCGGATCTTCAGACACGGAAAGTCACGCATTGGAAACCTGCGGCTCAGGTGCAGTCAAACCCTGGCATGATTGCAGCCATCGCAGCTGCGACAGCCGATCCACGAACGCTCAAGGACAGAGTGTTTGGTGAGTGGATTCAGGGGGAAGAGCTGCAGGGAGATGAGCGAGACGCGCTGTCGGCCGAGATCCAGGATTTCGTCGAGTCGATCCGCGGGATGCATGCTCCTCGCGTGGGTGGTCGAGAAGGCGTCAATGCTTTGAATGTAGCGGCACAGGTGTTGAACTGCCTCGAGCTGTGGTCATGGCAGGCCAGCGATAATGAAGCCGCCCGGGAACAGCGTAAAGCAGCTTAAGTTCCCCTGGCCAAATGCTGTGTTGCGACCGGCTCAGCAGCAAAAAAGTTCCTTACCCGGGAATTCTGGTGAATCCCACTACGGTCATTCCCAGGCTCGTTGGGCACTAATCGTAGCAGCAAATTATATTTGCAGGACTCACAGGCTCTTTGGATGAAGACGCCACAAACGTGAGTGTTCCGTCATCGCCGAATTCCATCTTCAACTGACTATCAGAGCCGATCTTGAGAAACATCCGAAAGAACGCGCCTTCCAGATCCTGCGGCAGACCGCAGTTGGGGAACGACGCATATCCGCCAAGCTGATGGTTTTCACCGAGATCGAAGTAATTGCGATAACTGTCTTCGTATTCCCGTGTCATCGCGTCGTACTGTCGTTCGTCCTCGTCGCTCAGCTGAAATTCCGGTGGCCGGTCGTGGTGCGTCGGCAGCGCAGCAAAAACAACGGGCTCCACCATTCCTGCGGCAAACGTATTTACGCCCACCGGGGCGCTGGTGGCTCGAAGTTCCGCCCGGTCCTCCTCAGGGGTGTGGATCAGCCGATTGAACGCGGGTGTGTTTTCATGGTCCATTTCGATGAGCAGCGGGTCAGAACAATCGTCATCCTGCCAGCCCCATGCTGAGAAAACGGACAACAGCCCGGACTCCGGAATGCCAGCCATCTCAAAACCGAGTTTCTTCATCTCTGAGAGATCGATTTGAGCGAGAAATGCGAGGGGCTGCCCTTCACTGCTGGTCGGCCAGGTGACGCCCGTTGGGAGGTCTGGCAGGCCGCCAATCCGAGTGCTGCCCGGAATAGTGGTCTCCGTGACCGTCCGTGTCCCCAAACGAACTGCAGTTCGTGCGATACTGTGGATTTGGTCTCTCTGTTCTGAAAGGTCAAACGCCGTAATCCACTCATCCAGCAGGTCGAGAGGATTGTCCGACTGTCCATTGCAGATCACAAACTGCTGTCGGGGCCGACCGAGTCCTTCCCAGACAGTCTGTGCAGATTCTTTGACGAGTGGCTGCAGGAGTTCCAGATCCGGATTCTTTGCTGGAACGATGGTGACATACGAATGTCCGCCGCGGTCGGCCCATTGTCCGGGCTCGCAAAAGTCATGCGCGGTAACAAGTTCGTCTCGGCGCTCGGGAGTGACAGCCAGTTGCACTTTCTCACCGTGGAATTCACAGAAGATTGCCTGCCGGCTGATCGGATAGCTGACCGTCCATTGATGCGACGAGTCAAACTGCTCAATGGTTGTACGAGTCCATGTGAATGAAGCGTACTCGCTCAGAACTGCGTGAGGCATCGACGCTGCGCTGGCCAGTACTTCGCGGATCACATCTTCAATTGAAAGTGGCATGTCGTTTGTCTGTCTGAGTCGGAGCGAGTCAATGATCGCCGTTGAGCTCAAGGCAGCGTAGCATTCCGGCGGCTTTGTGCAGAGTCTCCTGGTATTCGTCGTCGGGATCGGAATCCGCAACGATGCCTCCACCGACAGGAAACTGAACGGCCCCATTGCGCAGGACGAATGTGCGAATCAGGATGTTGCTGTCGAAACTGCCACCGGGGCCGACGTAAAAGAGGTTGCCGCAATAGGCTCCTCGGGCCGCGGGTTCCAGTTCAGAAATGATCTCCATCGCGCGAATCTTGGGGGCGCCGGTAATCGAGCCACCTGGAATCGCAGCTGCAAACAGATCCCACACGTCGCAGTCCGGTTTGAGCCGGCCGATGACCGTGGAGACAAGGTGCTGAACCGTTTCAAACACTTCGATTTCACAGACAGCCGGCACCCGCACTGACCCTGCTTCACAGACCCTCGACAGGTCGTTCCGAAGCAGATCCACAATCATCACGTTCTCAGCGCGATCCTTCTCGCTGGTTGATAGTTCGTTGCCGGTATACAGGTCAGCGATCGGACTCTGTTGCCGCCTGCGTGTTCCCTTAATCGGCCGTGTTTCGACGTCTCGACCATTGCGGACCCGAAGAAACCGTTCGGGTGATGCGCTGATGACAGCAAAGTCATCGGCAATAAACATCCCGCAGAACGGGGCCGCATTAAAACGGCGGACCTGCTGAAACAGACTGGACGCATCACGGTTCCATGGTGCGGTGATCTGCTGCGACAGGTTTGCCTGGAAGATATCGCCAGCGCGAATGTATTCAATGACTTGCTCGACAGCCGTGGTGTAGTCTTCCCGCGAAAAGCCAGAGTAAACATTCCTGGCGGATGGCAGTTCAAATGCCTGGCGATAAGAAGCAGTCAGGTCATGAGTGCCTGACTCCGAAATCTCTGTCGTTGAATCATCCGATCCGTCATTGAGGATCTCTCTGGAGACCGACAGCCGTTCCTGCACCCATGTGATGCGTTCGGCCGGCGTTTTGGATGGGCGACCTTCTATGTGGTCCAGTTCGATGACACACAACCGGACGGAAGGTTCGAGGTGGTCCCAAACGATTGCCCAGTCGTAGAGGCCGGCGAGCAGTGCGGGAGTCTTGAACTGATTGTCCTCGACCCTGGGAAGCCGTTCAAAGGCGTGCCCGGCTTCGTAGGACAGGAGCCCCGCGATTCCGCCACAAAATGGTGGCATGGCTGATGGAGTCGGCGGGAGCAGCGACTGCCATCGCCGCAACGTCTCAAACGGCTGATCTCCGTATTTAACACTGTCCAGTCGCACGGTGGCCACAGGGTCTGCCGTCAGGAATGTATATCGAGCATCGTGGGCTTGGTACGGGCCAGCCGAATCAAGGACAAGCGGCAGCTTTTCCCTGGCAAAACAGGCCACGGCCTGATCCACATCCAGTTGATCAGAAAGAGGCTGAATATGAAACGAGGCGGACACGCGGAATTGAAACGGAAGTTCTGGTGCAATGCTGAACGGAATGCCGGTATTCTGACGATATTGCAGTCGGATGCGAATCTGTGTCCACTGCGTGTCTTCCGAATGTTGCAATTCACAGTCAGTCTTAGTTTTCGCAGTCGCCCTGCTTTGTCCGGCATCACCGGCCGTTAAACTCCCTCGCGCCTGGAACCTCTGCGGAATACCTGTGTCCGGAGGGCTTTCCCTGATCACCGGATGCACGTGCCCTGATGACAGCTGAAACGCAAGATCAACCAATTGCTGATGCCTCTGCTGAATGCCACGCATTTCTGCTGCGGACGGCCGAACTTCTGCATCAATACGGTACGCCGTCGTATCGCCTCGAAGCGGTAATGCAACGGATTTCGGATGACCTCAATGTTCCGTCCGTTTACCTGTACACACCAACTGCTCTGTTTATCTCTTTGGGGGAACACCAGTCCGAAAAGATGTTTCTGCGCAGGATCGAGTCGACAGATGTTGATGTCGGACGAATCCTGGCGTTCGATGCCGTTCTCGAAGATCTGGAAGCTCGAAAGATTTCGGTCAGAGAAGCGGCAGCAAAGATGGAGGAGATTGCCAACGCTCCGGAGGCGTTCCCTCCAGCAGTCTCCGTTTTTTCCGCAGCCGTCGCCTGTGCGGGAGTGGCCATTCTGTTTGGCGGGCAACTGTATGACGCCTGTGCAGCAGGATTCCTTGGCTGCCTGGTGACTCTTGCGGCGATGGCAGCATCCGGCGGATCTGCGCCCCGTGGATGGCTGGAACCACTGCTGGGATTTGGAACTGCCTTTGCCGCGGTCGTGTTGGGACTGTGGCTGCCGATCAGTCCTCGTCTGATTACGCTGGCCGCTCTGATCCTGCCCATCCCCGGACTGTCCCTTACGGTCGCACTGACCGAACTTGCGGCGGGGCATCTGGCTTCCGGAAGTGCGCGGGTCGCTGGGGCCGCCGTGCAACTGCTGACGCTGGTCGCAGGGGTTGCAATCGCCTGGCAACTGACAGCTCCCTGGTTTCAGGAGCCTCCCAATGTTGCGGACATCTCGCAATGGTGGTTGTGGGTGGCAGTTGCGATCGCTCCGATTGCGTTTGCAGTTGTGTTCAAGGTGCCCGTCTCTCAGTGGCCGGTCATCATGACAGTGGTGCTCAGTGGATTCTGCGTGAGCCAGATTCTTCAGTCTTCCGCCGGGCCCGAATTTGCCGCCTTCGGAGGCGCTCTGGCAGTGGGATGCGGTTCCAATATCTATGCTCGAGTGAAGAACCGGCCGGCGATGGTGCCCTCAACACCTGGACTGCTGATCCTTGTTCCCGGTTCCATCGGATACAACTCACTGACTGCGATGGTTCAGAGTGACACGCTCAAGGGAGTCGAGCTTGCGTTTCAGATGTCGATGACGGCCGCGGCACTTGCAGTTGGGTTGTTGCTGGCAAACGTAGTGATCTCTCCTCGGCGGAATCTCTAATTCGTATCCGATTAAAGACTGGCGTCTGTCTGAATGCCAACCCGAAGCGTGGTCGGAAATTGCCTCCGTCGACGCAGGACGTTCAGCAGTAATGCTTCTGTTCGCCGAGGCGGGCGAGCGTCAGTCAATCCGCTACGGTTATCTGGAAAGGGCTCTGTCTGATAGCAGAGCATCGATTGAATCGTGTTGAAGTTGGCACAGGAGGCGAGCTTTGCTGCCGGAAGTACCTGTTATTAGCGGAAGTGCGCGAGCACTCCGGCCGAACCACCTGCCGAGTTCGAACTGACCAATCCGGCAGCTAACTCGTAAACGCGCTCGTCCGGGCGCCTCGCTCCGCTCCGCTATGAAGCTGTAATCAGATAGCCGAAGTCCAGGGCCTCGGGCATCAACGAGCGACCAGACTGTGCGTTCTGCCCGGACGCTCACGCGTCTCGGCTAACAATAGGCAAGGCTGCCAAACGACTTACGCCGACAGATGCCGTTTCCTGTCACGCAATGAGATTTTGTCAGGCAGAGGCAGTTTTGAGATCCTGTGGAATGATCTCATGAATTGGTTCAATCCCTTCGTCGACGAGGTACTGGGGGACGCCTGACTGATCGAAGACTCGAACAGTTCCGGTGTCCAGCCCGATGTTGTGGTACAGCGTCGCGAAGACTTCCTGAAACTTCACGGGACGTTCTTTGGCGTACTCTCCCAGACGATTGGTTTCCCCAATTACCTGGCCTGTGTTCATACCGCCGCCAGCTAGCATGGCACAGGAAACACGAGGCCAGTGGTCGCGACTGTTGTTCTTGTTGATTTTGGGTGTTCGTCCAAACTCGCCCCAGACAACGACTGAAACGTCTTTGTCCAAACCGCGTTCGTGCAGATCAGTGACGAGAGCCGAAAGTCCCTGATCAAGCAGCGGGAATTCCTGGCGTGACCGTGGGAAGTTCATTCCGTCACCGCCATGCCAGTCCCAGCGACTGTAGTTGAGAGAAACGACTCGAGCACCGGCTTCAATCAGCCGCCGGGCGATACAGAAGTTCTCGATCATCTTCGGAGCACCGTCACGCTGGAACTTCTCATCGCTCTTTCCGTAGCGGGCGACAATGGCAGGGTCTTCCTTTGAAAGGTCGAGGGCATCTGCCAGTGCTGAGTCAGTCAGGATGCCGAGTGCCTGCTGCGTATAGACATCCATGCTCTCCATCACGCCGGATGTGTCGGCAGCGCGGCGAAAGCTGTCAAATCCAGACATGAGCTGGCGACGATCCTGAAGGCGCTCGAGAGAGATCCCCTGAAGCGTCATGCTGTCAGCTGAACTGCGAGCTTTTTTGCCGACAAGGTTAAATGGTGTGTGGGCAACGCCGAGGAAGCCTCCTGTGCCAGGTTCGCCCCATGTTCGGTTGCCGGTCTGATACATCATGGCCACATTGGGCGGGACCGCCGGATTCACGGATCCCTGCAGATGAGACACCCAAGAACCCATCGCTGGCCAGCCACCGGGCGGTTTGCGAGAACCAAACTTGCGTCCGGTCATACACTGATAGCCGTCGTGACGTCCGTCCGCATCGCTGATGGAGCGGATGGGGATGAACTTGTCCATCATCTGCGCCATTCGTGGGAAGTGTTCGCAGATGCGGATGCCCGGCACGTTGGTTTCAATCGGGCTGAATTCACCTCGAATCTCGGCGGGTGCGTCCGGCTTTTGATCCCAGAGATCAATATGTGAGGGGCCACCAGGCAGGTAGATGTTGATGATGCCCTTGTGGTTGCTGCCTGTGCCGGATTCTTCTTCCGCTCGCAGCACTTGTGGGAGGCTGAGGCCGCCAAGGGCCATGCCACCAATGGTCAGGAAACTACGGCGTGCCAGCCTGTCGCACGAACCGGATCCTCGATTTGCCCGACGGCTTGTCAGTGTCAGCATCGAATTCTCCTCGGTATTTGTTGGGACTGTTAAATATCATCGTCCACCAACCAGGAAAAATCAACGCGAAACGCTTTCGCGGGCTGCCAGCTGGCGACGGTTAGAAACCGAATTAACTGGTTCGGCAGCACTCAATCGCCGAGATGAGCAAGCGTGCGGGCGATGCGGGTTGTCCGTCGCTCGTTGACACCCGCTGCCTTCGGCCTACGGCCAGGCTGGACTGCGTGCGACAAAGCGAATCGTTGCGATGAGTGACGTCTAAAACGCTTTCCAGATCGTCGCGGTGTCTAAACTGACACCAGCCCACAGCGTTCAGGGAATTCCTGGCGCTGCGGGCTGATAAATTCTGCGGTTTCGTGAAACCCGGTTTAGCTGGCGTCCTGAGCCAGGTGGACGATGGCAATCGTCGCTCCGCCGATCAATCCCAGCGAGACCAGAACCCGCCCACTTGGTCCCAAAGACGTAAGCTGCGTCGTGGGTGGCAGAAACGGTGAGTAGTTGTTGCCCTGCTGGCCGCGAACTGCATTCTGGGGCTTGACGACAGCAACCGACTTCAGGGCCCCTGGAGGAGCCGTGCGGGCCGTCCAGAGCCGGCAGGCAAACGCCTGACCTTCCGCATCAACGATGCAGTTGCCGGCTGGTAGAGCGATTTCGAACCGCCCTTTGTTGTCTGTGGTCGTCGTGTATTTTTGACCATTCAGATTGAATGTCAGCGGCGTGTCAGCAACGGCCTTGCCGTCCACGCTGATATATCGCCCTCGCAGAGTGCCTTCCTCAGACAGCTGCACATTCTTCAGCCGGATCTTCGTACCGGCTGGTGGGGGACTTGTCTGAGCACAGACAGAAGTCGTTGTGGTAAGAATAATGAGAATCGCTAATAACTGACGCATGGCCGCACCCTCGTATGTCTGCCCCTCGTTAAGGCAGATCGGAACAAAGTGGCGGCAAATGGAGTGTTGTGGCGTCTGGCAAATCGGAAACCAGCAACTTTCGCCAGAGCAGACAGGCTGGTCCTGTTGCAACGGCAACGAAAAAACTCGCGGTCGATTCGGCTCCCTCGGGAGAGGAATCCGAATACCGCGAGTCTTTTTCTGGTTCGAATGAAGTACCGGAGGTGTTTAGCTTCCGTCTTCGTCTGAATCACTGGCGATGATGATGGCGGCGATGGCACCAGCAAGGACCCCAAGGCCGATCAACTGGGCGCCCGAGATGCTGTCCAGAAGTCCAGCTTCGTCTCCCTCATCCTGACCACGTACAATGGCACCCTTCTGATGAACGATTCCAATTGTGGTCAGAGCTTTGGGCGGGGCGGTTCCATTTGCCCACAGGCGACAGGCATACGCCTTGTCGTCCACGAGGATGGCACAATTGCCACCAGTGCGACTGGAGATGGTGAAACTACCATCCTTTGCCGACTTCACTTCTTCAACTGACTTTGGTGTGTGAATCTTGAGTGTCTTGCCAGCGATCGGCTTACCTGCACGGTCCAGCAGTTTGCCGCGGACTGTGCCTGATTTGCCGAGCTCAACGTTCTTCAATGTGAGCTTTTCTGTCTTGACCTGACCCTGATCAGCAAACGCTGCAGGAGACAGAGTCATGGAACAGATGAGGGCCCAGGCGGTTACTGTTCGCATCTTCTACATCCTTGTAATTTCAACCGGCAACCCGCAACTCGGATCTGCCGAGCATATTGAAGGAGAAGCGTACGTGTCGAATTATCGAATCAAGTACGCTAATCGGTAAAGCCGGAAAAGATTCGCCCGGAGGTCTTGCGCCAGACTGAATTGACCGGATAGTTCAGCTTCGGCAGAACGCCACTCCCCGAGGTAGAAATGGCAGATTCTGCCGGATGTTTTCAGCCGCGTTGAGGGAGTCTCCTCGAAGCTCTGACCAGCTACGCTTGCGAATCCGACTGGATCTCATGCAGCATTTGACCAAACCGCTGAATGGACAGCTCACGTGTGTACTCTTCCTCTGCCAGCTTTCGCGCTCGACGGCCCATGGCAGCCAGTCTGTCTGGATCCGCTTTGGCGGTACGAATGGCGTCCGCAATTCTCTGTGACGATCCAGCCTCGACCGTGAACCCGACTTCCTGCTCCTCAGTGACGCGATATAACTCACTGGATGACGGAGCATTGGTGAGGTAGGGACGACCCGCTGCAAGGATTCCATACAACTTACTTGGCATCAGGCAGCGACTGATTTCAGTAGTGAGAGGAATCAAATGCAGATTCCCGGCACTCAGGCTGTGAGACAGTTCTTCCAGCGGCTGGTAGTCACAGAAAAGGACGTTGCTGAGTCCCAGTGATTCGACCTGAGCTTCAAGATCAGGTCGTGTGGCACCGCGGCCAATGAAGACAAATTGAATCTCCGGGTCATCCTGCAGAAGAGCGGCAGCTTCCACGAACTCTTCGAGACGTTGAGTCAGGCCCAGGTTGCCCGAGTACATCGCCACGAACTTCTCGCCCAGCCCGAATTTTTCGCGAAAGCGATTGTCTGTCTCGATCGGAACGACCTGCTGCGTATCCGCCCAGTTCGCAATGATCCGCACTCGATTCTTCTCAATTCCGTCGTCCAGCAGCAACTGACGCATGTCGGTACTCAGGACGACCATCCGGTCACATCTGCGGTACACATCAAACAGCCGCTTTCGCAACTGGCGAATTGGCCATGAATTGCGAATCTTCTTCAGCGCAATTGCAAGATCCGGATATATGTCCTGCAGGTACCCGATGACCTGAGAGCCGGTTTTCCTGCGGAATCGGTCCGCGACAAACGGCAGGAGAAACGGGTCAGTTTCGAAGACAACAATATCCGGCTGCGGAACCTGGTGAATCTGCCTGCGGCAGGCCCGAACAAAAGAGATGAAGTTCAGTGACTTCAGCACCATATTGCTCTTCGGGAATGTCGAGTGTTTCACACGATGGATGGTTACGCCGTTTCGTTGAGCCGTTTGTTGAAACTCGACTTCAGACGTGGTGACGTTTGGCTGTCCGGCGAGAACATGAATCTCAAATTCGTCGGCCAGACCCTCACATAACGCTGTGAGCAGTTGACCGGTGGCTTCTGTGTCCGGCCAATAGGACCGGTTGAGGAACAGGACGCGAGGTTTGTGGGAATCCGTATCGGACATCGTGGCCTGAAGCTGCTGAGGTGAGAAAAATCAAACGTCAGGCGGAGAATAGTATGGGTAGGGCACATTGCCAGCGAATCTCCGGTGATCAGGGACTCGCCATCGAAAAAGGCAGTAAGGCTGCGTTCGATTTGGAACGCCGGGCTTGTAAACGTGCCGGTTGACTGCCCCCCTGCGTAACGTGTTAACCAGTTGTGGTCCCTGAAAGCCCCTGACTTCCGACTGGTTGGGCAGGGTGCCTTTGGTGGGCGAGGCTCCAAAAGAGTTGCCTTCTCCGAGTCATTTGCCCCATGAGTTGTCTTCAAAGTTGTCAATCAGCAGGTCGTCTGCGAAGACGGCTGGAAGTGCGATGAGAAACAGGATGATGGCAGAAGAGAAAGCGGGCTTCATGGAAGTCCGAAGATCAGGCCGAATTCAGGCCCTAATTCATACCGTCAGAACGGTTTTTGGTCGTGGCCCCGCATTTCGACACAATTGAGAGTGCGAACTTGAATGGTCCAGAGGGCAAGGATATCATTCCGCCCCCCGACGCAAACCGTTGGGAAAATGGTGGCTATAGTTCAGTTGGTTAGAACGCTGGTTTGTGGTACCAGAGGTCGCCGGTTCGAATCCGGTTAGCCACCCCTTTCAAAGAAACGCCTGGCTGCTGTTTGCACTCAGGCGTTTTTCTTTTGACTCTTCCGCGGCCGAGTGACGGGCCTCATTGGCGTCTTTTCTTATCTCGCAGACTCATTTCGGACATGATTGCCGGGAGGGCTCATCTCCTGATGAGCCGCGTTTTGTTGCGGGCTCGGCAGGAGTCTCTCCCGTTGAGTGACTTTGTCAGCAGGGCTTAATTCATCTGGCCCTTGATGGTCCGCTGAGTGTCTTCCCAGCCATCGTTGAGTACTCGGATGTACTCTTCCGGCGTCAATAATGGGCTCTCGGTCTTCATGCGATACAGCCAGCCACTTCCATAATTGTCCGTGTTGATTCCAGATGGGTCATTCAGGACAGCTTCGTTCAGATCGAGGATCGTGCCTGCACAAGGCGTAAACATTGAGGACACAGCTTTGCTGCTCTCGATTTCTCCGATCTCCTGTCGGTCCTCGACCGGTGTGTTTGGATCAATGGTCCAGTCAAGGAAGTACACGTCCTGCAACAACCGCACTGAGTACGCAGTAAATCCAACAACCCAGACGTCGCCATCCTGCTGCAGCCACATGTGTCGTTTGCTGTACATGCGGTCGATGGGAATGACGGCCTTGTACTGGCCCATCATAAAATGCAGAGGCTCGCTCATGAGTCGCCTGGCGCCGGAGGATCGCAGTGAAGAGAAGTGACCTGTGTCAGGCCGGGAAGTCTTTCAAAATCGGGACGACTTCTGTCTGAATCGGGCCCCCGGTGACTTCGGGAGTTCCGTCTTCATGGATATAGACATCCACTTCGCTGCGAACACCGAACTCCGGCAGGTAAATCCCCGGTTCAATCGTAAACAGTGTCCGTGGCAGGATCAGCCGCGTCTCATGAGTCTCAAGATTATCCAGGTGCGTGCCGTTGCCGTGCACTTCCTGTCCCAGACTGTGACCTGTTCGGTGACAGAAGTACTCACCATATCCAGCGCTGTCGATTACGTCGCGAACGGCGTCATCAATCTCCCATCCCTGAAGTGGTTCACCGGCTGCAAGTTTGGCGCGAGTGCATTCGATGCCTGCATCTCGTGACGCCGCCACAATGTTGAAGATCTCCACGTACTTCTCGGGCACCTCGGTCCCCACGAATCCAGTCCGCGTCAGGTCACTGTAGATGGCTCCGGGAGTTTTCTGCTTGGCCCACAGGTCGATCAGGACAAAGTCGTTTTCCCTGATTGTGGTGACCTCTCCTGTCCCTGTTTCGTAGTGCGGATTTCCTCCGTTTGCGTTCACTCCTACGATCGGTGGGTGGTAGGTCGTCAGATCGTTGTCTTCAAAGTGCTTCATGATCCGCGCTTCGACAGCAGACTCTTCGACACTGCCGTTTTCACGAACCCCGTCTGCAATGAATTTCCATGCGATGGAAAATGCCTCGTTGGTCAGGACGGAGGCAGCGTAGTGCGACTGCAGTTGTTCTTCTGACAGCGTGGCCTCAAAGATTGAGATCAGATCACCAGACGGCTGGACGTCCGCTCCGTAGCCCTTCACCATCTCAATGGTGCCCGCGTCCACGCGACTGATATAAGGATTGGCATTCCGCGGGGAGTACTCCATCGCGATGCGTTTGCCGCCGCTCACCATGGCCTCAATGCCGGCCTCCAGTTCCTGCCATTTCAGGTAGATAGTTTTGTCACCAGGCAGATGATCGAGGGCATCGTTTTCGATGCGGTGAACGAGTTTTTGGGGCTGACCTTCGGCCGGGATGTAATACAGGTACCGACGCGAGGCCATAAACCCTTCCGGCATGTGCAGGATTCGCTGCGCGAGTACGTTGCTGCCGCGAAAGTCATACAGCAGCCAGCCGTCAAACTGGAACTCTTTCAGGGCGTCTTGGACAGCCGTCAGGTCAAACATGGGATTCTCGTTGTAAAGCTCCGACATCAGTCTTTGCACTGGTTTCAGCGCCGAAAGTCCGTTTGTAACCTGCAGCCAAAGGGCTTACAACGCTCACCGCTTTCCTCTCTGACATCGCTTCAATTTCAGTGGCTCGCGCTGAATCCTGACTGCCATGGCTCGGCTTGTTCGTTTCATTCCCTGGGTATTGCTGGCCTCATTCGTGGGGCTGCTGGCGTGGTCGTGGTTTTCAGAGGGAATCGTGCACGAGCTGCTGAGCGGCGATCTGACGGCCAAACAGAGAGTTCAGCGGCTGAAGCAGTTCTTCCACGGATTCGGATCGCTGGGCCCGCTGGTGTATCTGATCTTCGTCGTCGTGGAAGTTGTCGTCGCGCCCATCCCGGGACTCATGCTCTATGCGCCCGGTGGCATTATCTTCGGGCCTCTGGTCGGTGGCGGGATCGCGCTGCTTGGCAATGTTCTTGGTGCTGGCCTTGCGTGTGCAATTACACGAAGTTTCGGAAACACGTGGCTGACTCGCTTCTTTGACGGCGAAAAAGTGGAACGAACGCAGCAGCTGATTGAACGTCGTGGGGGCTGGATCATCTTCCTGTTGCGACTGAATCCACTGACATCATCGGACGTCGTGTCCTACGCCGCCGGGTTTACGCGGATTTCGATCCTCCGACTGATGACGGCAACAGGGATCGGCATGGCGCCCCTTTGTTTCCTGCAGGCATGGCTGGCAGAGGACTTGCTGACCTCGTTTCCATGGCTGCTCTATCCATTGATCGTGGTCTGTGTTGCCTACTTCTTCCTGGTGATCGTTGTGCTGCGACGACTGACGACCATTCGCAGCCAGTAACATGGTCGTCTGTAGCTGCTGAGAGAATGCCATCATGCCTGATCGCAAATCGTACCCGGAAGCGTGCCAGCATCTGGTGCCCAAAAACAGGATGACAGCGTCCCGCGGCTCAGTTTCTTTCGTACGAGCTTCACAGACGGAGGCCTACGACCGTTTGTTTCTAAAACGTAATCCCTGCTTCCTGATTGCGATGGACGAGAACGATGCTGAGACTGGGGAACTCGAAAGCAGTTGAGTCGCGACGATCAGTCTTTCATCGCAGGACTCAGTCAATTCAGCCATCCCTCCAGCGTTTTGAGATCCCTGCGCAACGCATCAATGTTGGCCTTTGTGCCTTCTTTGTCGAGGTACTCAACGTGGAGCGAAATTGGCCCATCAAAGCCATCCGCTTTGATCATCCTGAAGAACTTTGGATCGACGCGCCCTTCTCCGAGAGGCACATTCTGAGGTCGCGATTCTGCCCAGACAAAGTCTTTCACATAGAGCGCGGCGATGTGGGGCTTTACAACGTTGTACAACGTCGGCCATGAGAGTCCGGATTCGGCCGTTGCGTGCCGAATATCGAATGCCAGACCGATCTGTTCTTTCGGAATCTTCTGCAGGAGTCCGGCGATGTCCCACAGTGTCGCCCCCACAAAAGTGGCGGCAGCGTGATTCTGGTATACCGCCGCGATTCCAAGTTCCTTATTGAAGGCTGCCAGCTCATTGAGCGGCGCGCGGATCTCATCCAGTTGAGGCAGCACAGGCTTCTTCAAATCATAGCGATAGTAGCCCATTCGGTAGCGTTTGATGCCCAGAGCGGCAGCCGTCCTGAGCACTCGCTGGTGCAGCGGATCAGCTGCATTCACCACGTCGGATGCCATGACCGTGACTTCCAGGTTACGCTTCTTCAGAGCTTCCACCAGTTTCGGCAGATCTTCTTCCACGCGTTCCGGCAGCACGTGCCCCTTCTTCCTGACTGTGGCTTCAATCCCCACGAAACCGAGTTCCGCAATCACGTCGGCTAATTCATCGTACGACAGGTCCTGGAGGAATTTCTCGAAGGCGCAGATACGGAATTGCTGGCGCTGGCCTGAAGATGCTGTCCCCGAGGACACCAGTGTGCCGCAGGCGGACACGAATCCCGCAGCCATGGCCTCGCGTCGGGTGCACTGGAATGATGGGGGCATGGCTTGATTCCTCTTTAAGAACAGAAGTCTAAGTCCCGGATTGTGCCGCCTTGTCCGGCGGATTGCCACGATTGCTGTGGAATAACCCGCACAGCTGCCAGCTCTTCACCAGCACAAGGAGCTTCCCTCACAGGCGGCCCCAATTTAAGGTCTCGCATCAGGCAGGTTGTTCCAGCGGAGTGCTGTCGCACTTCCGCTATGATCTGGGTGCGGGTGAGAGGGAAGATCATCAGAGCGGTGCGGCGGCAGCCGTCGCGGTTTCGTCACGATGCCGGTTCCGCAACAGCCATGCGATCTCCCATGCGGGCGTAGAGTTCCCGGTGCTCAGACGAGTGATGCACCAGGTCTTCGTCGAACTGAATGCGGCCAGGCTCAAAGATGGTGATCGTGGACGAGCCCCCGAACCGAAAGAACCCTTTTTCATCGCCTTTGGAAACAGGAGTTTTCGGACTGAATGTCTGGTGGATGCTGCCCACGTTGGTCGCGCCGATCTCCAGCAGCAGGACACGTCCTAGATCTTCCGTATCCATGATAGTAATCGTTCGCTTGTTCTGAGCGAGGATCCGAATGTTCCAGCGAAGGGCAATCGGATTCACGGAATAGAGTGGGCCATTGATAAGACGCACATCCCCCGGTGTGCCGTCCGCCGGGAAATGAAACCGGTGATAGTCGGTGGGACACAGGCGGGACAGCAGTAGTGCTCCGCTTCTGAACTGCTCCGTCAGCTCATCGTCGTTGAGCAGTTCACTCAGGTCGAACATCTGCCCTTTCACAAACAGTCCGTCCGTTGCCGACAGATCGGGAATGCACAGATGCCTGCCGTCTGCAGGAAAGACAAGACTGTCTGCCTGACTGTCGATGGGCCTGGCTTCCGGTCGCAGTTTGCGGCTGAAGAAGTCATTAAACGACTGATACTCTTCCGGCCGATCCGCGAACTCGGCGGGATTCAGTCCAAACTCGCTGATAAACGGCAGCACTTTTGATTGGGAGACCGGGCGATCCATCCGCCAGCCGTACCAGCGGGAGAAGACAGATCGTTTGACCAGTGCCCACAACGCCAGCCGACCTGCAGCTGTCGCGTACGTCCAGCGCAGGTATTTTTCGCCGTACACCTGCTCAGTGCACAT
>CAJWGB010000046.1 GCA_913031625.1 uncultured Planctomycetaceae bacterium | reverse complement strand
CACTGGTCCCGCAAGGTTGTCTCTATACCGCGCTTGAGCGTGGCCCGGACGGCGATACCTCGCGGCAGGTCAAGGCGATAACCGACTACGCAACCGGGCGTGGAACTCTGGTCGGTGCTCCGGCGATCAATCACGAGAGTCTGCCAGAGTTCCGGCTGCTCAATGGAATCAAGCGCAATGCACGCAGCATCAGCGAGTGAGATCTGCATGTTTGATACCTCCGCAGGATTGACACAGCAACTGCGGCCGAGGTTCGCTTATTAGTACAGTGCTGCCGCGAAGTGGCGGATTCGACCTCGCGGGACGGGCTGTTGGCCTGCCGTTGTGTCCGATACCAAACGGCGGGCTTGCTTGCCGCAGGAAGTGGGTTTGGTCTAATGCCTCTTAAAGCGAGACAATTCAGAGTCTCGCTCTGTGATCCGATTTGAGGGTGAGATGCTTCGACTATTAACAGTTTTGTGCTGCGCGGCTCCACTGGTGTGGGCTGCTGATGCTACCCGACCAAATATCGTGGTGGTCTTCTGTGACGATCTTGGTTACGGCGATCTGGGCTGCTTTGGACATCCCTCTATTGCGACTCCGAATCTGGACCAGATGGCTGCGGAAGGGCAGAAATGGACGGAATTTTACGTTGCGGCATGTGTGTGTACTCCGAGCCGCGCGGCTCTTCAGACCGGGCGGTATCCGATTCGAAATGGGATGTGTTCCAGCAAACGCCGGGTGCTGTTTCCCGATTCGAAGGGAGGGCTGCCTGCTTCCGAGGTGACGATTGCGGAAGTCCTGAAATCGAATGGCTACGCCACGCACGCAATCGGCAAGTGGCATCTTGGTCATCTGCCTCAGTATCTGCCCACCAGTCATGGATACGATTCGTATTTTGGCATCCCGTATTCCAACGATATGGATGCTCTTGCGTCAGCTCCGAAAGGCCGTGCGAAGTTTAATGATCCTAAGCCGGAGTACTTTAACGTCCCCCTGATGAGGGATGAAAAAATCGTGGAGCGTCCTGCGAATCAGCATACGATTACGAAACGGTTTACCCAGGAAGCCGTGCGGCTGATCAGGCAGGAGAAGGGCAACCCCTTCTTTATTTACCTTGCCCACAATCTTCCGCATGTCCCCTTGTTCGTGTCTGAAAATTTCACCGATGTCAGCCACCGTGGTCTCTATGGAGACGTGATCGAAGAGATCGATTGGTCGGTCGGTCAAATCCTGAGCACGCTGCGGGCAGAGGGTCTCGAAGAGAACACGCTGGTCGTGTTTACTTCGGATAATGGTCCGTGGCGCGTGTTTCGTCAGCAGGGAGGATCGTCCGGATTGCTGCGTGACGGTAAGGGGTCGACATGGGAAGGCGGCATGCGAGAACCCACCATTTTCTGGTGGCCTGGTAAAGTGAAACCGGGCGTCGTGATGGATATGGGCAGCACGCTCGATCTGTTGCCAACCTTTGCTTCTATTTCCGGCAGTAAGGCACCAGCGGACCGAACAATGGACGGCTACGATCTCTCTCCGCGTCTGTTTGGCAGTGGACCCTCGCCTCGCACGGAAATGTACTACTACCACGGTGAGGAGTGTTATGCGGTGCGGTCCGGAGCCTTTAAGGCTCACTTTCAAACCAAGACTTCGTACGTCGGCCAGAAACAGGCCGAAGTGCACGATCCACCACTGCTATACCACCTTGGACATGACCCCGGCGAAGAGTACAACGTTGCTGCCCATCACGCTGACGTTATTGAACGTCTTCGTGGTTTGAAGAAGAGACACGAAGAGTCTGTTGAGGCCGTCGAGAATCAACTGATCAGGCGTTGATTAATCAGAGAGGTCATTTCTCTCCGGAGTCACCCATGAAACATTTCCTGTCTGGATACGCTGCGTTGCTGTGCGGAGGTCTGGCCCACGCGACTGATTTTTACGTCTACTACCTTGGTGGGCAGTCGAACATGGATGGATATGGTTATGTCAATCAACTTCCTGACGAGCTTAAGGGGCCGGTGGAGGGGATCCCGGTCTTTCATGGCAATCCCGGTCGTGATAACCAGCCGGTTGATGGACGTGGGGTGTGGTCGACACTGCAGCCAGGACACGGAGTGGGATTCAGTTCGGACGGGAAGACCAATAGGTACTCCGGTCGGTTTGGTGTGGAGTTGACGTTTGCTCGCACAATAGCCGCGCAGCACCTGGATCGCCGCATCGCAATCATCAAGTATTCCAGAGGGGGCACATCAATTGCTGCAGATGCCGCCGGCAACTTTGGATGCTGGGAACCTGATTTCGTCGGAACAAATGGAGTCAATCAGTACGACCACTTTCTGGCGACGATTCGCGGAGCATTTGCAGTCACTGACATCGACGGAGACGGTGAAGCGGATCGTCTGATTCCTGCTGGGATTGTCTGGATGCAGGGGGAAAGCGATGCTCACTATACGCCTGAGATCGCCAGTCGTTACGAAGCGAACCTCAAGCGATTAATGGATCTGATCCGTGCGGCTCTGCGCACCGATGATCTGCCAGTCGTGATCGGTCGAATCTCATATGCGAAGAAGGATCCTCCTTCCTGGAAGCACGGTGAAATTGTTCGGGCCGCTCAAAAGGCATGGACAGATTCCGATGGAAAGGCGGCTCTGGTCACCTCGACAGACGATTACGGATATTCCGATCCCTGGCACTACGACACGCCGGGCTACATTGATCTGGGAAAACAGTTTGCCGCAGCGGTCGCGAAGCTGGAAACGGAGTAAAGTCTTGAAGAAACCAAGGAGCGGCGGTGGCTGGCAGGCCATCCGATACAGTCTGAAGCTGGCCAGTCGTGTTGGCTGGTGGAATATGTGGAAGGCGATGCGCAGCCATAATGCGTGTAAGACGTGTGCAGTTGGCATGGGGGGCCAGCTTGGAGGCATGGTGAACGAGGGCGGGCACGCTCTGGAGGTCTGTAAGAAGTCCTTTCAGGCGATGGCGTCGGATCTCCAGGGAGGCATTCCTGAGTCTTTCTGGAGCCGTACAGGCATTCAACAGCTGCGGGCGATGAGTTCCCGCCAGCTGGAACATTGTGGCCGGCTGACTCAACCGGTGATTCTTCGAACGGGCGCTAATCACTACGAACCAATCGCGTGGGACGAAGTGTTTACGCTGATCGCGGATCGGATGCAGGAAGCCGGGCCGGAGTCGAGCTTCTTCTATGCCAGTGGTCGGTCGTCGAATGAAGCTGGTTTTCTTCTGCAGCTGATGTCTCGCCTGCACGGGACCAACTATGTCAATAACTGCAGTTACTATTGCCATCAGGCCAGTGGAGTTGGGCTCGGATCCAGTATCGGCACAGGCGCGGGAACAGTCCGACTCAACGATCTGGATCACACGGATCTTTATGTCCTCATTGGAGCGAATCCGGCTTCCAATCATCCGCGATTGATGAAGGCGCTGATGGAGATTCGTCGCCGCGGCGGTCGGGTCATCGTCGTCAATCCGGTTAAAGAGACGGGCCTGACAAATTTCCGCGTTCCCAGTGACATGCGCAGCTTGTTCATGGGGACTGAAATTGCCAGCACCTACCTGCAGCCGCATATTGGTGGAGACTTCGCATGGCTGTTGGGAGTTGCGAAAGAAGTGCTCGAACGCGACGGGCAGGACGATGCATTTCTGGAAGCACACACGGAGGGCTTTGACGAGTTTCGGCAGCTCGCCGAAGCGGCTTCGTGGGATGACATTGAACAGCAAAGTGGGTTGTCACGCGCGCAGATCACCGACATCGCGGACCAGTATCTGCAGTCGAAGAATGTCGTGTTCGGCTGGTGTATGGGAATAACGCATCACCTGCACGGGACAAACAACGTGCAGATGATTGCCAATGTGGCATTGCTGCGGGGCATGGTGGGCCGTCGCAGAGCGGGAGTAATGCCCATCCGCGGTCACAGCAACGTGCAGGGCCTTGGCTCTGTCGGCGTCACGCCCGCGCTGAAGACCGGTATGCTGGAAAAGCTCGAAGCAAAACTCGGGATAGAGGTGCCGATCAGCCCGGGGTACGACACGATGGCCTGTATGGAAGCCTCTCACCGCGGTGAGATGGACTTCGCGTTCTGTCTGGGAGGCAACCTCTATGCCAGCAATCCGGATCTTCAATACGCAGAAGAGTGCATGAGCCGAATCCGGACAGTGCTCTACCTGTCCACCACCCTCAACACGGGGCATGCATTCGGTCGTGGCTCCGAGGACACGATCATTCTGCCCGTCCTTCCACGGGACGAAGAACCTCAGCCGACGACTCAGGAATCTATGTTTTCCTATGTTCGGCTGAGTGACGGAGGTTCTGCACGATTGGCGGGGCCGCGGAGTGAAGTTTCGATTCTTGCGGAACTGGCGATTCGGGTGTTTGGCCCGGATTGTCCCGTCGATTTTGAAGAGCTGCGCAGCCATGCCGAGATTCGGGAACTGATTGGCGAACTGGTACCCGGCTATGAAAGCATGCTGGGCATGGATCGGGATAAACAGGAATTTCATGTGGCGGGCCGTGCGGTGTCCGACTACCAGTTTCCGACCGAGTCCGGTAAAGCAAAATTTCACAGTCCTCCAATGCCTGATCGAGGAATCGATGAGAATCAGTATCGCCTGATGACTGTGCGGTCTGAGGGACAGTTCAACAGCGTCGTGTACGATGAAGAAGACGTGTATCGCGGACAGGAGCGCCGCGATGTCATTCTGATGAATGGTGATGACATGCGACAGCAGGGGCTGACTACGAATGACCATGTTCGGATACGCAGTGAATGTGGTGAACTTCGAATGTACCTTGTTCGAGAGTACGACATTCGATCGGGCAATGTGATGATGTATTACCCGGAGGCCAATGTGCTGGTGCCGCACACCACGGACCCACTCTCCAGGACACCGGGTTTCAAGAGTGCGGTCGTCAGTGTTACTGCTGAGCAGGCGTCACGGGCATGACGGGTGTAGAGTCAGAGGTCCCCCGCATTCACATTGTTGGACGCAAGAACTCGGGCAAGACTACGCTGGTGTGCGAACTGGTGGAAGAACTCATTCACCGCGGCTTCCGCGTCGCGACGGTAAAGCACACTCATCACAACCATGAACTGGATACTCCAGGGAAAGACTCGCACAGACACCGAGAGGCAGGCGCGGCTGGAGTGGGTATTCTTTCGCCTCAGATGACTGCCGCCTTCGTTCCCGGGCCGCGGGAAGCAGTCGATCGATATGCGACCTTCCAGACGATGTTTGCGGATTGTGATGTGATTCTGGTGGAGGGCGACCTGCAGTCCGATGCGATTCGCATTGAGGTCTGGCGATCGGAGGTCAGCGAGGAACCATACGCGCATGAAACAGAAGGTATTGCAGCGGTCATTACCGACGATGACGTTGCTGCGGATGTGCGTGTCTGCCAGCGTACTCCATTAACCGGCGTGGCAGATCTGGTGGTTGAATTGGCAGGACTGTAGCCGGCCTCCGCAAGCCCGACGGCTGATTGGAGCTTCTCAGGTATCCGAGACGCGCCAGCGTCCGGGCAAAACGCATTGTCTGGCTGCTCGTTGATGCCGCAGGCCCTGGCCTTTGGCTATCTAATGACAGCTTCACAGCGGAGCGGCGTGAGCCGCGCACGCTTACGAGTTGGCTGCCGGATTAGTCAATTCGAACTCGGAAGGTGGTTTGGCAGAACGCTTGCGCACTTCCGCTAATAAGAGGGAGTTCAGGCAGCAAAGTTGATCGTTGCAGCCAGTGACAACGATGGATGCAATTTCCTGTCACGCAGCGGGTGAACAATGAAGCCGGCCACGCACAGGAATCGAATGCGTTTCTAATCAACGTACATGAACTCATTGGCGCCCAGCAGCACCTGAGTGTACCGCTGCCAGCGGTTGAGTCGATTGCTGTTGTCCGATTCGTCATCCTTCGATGCGAGGTACAGCTGTCCCAGTTCAACTTCGCGTTCTGTCGCCGGTCGACCATAGGCAAGCAGAATCCCAAGTCGAATCCTGTCTGCTGTTGTCCCTTCAGTCTGTTGCAGACGGACAGCAAATGACTTCGCCTGATTCACCATGAAGTCGCTGTTAAGCACGAACAACTGCTGTTGCGGAACTGTGGTTTCACTTCGTTTTGACGCTGTGATGTTGGCATCCGGAAAATCAAACAGGCGCAGCAGGTTGTCAAGCTGATGGCGGCTGACTTTGGCGTAGACGGTGCGTCGAGTGTTGCTTGAGTCAGCCAGGTTCGTGGAGGGGCCACCCATACTGCGGTCGAGCCGTCCGGAGACCTGCAACAGTGCGTCCCGCCACGATTCAACGTCCAGGCGACGTCGGTTCATTCTCCACAGGAATCGGTTGTCTGCGTCGATCTCAGCATTTCGTGAGTCCGGGGCAGAGCTCAGCTGCCAGGTTGCTGAGAGCATGATCTCGCGGTGTATCGTCTTGATGGACCAGCCGGACTCAACAAACACGGACGCGAGATAATCGAGCAGCATAGGATGCGTGGGGCGTTCTCCGAGGTGACCGAAGTTACTCGGAGTGTTTACGATTCCGCGCCCAAAATGCTTTTGCCAGATTCTGTTGACCATCACACGCGCGGTCAGGGGATTGGCTGAATTGGCAATATCATTGGCAAGCTCAAGCCGTCCGCTGCCGTTCTGGTAGGGTTTGCTGTCTGCAGCTGCGAGTACCTGAAGAAACTGGCGCGGGGCGACTTCCTTTTGGTTGGCAGGATTCCCACGAACAAACACCTTCATGTCTGCCGGTCGGTCTTCTCGGTAGGAGTGTGCGACTGCGTACATAGGAGGGGCGTTCTTTCGTGCCTCGTCGATAGCGGTCTTCAGCCGGTTGTATTCAGCCTGTTGATCTCCAGCCAGAAAACTCCCGAGATCCTCATCACGAACGGCAAATGGCCCGTCTTTTCCAAGCACCTTTGTCAGTAGATCCTGTCCAGGCGTCGCCGGCCCCTCGGTTGGCGGTTCGGTGTAGACGCTGAACTGAATGCTGGCTTCTTCGCCGCATCCGCCCTGATCTGAACCACTATTGTCGAGTCCGCCGACCGCTTTGAAGCGTGTGTAGCCATCCGGAATGTCATACACAATCTGCGTTGGAGCATGCACACCGATCCCGTTTTCGTACTGTTTCCCGCCGACGCGGAGCGGTTGCCCCGTGTAGTTCTTATTGATCTTTCCGCCGCTGAAACCTTCCAGTTTTTTCCATTTCAGATCCGTCAGCTTGAGTGTTCCCTGCTCGCCAACCAGAACCGGATTTAGCCAGTCTGCGTGGTCGCAACTCTTTCCGTTGCCTCCGTCTGACACGACGAGGAAGAGCTCTTTGGCTCCAGTGATGTCGACATCGATTCCTGCCGTTGGTCGAACTTTGGTCACCAGGGGAGTCACAAATCGTGGGCTGCCAGGCTTGTGCGGTCGATTGGGGTCAGGTTTGACGAGGTTCGCAGTTGCGACTCCGTCTCGAATATCAATTTGCTGACTGATTCGACTCTGAAACTCGGACGCTGCCTGCTGAATCTGTGCGGGCACATCGGAGGAGTTTGATTTGGGCAGACTGTCAATGGCTTCGTACCATGAATTCAGTGCTGCGATTTTTCCCTTCTGCTTTTGATCCAGAAAACTGATCCACCGCTTCAGCAGGAATTCACTGATATTTTCCTGCCTGGCAAGATCAGATGTCTTCACTGGTTTTCCGGCGGCCTGCGCCGAGTGGTGCTTCCATACGGCAATCATGTAACGAGCGATCTCGTCGACTTTCCGCTCAGCAGCGGTCGCTCTGGCGTCCGCAACAAACTTCTTGAACTCGGCATCAGACGTTTTGATCTGTTGTTGGCCCTCGTTGTATTTGTTGAGGTCTTCGGGGGAACACAGAGGAACGGTGTGCAGTTTGCTGCTGCGAAAGATGCCTGCGAGTGAGTAATAGTCGCGGGTGGGAATCGGATCGAATTTGTGGTCGTGACAACGTGCACAGGAGACCGTAAGCCCGAGGAATCCCCGAGTCAGTGTGTCGACGCGATCATCCAGTTCGTCCGCGGCTGCTCGAGCAGCATCCGAATTTTTGTAGTACTGGGCTCCGAGACCAAACAGTCCGAGGGCCACGAGGTGGTCATAACTTCCTTCTGTCTGAGGACCGATGAGGTCGCCTGCAATCTGCAGGCGTACAAACTGGTTGTACGGAAGATCAGAATTGAAGGCGTCGATCACCCAGTCCCGGTAACGGAATCCGCTCGTGTTAGCTCGCACGGCAAATGTATGGGCCTGATCTTCCGCGTAGCGTGCCACGTCCAGCCAGTGTCTGCCCCATCGTTCCCCGTAGTGCGGTGAGTCCAGTAACCGGTCAACGACTTTGGCGAATGCGTCTGGAGACTCGTCTGCGACGAACGCTTTCACCTCTTCGGGAGTTGGTGGCAGCCCCGTCAGATCAAATGTGGCTCGGCGAATTAACTCGTGTTTTGTTGCAGGCCCTGCCGGTGTGAGGCCGCGCTGCTCCAGTTGAGCCAGTGTGAAGTAATCGAGCTCAGACTTGACCCACGATTCGTTCTTGACGGATGGTCGTCCTGGTCTGTGAACGGGCTGGAAAGACCAGAACCTGCGTGCCTCTTCAAAGTCGATGGATGAGGAGGCCACTTTTCCGTCCCGGGGATCGGCAGCCCCGGACTCGATCCACTTTCTGAAATCGTTGATGACGGAGTCAGAGAGTTTGCCGGTTGGCGGCATTTCGAAGGACTCAAATGTGAGCGCTGCGATGAGCAGACTCTCGTCGACGTTACCGGGCACGACGGCTGGACCGGAGTCGCCTCCTTTTCGAGTTCCCTCGCGCGTGTCAAGAAGGAGACCGCCTTTGACACTTTTTGCGTCGCTGGAGTGGCACTTGTAGCAGTGCTCACTGAGGACCGGGCGGATCTTGTTCTCAAAGAATTCGATGGCCGCCGGGTCCGGCTTCGTCAATTCGTCAGCTGGGATTGATGAAGCGAACAAACTGAGGCAACAGAGGCCGAGAATCGTCGGGCGAGTCATCGCAGAGGCAGGTGCAGGGTGTGGGGGAAGGAGGCAGGGATTCCCATCTTAATGAAACCGGAACGAGAGACCATACGGTAATGGAAATCTGCCCTTCGTGATTGACCCGATTTGACGAGCGTTGCTGGTCGTAAACTGAATCTAACGGACGGATTTGCAACCGCCGCCACTGTGCCGCTGAATCACTCAAGAATCCCTGTCCAATGTTCGATTTTGCTGATGGGAGCCGGTCCGTCCGGAAACCCACTTCAGCCCGGCATGCGCTGCAGTAACAGGCCGTTTCTGCGTGTGTGTTACCACATTCAGCGTATTCTGCAGGTGCTGAGTCCGGCGACTTCGGCTGCCGGCCATTGAACCATGGACAGGAAGTTACATGTACGAAAACCACTTCGGCCTGAATCGCAAGCCCTTCCAGTCAGCGACCCATGATTCGGAGTATTTTCGGTCGCAGGCATTCGAAGAAGTGTCTTCTGTGGTTTTGCATGCGCTGAGTTCTGATCAGGGTGTTGCGGTCCTGACGGGGCCGTCGGGGTGTGGCAAGACAGCCGCGCTGGAAGCTATTCGCCGTCAGCTGGACGGAGGATCTCGTACAGTCCTGCTCCGAGGAGGATCACTGCGGACCGTCCCTGAGTTTCTGCAGGCGCTGAGTCGAGGAATCAGTCGCGAACAGCAGGACCCGATGTCCGGACAGGTGCAGCGCTGGGATGTCATTGAACGCCTTGAGCGGGCGGTCGATTTCTGGGGGCCACTGGTGCTGCTGGTTGACGACGCTCATCTGCTGGATCGGTCTGTATTTGCAGAGCTGCGAACTTTTCTGGAAGAAGAGGCCAGCGGACAAAAACTGATTCGCCTGTTGATTGCTGGTCCGCTATCGCTGGAAGAAACACTTGCTGAACCGTCCATGTCCGATTTCGCGTTGAAAATCCGAACCCACGGATTCCTGACGTCATTGCGTACGGAAGAGTCAGTTGCCTACCTTGATCATCAGCTTACGTGTGCAGGGTCACAAATTGCATCCATCTTTGAGCCGCTGGCGGTGGAATCGATCGTCACTGCCGCAGACGGACTTCCACGATGCCTGAACCTGCTGACGGATGAAGCGATGGTGGTTGCTGCTGAGCATACCTGTATGAAGGTTATGTCGGCTCACGTTCAGGAAGCACTCTCACGTCTCCAGCATCTGCCAGTGACGTGGAATGTCGTCGCTATGACCGAGTCTGAAGAAGTTGAGAACGATTCGGTGAACACCGTCGATTCTGTTGTGGAGATCGGAGGCGTCAGTGGCAGTGCTTCTCAGGGCAGCGTGATTGAGATCGGGGCGATAGAGATTGGGGCGATTGAAATTGGCGGTCCACCACCGGTCGTCGAGTTGCCTCAGGATGAGCCGCATGAGATCGATGCTGACCTTGAAGCGTCAATTGTTGCGCAGCTCGACAACGATGTTGTTGCTGACGTCATTGAGGTCGCCGGTCCCGCAGACGATGATGAGCCTGTTTTTGAATTCATTGAACCGGGAACAGATGCTGAAGCAGATCCGGACACCCCTGATGAGTGTTTCGAGTTTGTGGGGAATGAGCAGGATTTTGATTTTGTTGAGCAGGCTGGTCCGTCTGGAAGCCTCACTGAGTTCGAGCTCTGGAAGCCCGCAGGTGAGTGGGATACTGCAGCCGGCGTGAGCGAACCAGCTGAAGAGTATGTTTCACCGATGGACGAGACATTGGCATCGCTGGATCTGAGCTCATCTGAAGCAGACGAGGCATCAATCGAGCCGGCGGTTGTTTCCGATTCCGATCTGCGGACCGAGCTTGCCGAGATTCCAGCACAACTGCCCACGCAGCCTGAGATATCCGGCTCTGCAATCGCAGGCCAGTTCGAGGCGGTCTCTGTCAATGATCGATTCACCGCACTGGAACGAGGCACCCAGCCGGTGCCGGAGGCCGATGGTCAGACACTGGTCATGCAGGTCGCTGACGAACTGCAGCAGATTCTGTGGCCGCCTCAGCTTGAGGGTGTTGTTCCGAAAGACACCATCACCGAGATTTCGGGGCAAGCGACAGACGAAACTGAAGTCGTCTTCGCTGAAGCTGCAGCAGATGATTCTGTCGAGCAGGACGAACATACTTTGATGCTCGTACATGATGGTGATGCAATTCCGTTTGATGAAGTCGGGGTTCGGTCAGAGTGTGATACGCAGCTGACAATCGATCAGATTCAGGAGATGCTGCACTCTGAGATCTTCGAATGCCCGTCATTCGGCGAAGAGACTCAGCTGGACGAGTCGGGGCGGGTCTTTGAGTGGGTTTCAGGTTCTACCATTGATGAACTTGATCAGGTGGCTGATTCCGTTGAATTCGTGGAGGAGGCTCCTGTCGACGAGCCGTTGGTTGCTGCCGACCCGATTCCCGAGATTACAGAACCGGAACAGCTGTATCAGCCGCGCCTTCTCGCTGAGGCTGAGGAGCGTGCGCTTCGCCTTGTGAGTGATGCAGATGACTCGGAATCTGAGTTCCTGTTTGTACAGCCTCGAACTGAGTCTCCAGCTTCTGAATCCGTGGACGTGCCACCTGCGGCGCCGGGAGTCACTGCTCCGGAGCAGCCTCTTTCTGAGTCGAGCCGATTTGCAGACCTCTTCACCCGGCTGCGTCAGATGCAGAAGGGCGCCTGACGGTCTGTTACCCGGACGGTTCCGGGTCCCGTACGTAGATTCTGACGTATCAGAACGTCGCTATATCACCCCGAATCCGTTTGTGTGTTGCTTGCGCGGTGGATTCCGCGGCGTTAAGATGCCCGCCCGGTCACGTGACTGATCTCGTATTTCGCCAGAAAGAATGTCCCATGTCTGCCACTGCAGAAATCCTGTCGGAGCTCGAAAGCCTCCGCTTGATCGACCCCCACACGCACATCAATCCGCACTCGGCTGCATCCGAAACGCTGGCGGATATTCTCGGGTACCACTACTACACAGAACTCGCTCATTCGTCTGGTCTCGCAAAGAACCAGATTGAAGAACCCGGGATTACTCCCAAAGAGAAGGTCGGGCGTCTTGTGCCCTTGCTTTCCACGATCGAAAACACGGCGCAATACAGCTGGCTGCTGGAAATGTGTCAGGTGTTTTTCGGCTTTGAGGATGATCGAATTACAGAGGCCAACTGGGAAGCTCTGTATGACTCAGCAAAGACGAAGATGGATGAGTCTGACTGGGAACAACAGGTTTTGGAACGTAGTGGGCTGGACGGCGTCTATCTCACAAATGACTTTGACGATCCGCTCACGGGATTCGACACGTCGTTCTATGTTCCCTGCCTGCGAACAGACGATCTGGTCTTCCACCTCTCGAAAGCGGACGTTCGAGAACGATTCCAGAAGGCTACTGATTCTGCTCCATCAGATTCCGCCGGACTGAAAGACGCAATCGGGAAGCTGTTTGCGCACTTCAAAGCGAACAATGTGCGTGCCTGTGCGATTTCTCTGCCTCCCTTCTTTGCTCCGGAGCAGGTTGATGCTGCGACTGCAGATACCGTCGTGGGCAAAGTGTTCAGCGGTGCTGAGCTGACCGAATGTGAACAGACGTCTCTGAGCCGTTTTGTCTTCTGGTCGCTCGCTGAGTTCTGTGTTGAATACGAATTGCCGTTTGATCTGATGATTGGCGTCAATCGTCGGGTCTATGAAGACGGCGTATTTCAGGGGCAGGACCTGTATGACAAACGAGTTTCCCTCATTCAGTACAAAGCACTGTTCAATGCTTTCCCTCAGGTCACTTTTCCAGTCTCTGTTCTGTCTGAGACGAGCAACCAGGAACTCGTCAGCTACGCATGGATCTTTCCTAACGTTGTGACGAATGGGCACTGGTGGTATTCCAATATCCCCGTTTTCATTGAGCGAGATACACGGGCCAGGCTGCAGGCCGTTCCCAGAACGAAACAGGTGGGGTACTACAGCGACATGTATAAGCTGGAATTTGCTCTGCCGAAGTTTGCGATGTACCGACGAATTCTGGCCAGAATCCTTGCTGAGGAGTTTGTGGGCCAGCGGGGCTGGTCTGCGGAAAAGGCAGTCGAGCTTGGCACGCAGGTATTGCGGGGCAACGTAGAATCGATATTCGGCAGTTGACTGAGTGATTTGCGGAGCGAGGGATTCTCCCAATTGCCGAATTTGAGGAGATTCCGGGCAAATCCGGACGCACGCCCCTGGACCTCGAAATGCGCCTGACATCAGCTAGCATATCACTCTGCAAAAATAATCAGAGTGATCAGCGCGGTCGGCGTTCCGTCGGCTGTGAACATGGAATCAGCTGTTTTTTGTTTGAAAAAACGCTGGTGTGAGTCATTCTGCCATTGGAATTTCGTTAACGGAACACTCGGAGTGATCTCGCCATGCCGCGGCTTGTATTACTGAAAGATGGTCAGCCGATTCCATATGACCTCGATGAATACCCGGTCCAGCTTGGACGTCATCCGGACTGCGCCATTCAGCTGGAATCAACCATGGTTTCGCGATTCCATGCGCAGCTGGTTGACGCTGATGAGGGTGTTTCGATCGAGGACCTTGCCAGTGGAAACGGGTCTTTTCTGAACGGTCGGCCGCTGGACGCGAATACTCCCATTCCTTTGAGCCACGGCGACCGCATCAAGCTTGGTCCGGTCAAATTCCGTTATGAAGATGAGAATGCGGATGATTCCCGGCTGCAGGTGGCCTACGGGCTGGATGTGGATGACGACACCAGCAGCACCATCATGGGATCTGCTGCGGCAGGCGGGTATGGACTTCTGGATGTTCGCCCGGAAGATAAGCTGAAGGGCATTCTGAAGATCAATCAGGCTCTCGCCGGGACCGTTGAGATTCGGAATATCAGTCCAAGAATCATCGAGGCACTGTTCGAAATCTTTCCTCAGGCCGACCGCTGTTCCATCCTGATTCGTGAGCACCAGGATGCACCGCTGATACCTGTCGCGCAAAAGTATCGTGACGAGAATAATGACGAGACGGTTCGGCTGAGTCGCACGATTCTGGAAACAGTCCTCGGGAACAAAGAGGGCATTCTTTCTGCGGATGCCGCGAGCGACTCTCGATTCAGCGCAAGTGAGTCAATCTCCAGCCTCACCATCCATTCCATGATGTGTGTTCCCATGCTGGACCTCGATGAGAAACCGTTTGGCGTCATCAATCTGGACACTCAGAATCCGATGAAGCGATTTACGGATGACGACCTTCAGCTGTTGCTGGCAGTGGCCAGTCAGTCCGCCAGTGCCTACGAAAACGCTCGATTGCTCGTGAGTCACGTCGCTAAACAAAAGCAGGATAAGGAAATGAACATCGCCCGCGGTGTTCAGCAGGCATTGCTGCCAAGTGATCTGCCTCAGGTAGAAGGATATCAATTCTATGCATCTTATGATGCGGCAGCGGAAGTTGGCGGTGACTACTTTGACTGCTTCATGATTGGAGAAGACAAGGTTTGTGTCTCATTCGGTGACGTCGCAGGCAAGGGAGTTCCCGGCGCGCTGATCATGTCACGAATGTCCAGCGTTGTTCAGAATACGATGACGTTCACTGACGACGTGGAAGTTGCCATTCAGAGGATCAATGATCACATGTGTCACAACATGGTCGAAGGACGGTTTGTGACATACATTCTGGGGGTCATTGATCTGAAGAAGAACAGGATTACGCTTACGAATGCAGGTCACATGTCGCCCGTGATTCGTAAGGCCGATGGGTCGATCGAAGAATTCGATGACGACATGATTGGGATTCCGATCGGCATTATGGATGGCTATCCGTATCAGATCGTCGAACAGGACATTGAGCCGGGTGACATTTTTACGCTGATTACCGACGGCGTGGACGAAGCAATGAATCCGGCAGGCGACCTGTACGGAAAGAATCGAGTGGTCGAGTTTGTGAAGAACGGTTCAACCGACCCGGAACAGCTTGGGCGTGAAATGCTGGCCGATGTTCGGTCGCATGCAGATGGCCGTGCCCAGAACGACGACATTACGATCATGGTGTTTGGTCGCGTGTAGGATTCGATCGTGGGAGAACCTGATGAAAACAGAAGTTCCCCGACCGGTTCGTCTTCGTTGGTTCACATCACCTCAACAGGCTGAGTTTGCAAAACTTGCGCTGGAGGTGGAGGGTATTCACTCGACAACGACCGGGGCCGACCTGGCTTCGATGTTGTCGTACTACGGGCAGGCAGTGACGCGAGTCGAGCTCTATGTCGATGCGTCTGACCGTGAACGTGCAGAAAAAGTCCTGAGTGCGGTTGATACGGAGCCCGGCCGGACTGAGGATTGGTGTTGCTCGTATTGCGGAGAGCCAAACGGCGCTGCATTTGAGCTCTGCTGGGCCTGTCAGGCGTCTGTCGAGGAGGCTGCCGATGAGCCGGCGGCCCGTGACCCTGCATCAAATCCGGATCAGGAACGCCGAGTTCGGATTCGTCGAGCAGTTTTGCTGGGGATTCTGTTTCCCGTGCCCATTGGGATCTATGGGCTTGCGATGTGCGCGTTCAAAGCACTCTCTTTTGGGGCCGATCCGGACCTGGCCGTGCGAAGAATTCTTCAGGGGACACTCATTCTGATTCTGGTTCTGATGTGCATCGGGATGGAAGATTTCGTCCGGTTGCTGCTGAGTATGGTTCCCGGGACTCCCTGAATCGATCGATTGTTCGGGTGGCAGGGTGCAACAGTCCGTCCGGTCATAAGGCTTCTTCGGGTTTGGCTCAGGATTTTGGCCTCAGATCTCGTTATAGATGAAGGACACAGGCTCACTTCCTACTGGCATCTGCGAGGGAATTGGGGCTATAATCGAGGCACCTGACATGATGTTCTGTCCCCTAAGTATGCCCATCTGATTTCTTCCATTCGGAAAAACGTATGTCATCAACAGCACTCAACGTGGTTTACGCCTCCATGGGAGTCGCGGGACTGATCGGGTTGTGCTGCATTCTGGACCTCGTGTCCGGGGCTCCATTTGGTGGTCAGACAATGTACGACATCCTCTTCCTGATTGCGGCAGGTATCACGGGCTATATGGGGTACGACTGTATCAAGGAAAACCGCTGACTGAGTTGACGTGGTGAAATCCGTCAGGCATTGATCTGAGCGGCCTCCTGGGTTTCGGGTGTCGAATATGACAATTCGGTACAAGTGCGAAGAATGTGAATCCGTCCTGAAGATTCGGGACGAGCTTGCGGGGACGGATGGAAAGTGTCCCAAATGCAAAAGCACGTTTGTCGTTCCCGAACCCGAAAAAGATCTGGAGGAGCCTCTGGACCTCCCGCGTGCCGTCACACCAGGTCCCGACTTCTCTCGCCTCATTGATATTCAGCATGACCCCGGGACGGAAGAAGCAGCCCAGCAGTCTGCCGCGGCAGATGATGCTCCGAAACCGTCCATTGCGGAACTGATGCGGGAGCATGAAGAGAAGAAGGCTCGCAAGAGTAAACGACGTGACAAGTCGGCTCGAGGTGGCCTGAAAGAAGCAGCAGATGTGGCGGAGGTTGTGACCTCCGGAAGTGCGGCTGACGTCATCACCCGGAACTACGATCAACGCCGCGATACTGCCGGCGAACCGCCTCCGATGACGCGTGAAGAACGTCGCGAGCAGGAGCAGAAAGAGGCGTTTGTCCGATTTCTCAAGTTCGCCGGCCCGGTTCTGGTGGGTGTTTTGCTTGGGCTCTATGGGCTGTACTACTTTGTGACACGGGAGGCCGTGCCACCGCTTTACGCTGTGGAGGGGATCGTCACTCTGAACAATGTGCCTCAGGAAGGCGTCGAGGTGCGTTTCTCGCCCGATGCCAAGACTGACGAAGAATCCGGCAAGGTCGTCAATCAGAACTCTTCAAGGGGGTATACGGACGCCGAAGGAAAGTACTACCTTGAGTTCACACGTGGTGAGAACAGATACACGGGCGCCGTGTCCGGCAAGCATTCTGTTTTTATCACCGACCCATACGGCATTGAGTACGGTGCGGGTCTGGAACGCACGGTGGAAGAGGATGATAACGTGATTCACTTCCACCTCGAGTCCAACTGACGCGTGTCTGCGGCTGTGAAATCCTGTCTGCCTTTGATTCAAGATCTGCCAGGATTGGTAAACTGCCGACTTCGGCGTCGTTTTTTACACGATGATGAATCAGACACCTTAGGATGATGGCGACAGCCAGAGCTTTCTGTGACCTCCGGCGAACCTGTTTCTCTCTGATTCGTCCTTCCTGCGATGTCTGCGATTACCATTATTGACTACGGCATGGGCAACCTCCGCAGCGTTCAAAAAGCTATTGAACGTGTTGGATCGAGTGCCACGATTACATCCTGTCCGGAAGAAATTGCGACGGCAGAGAAGCTCATTCTCCCCGGCGTCGGTGCATTTCGTGATGCGATTCAGGCACTTCATGAACATCAGCTTGTGGATGTCATTCACGAGTCGATTGCGGCAGGCAAACCGTTCCTTGGCATCTGCCTGGGGCTTCAGCTCCTGTTCGAACTCTCGCGGGAAGATGGTGAGTACGGGGGCCTCTCAGTGGTGCCTGGCTCGGTCGAACGATTTGAGGACATGGGGGATCTCAAGGTGCCTCACATGGGCTGGAATCAGTTGTGTGACGTGTCGTCTGACAACCCGCTTTTTGCGGGCATTGATCCCTCGGCATGGTTCTATTTTGTCCACAGCTATTATGTTGTGCCCAGAGACGACAGCTGGGTTGCTGCCAGAACAGAGTACGGTCCACGTTTCGTATCGGCGATTCACAGGGACAACGTATTTGCCACTCAGTTTCACCCTGAAAAAAGCCAAAAGACGGGCCTTCAGCTTCTTACCAACTACATCAGGCTGTAGAAGTACGGGCGTTACCAACTGACTTCTGGGGAGTCTGCCTGATGCAGCTTTATCCGGCCATTGATATTCGCGGCGGAAAATGTGTCCGTCTTCGCCAGGGTGACTACGGAGACGAGACTGTCTTCGGTGACGATCCTGTCGCTATGGGCCTCAAATGGAAAGAGCAGGGTGCCGAGTGGCTGCACCTGGTGGATCTTGACGGTGCTCGGGAAGGCAAACCCGTCAATCACGATGTCGTGCGGCGAATTGTTCAGGAGACCCGTCTTCCCTGTCAGATGGGGGGCGGCATCCGGACAGAAGAGTCCATCCGATTGGCGCTGGACGAAGTCGGGCTGACACGCGTCATCATCGGCACGAAGGCACTCAGGGAGCCGAAGTGGTTTTCTGAAATGTGTCACGCGTTTCCGAACAGGCTCGCTCTCGGGCTGGATGCTCGTGACTCCATGGTCGCAACCGAAGGCTGGCTGGAAGTGTCCGAGGTTCACATCATGGACCTTGCGAAACAGTTTGTTGATGTACCTGTCTCGGCAGTGATCTACACCAACATCGCCAATGACGGCATGATGCAGGGGATTGACTCGGATACTCTGGGAGACCTGCGAGCCCTGGCAGAAATGGGTCTGCCTGTGATTGCGTCCGGCGGTGTCACCACAATGAACGATATCATCGCCGTTAACAACATCGCGCGAGAAGTGCCTTCACTGATCGGCACGATTACGGGCAGAGCGATCTACGAGGGGACGATCGATGTGAAGGAAGCCTGCGAACTGATCCGAGCAGGCAGTGCGTAGATCCAGTCCTGAGGTTTTCGAGTTGGCTGGGCACGGCAGGATCATACTCAGATTCAAACGGAGGGACGGGTGCGATCACAGCTGTTGACAGAAGGCCAGCTCGCGGCATTTCAGCGGGACGGATTCATTATTGTTCCGGAATTGTTGTCTGCAGAGGAAGCTGACCTGCTGCAAAAGGTGGCGAAGTCTGACCGAGAGATATCGCTCGATCGTCAGAGTCGCGTTGATGGCGAGGGAGGCAGTGTGGACCTTGTCGTTCGCAATGACGTGGCCTCTGACTCCGTCTATTCAGCGATCGTTCAGGCAGAACCTCTTGTGAGCGCAATGGAGGCCTTGCTGCAGGATGAGGTCTATCACTATCACCACAAGATGATCCTGAAGGATCCACATGTCGGTGGTGCATGGACCTGGCACCAGGATTATGGCTACTGGTACAGCAATGGATGTCTCTACCCGGACATGGCAAGCTGTATGATCGCGGTCGACGATGCGACCGTGGAGAATGGCTGTCTGCAGGTACTGCGGGGGTCTCACCACATGGGCCGCATCGAGCATTTGCAGCGAGGAGATCAGACGGGCGCTGATATTGAACGGGTCGAGGCAGCACTTGAACGCCTGGAACTTGTTCACGTCGAGATTCCCTCAGGCGCGGGAGTCATCTTCCACGCTAATCTGCTGCATCGCTCCGATCGGAACAATAGTGAACACCCTCGCTGGGCCTTCATCTGCTGCTATAACACACGGCACAACAATCCGTACCGGGAATCGAAACATCCGCGGTATACTCCACTGACGAAACAATCCGCGGATCGGATTGCAGAAGTTGCCCGACGTCAGCTTTCCTGAGAAATCCCCATTGATGCCCGTGACCATGATGCCTGATGCGGATGAACTGCGACAGGAACTCGATGAACGTGGCCGAGCGCTGGGGTTCGACCTGCTGCGTGTGACTTCAGCCGCTCAGCCAACCGGGTACGAAACGCTGTTGCGGTGGTTCGAGCAGGGTTACGACGCTGACATGAAATGGATGTCCGGACGCAGTGCCGCATATGCACATCCGGATGGTGTCCTCCCGGGCACACGCAGCCTGATTGTGGTTGCGATGAATTACCATAACAGCGAGACGATTGATGCAGCCGCTCCTCGATTCGCGCGTTATGCATGGGGAGAGCAGGACTACCATTCGCTGATCCGACGTCAGCTGAAGCAGCTAACAGGCTGGCTGAACGATAAGTTTCCGGAACACAGGACTCGTGCGGTGGTCGACACGGCTCCGTTGCTGGAACGTGACTTTGGTCGTCAGGCAGGCATTGGCTGGTTCGGTAAAAATACGATGCTGATCAGTCGCGAGATCGGCAGCTGGTTTTTTCTGGGCGCCATTCTGACGACTCAGGAGTTCCCCCCGGATCCGCCGTTTGAAACGGATCATTGTGGTTCCTGCACACGGTGCCTTGATGCATGTCCGACGGACGCGTTTCCGGAATCCGGCGTCCTGGATTCCAACCGGTGTATCAGCTATCTCACGATTGAACGGCGGACTCAGACGATTCCAGACGAGCTTCGCAGTCTGGTCGACAACTGGGTGTTCGGATGTGATGTCTGTCAGGACGTCTGTCCCTGGAACCGATTTGCACCGGACGAGGCACGAGCCGAGTTTCAGCGTCGGGCGGAGTTGGAGTCAATCGGGTTTCGCGAACTGCTGACGATGGACGCTGTGGAGTTTGATCGGATCTTCCGCGGTACCCCGCTTTACCGAACCGGACGTGACGTACTGGTCAGAAACACGTGTCTGGCAGCCGCCAACACAGGCCGGAGGGATTGTCTTGAACTTCTTCGTCAGTTGTCTTCAGACGATTCTGAACTTGTTTCTGCGGCAGCGGCCTGGGCTGTTGCACAGCTATCGGAAGAAGGATGAACAGTCACATGCTCTGCTGATACAGGTTTTCCTCGGACGATCAGGCTGGCGACAACACCGATCAGTCCGGCGATCAGAAACAGGTTTCCGGAGGACCCTGGCAGCGTCCATCACGTAACCAGCGTCGCCGCCGACAGATAGGGAACAACTCGTCTTGAAGCCGCTTCCAGTCGATGTTCTGTCCGACGTTTGGACGATTCCGGGGCCAGACTGACGGAAACGCTACTCGTCGTCTTCGTTCTGTTGAGCGTGCCATTCGTCGAGAGACATCAGGACTTCACGAGCGTTCGCTCCATTGTGATTGCCAACGATGCCGTCTTCTGCCATCCAGTCGATCATGCGGGAAGCGCGCCCGTAACCGATTCCAAGGCATCGCTGCAGCAGGGAACAGCTGCCACGGCCTTCCCGGATGACGACTTCAATTGCCTCGTCATACAGTGCGTCATGGCTCCGAGGACCGGCGTCTGCAGATTCGGCTTCCTGACCTGAGCGAGCCACGACCTGTTGAAGCTCGTCGTTGTACTCAGGCTCGACGTCACTGAAGAAGTCAATGACTGAGTTGATTTCATCGTCACTCACGAACGTACCCTGTGCTCGAGTCAGGTTGCTGGTGCCTGGCGCGAGGTACAGCATGTCACCGCATCCAAGAAGTCGTTCAGCTCCGGATTCATCAAGAACCACTCGACTGTCCATTTTACTCGCGACCTGGAAGGAGACTCGCGCTGGCAGGTTCGACTTGATCAGACCGGTGATGACGTCGACTGTCGGCTTCTGAGTCGCAAGGACAAGGTGAATCCCCACGGCTCGGGACTTCTGGGCCAGCCGAATGATGTGTGCTTCAACGTCCTTGCCGCTGGTCATCATCAGGTCTGCCATTTCGTCCGCAATGATGACAATATATGGCATGTGATGAGGGACACTCTGGGCTTCCTCGTGCAGTTCGCTGATACCCATACGGCTCATGACCGTAGATCGATCCAGTTTGTTGAAGCTGTCAAGGTGCCGTACACCCACCTTCGACAGCAGGTCGTATCGTTCTTCCATCTTGTCCACAGCCCATGCAAGTACGGCCTCTGCCTTCTTCATGTCCGTGATGACCGGATGCATGAGGTGCGGCAGATTCTTATATGGGCTGAGCTCAACCATTTTTGGGTCGATCATCAGCATCTTGACTTCGTCCGGAGTCCGAGTCATCAGCATGGACAGAATGAGTGTGTTGAGACACACACTCTTGCCCGTTCCGGTTCGTCCAGCGATCAACAGGTGAGGCATCTTGGCCAGGTCGACAGCGAGTGGTCGGCCACTGACGTCTTTGCCGAAAAACAATGGAATTCGGAAGTCGTCGGCATTTCCGCCGGCTGCCTGAATCAGTTCGCGGAGTCGAACGGTGACCTGTTTTTCATTAGGGACTTCGACACCGACAGTGTTCTTGCCTGGGATTGGAGCGACCACACGGACTGCAGGAACACGCAAAGCAATTGCGAGGTCGTCCTGGAGGGCGGTTACCTTATTCAGTCGCAGGCCAGGCTCGAGATCAAGTTCAAACTGTGTGACGGCGGGACCGGTGTCGACTTCCGTCACACGGATGTTCAGTCCGAATTGCTCGAACGTGTTTTCGAGCGTATTGGCGGCAATCCTCGCTTTCTTGGCCAGGAGCTCATACGGAAAGTCTTCCGGCTCTTCGAGAAGTGAGACATCCGGAAGGTCGTACTCCTGGCGAACAGGTTCGGGAGTATGCAGGCTCAGTGAAGAGGGGTGATTGATCTTCAATTCATGATCATCATCATCTTCTTCTTCGTGATGATCGTAGTCGGTTTCCTGCTCCAGATGGTCGACCGGGGTGTTGATCGTCAGCGTGGGCCGACCTTCTTCTTCTTCGGCTTCTTCTTCCGCCGGGGGTTCGGAGCGATCGCGAGGGCGAGGCTGCAGTGCTGACGCGAGGGACCCGATGCTGCGGACCAGACCCATTGGAACAGTCGCGAGCCTCAGGCCAGGTGTCGTCACAACCCACATTGGAGAGAGCATCCACCCGGAAATGAGTCCACAGATAACGAGCAGAAAGATGCCGGTTGTGGAAAAGGCGGACTTGAGGCCGACTCCCATCCATGCCCCCAGGATGCCTCCGCTTCCGTACATCGACCCAAAGTCAATGGAGGGCAGACTGAGCTGGACTGCAGCACATGCGAAGAGCACAAACAGAGCAGTTCCTCCGAATGCGAGCCAGTTACGCCTCGGCAGTTCCCGTGAAAACAGGGCGACATCCCATGCGATCATGGCAGCCAGAACAATCCAGACTCCCGCACCCAGAAACTGGCGTCCGTACCAGGCAATTGCTGCTCCTGTTGAGCCACAGATATTGATAGCCGTCGAGCGGACGGGAAACACGAGGTTGGACGGGGGGTCCGCCGGGTCGTAACTAAGAAAGCTCAATCCGACGAAGACCACCAGGGCAAGCAGCCCCAGGGCAAGAACGTCATTTCGAAATCTTTCGTAGTCGAACATGTGTGTGCACGCAGGGGATGCGCAGTTGGGGATGAAGTGTTTTGAGACAGTGGCCGCGGCCAGGGGGGCGCGACCGAAGGCAGGTTTCGGCTGTCTGCAAATGTACCATTCCCACATGAGCGAGCTGACTGAAATTCCCACGGCCTTCGTCGAGCCCACGACGGGCAGGCACAACATAGGGGCTGATCAGGTCAGGTAAGAGGGCCACATGGATCGGTCGTCGCGATGGTACTTCTGTTTCCGGACGAATTCGGGCTCTGTCTACCTGGTCACAGTACAGGCCGTGCTTTCTGCTTGACCATGAATCAAAGAGTCGAGTGCCAGGACTCACTCGACAGGAAGTCATGACGGATAAGACACTCCTGACGATCAGGAAAACTTAATCAGTTGTTACTGCTGCTGACCTGTTCGAAGCTCAGCGGAGATCCGGTCGGGGGAGCAAACCGAAAACTCGTTCCGGAGTTGAACTCGAACCAGCCTCTAAGCTCAAAACCGGTTCCGTTAAGGGCCAGCTGACCGTTCGTTATTGACCACGTTCCTTCAGACCGGGTCTGACTGGTGCCGTTGGCGTAGACGAGAACAAACCTGTTGCCGGCGCTGAATTCGATCGCAAACGCTTCAGTGTTGGAGCGAGATGCCGCCCACTTTCCAATCAGTTTTTCCGCGGAAATCGGAAGCTGTTGCTGTGTGGTTTTGGGAGACTCTTTAAACCAGAGGGGCTGATTCTCCACGGCGATGACGGCCATTCGATTGATCGTTTCACGCAGTCTTTCTCCCGTCAGGTTCACGTTTCTCAGGACTGTATAGAATTCTGTTCGAGAGCGTTCGTGATTCCACCCCATGCCGATCGGCGCGTGTTTCTGGCTAAGCTGCATCATTCGCAGCAACGTCTGTTTATCCAGTTTTTCCGTGTCGGGCATGGATCGCAGTCCCATTACAATTGAAATCGATGATTCATCCGGAGACAGGCTGATCAGGATGGGGAACGTGAACGGATCCAGAGACTTCTTCAGTTCCACCTCGCGACTTCCAGTAACTTCTGACTGGAATCCCGTTCGGTTAAGTCGCTCACGGATTTGGTTGGCCGATGTGATTCGGCCTGGTGCTGCGACTCTGTTTTGAGGGGCAGTTGCGAAAACGTCGCCGGAACGCACCGTGGAAAACAGGTCCTGCTCCTGGGCGGAAATGGATGTTGAAATGCTGACCAGAGCGGGAATTAGCAGGAATTTGAGAGAATTCAGCATGACAGTCTCCAGAGTTTGGATGTCTCAATGACAATCTGTGTGTTGGTTTCCTCAGCGAAGTCAGCCTCCGTTTGTGACAGTAAATCCGGGATTAATCTGTGCAACACAGGTTTGAGAACGACGAAGAGGTAATGCAGCATGCGGTGACGCTTGCTGCTCGAGGGGTCGGATACGTCGAACCGAATCCGCCCGTCGGTGCGGTGATCGTGGATGCCGAGCGCAATTTGATTGCGGAAGGATGGCACCAGAATTTCGGTGGGCCTCATGCTGAGGTAAATGCTATCGCGGTTGCGGGCGACACAGAGGGCCTTGAACTATTTGTCACTCTTGAGCCCTGCTCACATCACGGAAAGACACCTCCGTGTGCAGAGGCTGTTGTCAAGGCTGGGTTTTCACGGGTCGTGATTGGCTGTCAGGATCCGGCTGGACACGTCGATGGCACCGGCATTGCGAAGCTGCGAGCTGCCGGCATTACTGTTGATGTTGGAGTGTGCAGTCAAGACGCAGAAGCGCTCATCGCGCCTTTCCGCATGCTCATGCTGAATCGTCGGCCCTGGGTCCACGCCAAATGGGCAATGACTCTGGATGGAAAAATCTGTACGCAGACTGGACATTCTCAGTGGATCTCCGGCAAGGAGTCTCGTGCGACCGTCCATCAGCTGCGCGGAAGGATGGATGCGATCGTCACGGGTGCGGGGACAGTCAGAGCCGACGACCCGACTCTAACAGCGCGCCCCCCAGGGGCGCGAGTTGCCATTCGGGTGGTGGTGGACTCAACAGGTCGATCTGTCTCTCTGGACGGCAATTTGGTTCGCTCGATTCCGGAAGCACCGTTACTCATTGTTACAGCAGACGGGCAGACGGATCATTCACATACGAAGGCTCTTGCAGCTCATGGGGCTGAAATTCTGGAAGGGCCAAATGACTACATCGCTGCGGTCAGATTTCTCGCGGTGGAACTGGGCAAACGAAACGTGACGAATCTCCTGATCGAAGCGGGGAGTTCGCTGATGGGGTCGTTTTCGGATGCTGGACTGATTGACGAAGTTCATGCCTTCATCGCACCCAAGATCGTTGGTGGCGATCTTGCAAAATCGCCGCTGGGGGGGAGTGGGCTGGATCAGGTCGCTGCCGAATCCCAGTTCTCGCTTGTAGATTGGCGTCAATCTGGTGAGGATATGTACTTCTGCGGCAGGGTCATGCGTTCGTAACAAATTGAAACCGTCGCAGAGACAATCGAAACGCACGAAAAAATGCGTGGTGGTTGGGGCTGAGAGGCTTGTACGACCGAAGCCTGCAAAAAAACGGAAGTGCAAATCCGCTCAGCCCCGACCAGCACGCATTTTCTATGCGCTGACCGAGATTTAGATCTCGTCTGACTATTCAACGGCCCCGACGATTTTGAGTGCCGACTGATTTCAGCTTTTATTACCGATTCAACAAAAACGTCCAGGAAGTTTTGAAACTGCGGGAGCAGATCTGCAAGGACTTAATTTCGAAAGGCAACTTAAAAACTCAACGCGTAACCGCCGTGACATGAATCGGAAGATACGTTTGCAAACTGAATTGAAATACCGAATCCAAACACTCGGGTCGGGCTCGGTGCCAGTAGCACTCTGACCTCCTTAACGTTTGCGCGAGCGAATCATTACGCGCCTCATCGATTTTTTTGATCGGTTGTCAGAAATGAAAATACGTGGGCTCTCTAAAGACGTGACTCCCGGCGTTTTCTAGACCGAAAGTTGCTCGTCCGAGTTGCCGAATCCTGACTGCCGGATGCCCATGTGATCAAGTACGGTCAGATACAAAGAGGACATACGACGTTCAGAGGAAGTCTCAAAGTCAACGGAGCGTCCGGTCTTCAGTTTGCCTGACAGGCCACCAGCGACGATGAGTGGCACCCTGGGAGCCGAGTGGGCTGTCCATTGTTCGTTGGCCATCATCAGGCACGTGTTGTCCAGAACCGTTCCGTCACCTTCCTGCATGGTATCCAGTTTCTTCACGAGGTAGGCATACTGGCTGACCCAGAATCGCGTGATGGAAGCGAACTCCTTGTTCTTCCAGCCATGGGAGTAGTTGTGGTGATCCACGTTCAGGCCGAGGAACGGATAGACCTGCCCGGACAGATTGTTCGTGAGCAACAAAGTGGCAACTCGAGTTCGGTCGGTTTGAAATGCCAGCGCGATAATGTCGCACATCAGGCGGGAATGCTCATCAATCTGGTTGGGGAGCCCATCTGCCGGACGCAGGCCCTTTAACACGACAGGGTCTGTGGTCTCGTCGAGACCGCGTTCCTGAAGCCGAACAAGTCGCTGTTCGACTTCACGAACTGATGTGGTGTACTCATCGATGCGCGCCTTATCTGACTGAGAAACTTTGCGTGATACGTCTCCCAGCTGGCCAAGGACATGATCGAGTACGCTCGCTGCCGTCCGACTGCCGCGGCTCTCAAACAGACTGTCGAACGCGAGAGACGGATACAGTTCGGCAGGGACCGGTGAAACTGGTGAGCTCCATGAGACATGAGAGGAGTACATCATCGAGTAGCCGGACTCGTGAAAGCCACTGACGGGACGTTCACATGCCAGCACGAGGCTCGACAGCGCAGTCTGGTCCCCCAGCTTTCCAGCGATTAACTGATCAAGGCTGGTGGCTGCCCGAATTGTTCGGCCGCCCTGAGGCTGGATCCCTGTCAGGATCCCGGCCGCTCCTTTGGCGTGTCCTCCACACACGTTGCCAGGGTGTTGCAGTCCATGAAAGAAGTTGACCTTAGCTTTGACGCTCTCAAGCGACTCGAACGCAGGCCCCAGTTCCATGGAGTCGCCACTCCCTTTTGACCACCACTCTGCAGGGTGGATTCCGTCCCCCCAAAACAGGCAGCCGAAGCGTTTGGGGGCAGCATCGGAAGTCTCTGCTCCAGCAAGGTGCGTGGATTCCAGCCATGGCAGTGCGACACTGGCACCCAGCCCCTGAAGCAGGAGACGTCTGTTAACAGCTGATGTGCGATTCATGTGAGTTTCTCCGCGATGCTGCCGTCATTATTTCTGTGATTCGAATCTGCGTCCACGCTGATTTCTAAACTGAGGACTCAGGACAACGGTTTCAAAAAGTGCTGAGAAGCGGTATTCATTTTCCTCGAGGTTTGCAGCCATCTCATCGAGCAGTGGCTGATCAGACAGGAGGACCGACCGACCAAGTGCGTAGCCCAGAAACTTACGGCACATGGTTTCGATGAACTCGTTGCGTCGCTCAGTCTCCAGATACTTAATCAGGCCGTTGATTCCTTCTGCATCCCGGCCATTTGGGAGTTCGGCCAGTGCTGAGACCTGCCTGCCGGCAGTGTCTTTTGTTCTTGATCGGCCGATGGCATCAAATCCCTCCATCGTGAGTCCGATACTGTCAAAGTGTGTGTGGCAGATGGCGCACTTCGAGTCCGCCACGTGAGCCTTCAGTAATTCTCTGATCGTCTGTCTGGCTCCCTTCTCACTGGTTGGCAATTCAGGCACATCAGCCGGCGGTGGAGGGAAATGTTGCCCCAGCAGATGATGGACGGTCCAGAAACCACGTTTGACGGGGCTGGGGCGTTCGCCCGCTGAATTCGTTGTTAGTATAACTGCCATCCCAGGCAGGCCCCCACGACCTGCAGCACGAAGGCCAGAGACTGCTGTCCACTGACTACGATTGTTCGCTCGGCGGACAGCCTCAGTATACTGCATCTGAAGATCGCCACCGTAATGGCGTGCGAGACGCTCGTTAACAAACGTAACGTCGCTCGTAAGAAGTTCCAATACTGAGCGATTCTGCTGAATGAGCCATGTGGCAAGCCGAACGGGTTCTTCCGCCATCGCCTGTCTCAGTTCATCATCGTAGTCTCGGAATGCGGCCGCATTGATTGGGTCGGCGGACAGGAAATCTCGGTACCGCAGCCACTGACCGAAGAACTCTCGTGCAAACGACTCAATTCGTGGGTCATTCATCATTCGCCGCGTCTGTTCAGCAATGTGTTCCGGCCGGTTGAGATGTTTCTTTGAGGCTGCCTGCAGGAGCGGCTCATCGGGAACAGACGACCAGAGGAAGTAGCTGAGACGAGCTGCAACTTCGTGGCTGTTGAGTGGTGAGACTTCTTCTGTCGCGGGGGCGGAGTTGTACCGAAAACAGAATTCAGGAGAGAGTAATACGGCCGTCAGTATCCCGCGAAGTGATTCCTCCACCGACTCTCCGTCGTTCCTGAGTTGTTGATAGAGTCTTTTCAGGCTTTGGGCTTCCTGCTGGGACAACTCCCTTCGCCATGCTCGGTCGGCGAACTCTTTCACGTCGATGAGCCCTTTGGCTTCTGCCTGGTTCTGCTGGCGGTCCTGGTGGACGAGGCCTTTTCGAATGTCTTCGAAGAATTCATGCACCATGTCGTATTTTGCGTCCTGCTCGGCTGGTGCGAGAGTGTCTTCCTGCCGCTTGATGTTGAGTCGATCCAGGTACAAGCCTTCGAAACGATCAAGGAGCGGAAACACTTTGTTCGTAACTTCTGTGTTACTTTGTGAGGAGTCACCGCCTTCGAACCGAACAAGGAGCGGGTCTTCCGGACGCAGGAAATCAAATCGCTTGTCATGCAGGACATGTCTTTCTGATCGTTCGAACCAGACAAATCCCCGGATGAGGGTTTCCGTTCGATTTGTCACGAAATCCAGCTCGCTCCAGAGCCTGTCCAGTTCAGAAACCTGGTCCTTCGTAAGTACCTTCTCAATCAGCGGCCCGTCGTCTCGAAAGAAGCCTTCCACGAGATGAAATCCTGCCGCAAGCCCTCGTTTTTCATCGACGTAACAAAATCGATTCGGAAACGTACTGCAGAATTCGGTGGCGTCGGACTCAAGTGCCCTGGCATCAGGACTCTCGGCGTGCATCAATAGACTGGCACCGGTTTGTATTCTCTCCGGTGGAGCTTCACCTTTCCTGTGGCTCACAAAGGCACTTCCGTTGCGTTCCTGTGAATTATCCACTGCGATCTGCAGGAGCAGATTACGGCCGGCGACTTCTGATGTCAGTTCTGCAGTGAGTGGGATCTCGATCACGGCGGGTGCGGTGACTGCGAACCAGGATGCATCCGTTTCCCGATTGTCCGGCGTCTTGCCAAACTTTAGTTGTTGGGCCAGTTCAGGATGATGCTTCTCGAGAACACTCCTCAGTGGCAGGCACTTGTGTTTTTCTCGTTCTTCTTCGTTGCGGGGGAGTGACCCTGAAGTTGAAAACAATGGTTCTTTGAACAGGATAACGGCTCCCGGGCCGGCAAATGCTTCGTCGACTCTCAGAAAAATCGACTGTTGCCGAGCCTCGTTCCTGTGCGGTTCATTAATGCGTCCCGCATTAATCAATACTTCCGGTTTCAGATTCTTCTTCTGAAACGAATCCCGCGCTGCGGCTGTCTGCGTTCGAAAGTGTAGATGCTGAATTGGCCAGTTGCCGGCGCCTGGTCGAATCAGTCGCTCTTTCGGGGCTCCGAGACAATCCTGAGCCACCTGAATGAAGTCCACAAGTTGACGTAGTTCTGCCGGTGTGTCCATTTCGGATTCGGGTTGCGGGATTGCATTCCATAAGCGTCCCATTACTCCCAGGAGTCCGGTTGCCGACTCGGACCGACTGAGCGTGTCCCAGACCAGTTGCAGATATCTGTGACTCAATCCACGAGCCTCAGCCCATGACTGAATGGATCCAGATGCGGGTTCGATGCGGTACCGATATCGCCATGCTGCTTCGATGTAGTCCTCAATCTGAACATCGTGTTGCCTGTAAAAACGAATGATCGCCTGTTCCGTGAATGCCTTTCGTTCGTTGTATGAGTTGACTGGAAACGGCGCAAAAGAGATTCCGTGCGGCTTCAGCACCATGTGGCTGGCGACTTTTTGTGCCGCTCCGAGGTACTTGCGCACAAGACTGGGAGACATTCGCAGCGATTCACCCGTGTTGTTGAATCCTTCTCCTCCCGCTGGATCAGCCGGGAAGTCGCTGGTCGGCCGAATGTCCACGCCGGTCAAATCCCGAACTGAAAGATCAAACTCGGTATTGGACAGGCGGCGGGGGAGGATTACTCCGGGATCGCCGGCATTCTTACGAGCGGCTTTGGCAAGGATGTCCTGAATGTTGGCAACAACTGCGTTGCTCGTCGTAATCTCCGGCTGCGGCTCTTCTTCTGGTGGCATTTCACCGCTGCGAATGAACGTGCTGATATTCGTCCATCGTCGAAAGTGCCGAGCAACATCCTCATCCGACCTGTACGACGTCAGGTCCAGCTCGCCATGCGCCTTCCTGGGGTTGTGACACCGGATGCAGTGTTGTTTCAGGTAGGGTGCAATGCTGCTCGTGAAGTCGTCTGAGCGTGCGAAATCATTTACAAAGCAGCAGGCGGCAAGGAGTAGTGGGAGGCGTATCATGAGGGGAAGCGCAGAACGAAAGAAGAGCACATGATTGTAATGTCGGCCGCTCTGCACTTGTAGAGTGCAGTGTTACTCAGCAGCCCTGAACTCCGTTATCCTTGTGGCGGTGCCTGCTTTGGACCGTGGTTCCATTTGTAGATTTCAGAGCCGTCTTCCCTCAAAAGTCGCATCGATTCGAATGTGAACTTCCCACGTCCGATCCCCGGATCAATTCGTACGCCGGAGATGGGCCTGGATGGACTGAACCGAATGCGATATTCGTCACTGTCTGCAAAGACATCAAAGGTTTTGCTTCGGTCGCGTTGAAACCGAGGGCGAACGCCCGGCTGTTCCCAGAAAAACTGAACATTTGCGGATGACGCTGCAGTGATCTTTGCCTCAAAGGTCAGGGAGTCTCCTTTGATTGGCTTCGGAAACCTGAAGCTCATGTATGGGTCACCGCCAGTGGCTGTTACTTCGAGGTTGCCACCAACCACTTTGGCACGGATGTTGTTGTCCATGCTCCAGCCAGCAACTTGAGTCCCTGCACGCTTGCTCGACTTCGTTCGTGCGGGAAGCTGCTGGCCTTCGAGCTCCGGCTTGTACTGAGCCGGGTCGAACTTCGGGTTGGGTATTGGCAGGATTGCGCTGGTACGCCGAAGGTGTTCGTCAATCATGGCGTCTAGCTTCTCGACCATGTCGGGGTGCTGAGCGGATAACTCCTCGGTCTCGGAAGGGTCGGGCCAGACTCGAAACAGCTTGTACCGATGCTCTCCCTCGTCACCACCGTGGAAGATTCGGATCAACTTCCAGTCACTGTAG
>CAJWGB010000045.1 GCA_913031625.1 uncultured Planctomycetaceae bacterium | reverse complement strand
TTGTTCTTAATGCTGACATGAGACATCGTGAAGGGCATCGCATTGCAACCACAATGACACTGACGGCCCATGAATCGAATGGGGAAACACTCTACTGCGGCATCGCGCGACAGATTTCGACAGACCCGGCGTCCGTGGATCAGCGTTCGAGCGATGAGCTTCACAGTCGTGTCGAGGAGTTGCAGCGAGCAGAGCGCCGAATTCGACTGGCCATTGAGGGTGGCCGGCTCGGAACATTTGGGTGGGTCCTTCCCGATCCGGCGATGTTGCTGCCAACAAGTGACTCTTCCTTTCTGAACCAATGTGGGTCCTGCGAGGTCTCAGACTCACTCTACAGGATGTTCGGCCGTGAACCCGGCTCCGTCTATCCAACTTACACGGCCTTCGCCACGCAGGTACACCCAGACGATCTCCTGCGACTTGAGCGAGTGTTGGGGATTGCCAGCCGCACCGGCCGACCTGTAGCGCAGGAAACAAGAATTGTCTGGCCCGATGGATCGATTCACTGGGTCGAGATTCGCGGCATGTTCAGCTTCAGCCCTGAGGGCCACGCATTTCGACTCGATGGCGTCATGGTGGACATTGACGAGAAGAAGCAAGCGGAGATTCATCTCACCGAGAGCGAGCAGAACCTGAAACTCGCACTGCATGCCGGTCAGCTGGGGCTGTGGGAATGGAATCAGGAATCCGGAGTCATCACCTGCTCTGCTGACTCGCTTCAGATCTTTGGGTACGAAGCTGGCAGGGTCGAAGTGACATGGGACCTGTACGTGTCTCATATCCATGCTGAAGATCTGAATCGAGTGCTTGCGATCCTGCGACGTGCATGGGCACGACAGGAAGAGGTTCACATTGAACATCGCATCCAGGACGCAGTAGGTGCGTTCCGCTGGATCGAACTGCGTGGCCAGTTCGCCGGGGACGATCAGAAACCTGCCGCAAGGATGAGTGGGGTCGTCAGCGATATCACTCACCGGAAGCTGGCAGACGAAGAGTTGCAGCTCCGCCGATTTGCGGTCGATGTGGCAGGGGAAGCAATGCTGACTCTGCAAATGGACGGCAGAATTGTGGATGCCAATCAGGTTGCCTGCGAACGCCTCGGGTATACGCGGCAGGAGTTGCTTCGCAAGAAACTCACTCAGAATTCCTCACCTCAGTTTGACGCACTCGTGCAGGACCTGACGAGTGGCAGAGGAACACATGTGATTCCGGCACGCCACCGGCGACGCGATGGAGTCGTAATCGATGTCGAGCTGTCTGCGAAGATGTTCAGCTACCGAGGACAGGACTTCCTTTGTGTGACGGCCCGAGACGTCACCATGCTGCGGATTGCCCAACGCAGACATCGCGAACTGGATCAACAGCTGGCTCACATGAATCGGCTTGCCAGCCTCGGTCAACTGGCGTCGGCAATCGCCCATGAACTCAATCAGCCGCTCTCCGTAGTGGCAAACAGTGCGGCCTTTCTTCAGTTGGGACTGCCGGACAACATGATTGACCAACAGAAGGCGGTTGAAATGTGTGAACTTATTAGCTCGCAGGCTGTCAAGGCGGGCGAAATTGTTCGCCGCATGCGAGGATTCTGCCTCAACAAACCTCCCAAACGCTCCCTGGTAAACCTCAATAAGCTGATTGAGGAATCGCTGCAACTGGTTGAGCCGGAGTTACGACATAACAGAATCAAGGCGCAATCAGATCTTGCCTCGTCAATACCCATGGTGCAGGTTGACAGGGTTCAGATACAGCAGGTCCTGATAAACCTGATCAAGAATTCCATCGATGCGATGGTTGAGTCGACGCAGAAAGAACGCATCCTGCGTATCAGTACAATCATGTCTCAAAGTGTGATCAGCATTGCTGTTTCGGACTCCGGACCGGGAATCCCCATCGAAGAGCAAAGCCAGATCTTCCGTCCGTTTGAATCATCGAAAGATGATGGCATGGGAATGGGACTGGCAATCAGTCGATCGATCGTGGAAGCACACAGCGGCCGATTAACGGTCGGAGAGTCTGCCGGGACGGGAGCAACTTTCTTTATCGATCTTCCTCTGCGAGCTTCAGAAGGACATGAGCAACAGAGTTCCTGATTGGCAGGAATTCTAACGGCGGCAGCTCTGAGGAGTTAAGAAGTTCAGAGCCTTACATGGGCGGATGCGGTCTTCGGCGACTGGAATCCGCCCCCCCTGAGCTCAGGTGAAGTTGCGGCAGCAACAACGAGGTTCGCAGGCGGCACACGAATTACCGGGCGCAAGCGTCTGACATCTGGTGTTTTCTGCCCGGTTTTGTCGTCCTGATTCGCAATTCTGCAGAAGGCGTGAAATGCGTGACTCGTCTGGCCCGTCGTACGATTACAATAACTGCCCGCCTCGCCCCTCCCCCCGCCTGATTCCCCGAAAACATGTCTCGGTTTCTGTATTCCATTCTGTTCGCCACACTCCTGCCGCTGAGTCATGCGCAATCAGAACAGTCGATTCGCGGGCAGCAGATTTACCAGACCCGATGTGCAGAGTGTCACGGAGCAGACGGCCAGGGAGTTGCGGACGTCTATGACGAGCCGCTCGCAGGCGATCTGAGTATTCGCGAACTGGCGGACCTGATCAGTCGGACGATGCCGGAAGGTGAACCGGAAAAGTGTACCGGTAAAGATGCTGAATCAGTCGCGCAATTTGTGTTTGATTCGTTCTACAGTGAACGGGCTCGCTGGCAGAAGAATCCTCCTCAGATTCGACTGACACATTTGACTGCTGAACAACTGCGGCAAAGCCTGGCTGACATCTACGGGCACTTCTACAACCGTGTGGCGACCGTCAGTGATGATCGAGGTCTGAAAGCCCTGTACTACGATGGCGCACGCCTCAAACGAGAAAACAGGAAGATCGACCGAATCGACGGAGTGATCGATTTCGACTGGAAACGAGATGGTCCTGGTGAAGGCATCAAGGGAGATGACTTCTATGTTCAGTGGCTGGGTGGACTGAAGGTGGACCAGTCGGGACGCTATGAAATTGTCATTCGATCCAGCTGTGCCTTTATCTTTCGCCTTGGTCATCCGGAGACTGAATTTGTCAACAATCATGTGCAGTCCGGGGACAGGACTGAGTTTCGCCGCTCTGTCACACTGACTGCCGGTCGCGTCTACCCGATTCGGTTTGACCTGTATCAGCGCAAAAGAAAAACCGGACAGTTACCGGCTTCCGTATCGCTCTCATGGAAGCCGCCTCATGGCGTTGAAACGACCATCCCGAAACACCACCTTGTGCCAGAAGCTCCCAGAGCTGCGTTTGCACTGCAGACGCATCTTCCACCCGATGATCGGAGTTACGGCTATAACCGAGGCCTTGCGATCGATCGTCAATGGGACGATGCGGTTACGGCCGCAGCAATCGAGTTCGGCCAGACCGCAGCCACTGACCTGTGGCCCGAGTATCGCCGCCGTCGTCGCAACGATGAGGAAGCAGAAGTCCTGTCTGATTTCCTTTCAGAAATCGCCACGCTCGCATTTCGTGGACCGCTGGATCAACAGGCTCGTCAGTTCTATATCCAGAAGCAGATTGAGAGCACAGACGATCGCAGCGAAGCAATTCGACGTTCCGTGCTGGCAGTTCTCAAGTCGCCGTGGTTTCTCTATCCCAGCCTGGACAGTAGCCGCTCCGAATCACGACAGGTGGCAAATCGCCTTGCTTTGACTCTGTACGACTCGCTTCCGTCTGACTCATGGCTGCTGAATCTCGCCGAGAAAGACCTGTTGAAGACTGAGACCCAGATCACCTCTGCTGCGAAGAGGATGGTCCATGATTATCGAGCCCGGGCCAAGGTTCGGGCGCTGCTCTATGAATGGCTGCACCTGTCAGAGGCAGCTGAGATTCAGAAGAAGCAGCAGCTGTTTCCGGAATTCTCAGAGAACACAGTCGCCCAGCTGAAAGACTCACTGGACCGCACTCTGGACGCCGTTGTCTGGAGCGAACAGAGCGATTATCGCTCGTTCTTTCAGTCAGCGCCGATATTCACGTCTGATCGAATACACGCCTACTACGGCGACGAATGGTCTGCGAAGCCCGATAAGACTGGTTATCTGCAACCGACAACGCAGACCGGATCCCTGCTGACACACCCGTACCTGATGAGTCGTCTCGCATACCAGGATTCCACCTCGCCTATTCATCGCGGCGTGTTTCTCATGCGTTTTGTCCTGGGTCGCACAATACGTCCGCCTCAGGAAGCCTTTACACCGCTCAGCCCCGATCTGCACCCGGACCTGACGACACGCCAACGGGTGGAACTTCAGACCAGTCCCCAAAGCTGCCAGGTATGCCACCGAAAGATCAATGGACTGGGGTTTGTGCTGGAGAATTACGATTCGACAGGTCGATTTCGACAGAAAGATCACGACAGGCCGGTCAACGTGAAGGGTTCATACACCCAGAGAGATGGCAGCCAGGTACAATTCACAGGCCCGGCGGAACTGGCGGAATATCTCGCCAACAGTCATGATGCACACACAGCCTTCGTCAATCGGTCGTTTCAACACCTCGTCAAGCAGCCCGTCGCTGCATGGGGCTACGACCGTCTCGACGAGCTGACCAGACAGTTTCGGCAGGACAACTGCAATATCAGAAGACTGCTGGTGGACATTGCGGTCGTCGCAGCACGTCCTCCGCAGACAGAAGAGAGAGTCACCACCAATGAATAAGAGTTACTTCAGCCGAAGAGAATTGCTCAGAAAAGCTGGTATCAGCGCTTTGGGAGCTCACCTTCTGTGTGGACTACCGGGACTTTCGGCCGCGGAAACCGGACAACGCCGGCAACGACTCATCTTTGTCTTCAGCCCCAACGGTGTCATTCCAAAACACTTTTGGCCTGAGCAACAAGGGAAAGACTTTGACATCAAACGCATCCTGAAGCCGCTGGAGGGTTTTCGAGATCGGATGATGACCATGCATGGTCTGAACAATCAACTGAGAGGTGACGGCGACGGTCACATGCGCGGGATCGGCTGTCTGCTGACCGGCATCGAACTGTTCCCCGGCGACATCCAGGGAGGCTCCGACACACCTGCTGGCTGGTCCAAAGGCATTTCCGTCGATCAGCACATCGCGAATCGTCTGCAGGAGAATGAATCAACTCAGACGCGATTCGGTTCACTTGAATTTGGAGTCATGGTCCCGGACCGCGCCGACACATGGACCCGTATGTCGTACGCAGGCCCAAATCAGCCGATGACGCCAATCGATAATCCCTATCGCATGTTTGACCGCCTTTATGGTCAGACCAGGAACCGGGAAATGCTCGCCAGCGTGCTGGACGGCCTGCAGGCGGACTTTAAACGCATGGAGTCAAAACTAAGCAAAGAAGATCGTCAGTTCCTGCAGCGACATGCAACGCTCGTTCGTGAACTGGAGCAGGACCTGCAGAAAGAGCAGGCAGCCGCAAAAAATCGACCGACGGGTCATGCCGTTCCGCAACTGCCTCCAAACATCGAAGAGCAGAACGAGAACATGCCGCTCATCACGCGAATGCAGATTGATCTGCTCGTCAGCAGCCTGGCCGCAGACTTTGCCCGCGTTGCAACGTTCCAGATCACCAACAGCGTGGGCCAGCCACGCATGAAGTGGCTGGAGATCGACGAAGGACATCACACTCTGTCGCACGAACCAGACAGCAATGAAGATGCCTACGAGAAACTGATCAAAATCAATACATGGTACGCGGAACAGGTGGCACTGCTGGCGAAACGCCTTGACGAGACCCCGGAGCCAGGTGGTGAAGGAACAATGCTGGACAACACCACCATCGTGTGGACCAATGAGCTCGGCAAAGGAAACTCCCACACCCGTAACAACATTCCATTTGTACTCGTCGGTGGCGGCATGGGATGGAAGATGGGACGTGCCATGGACTTCGGAGGAACTCCACACAACCGACTGCTCATGAGCTTCTGCCATGCGATGGGGCATACCGTCGAGTCATTCGGGAATCCAAAGTTCTGCAAAGACGGTGTCCTGACGGACCTGACTTAAGCCATCGAACGAGCCCTCACGGCCGGACCGGCTCGCGTCGCCCCGTTAAGATTGAAGCACACTGCGCCGGGCGGGTCTCCAGGCTGACGACGTTTTTGGAACCCGCAGGATTCTCCACGCCCCCCACATCGTAACGGAAGTGCGCAAGCACTCCGGCCGAACAACCCTCCGCAGTTCGAATTGACCGAACGGGCAGCTGCCTCGTAAACGTGCTCGGCCGGGCAGCTCGCGCCGCTCCGCTAAGATTGAAGCACACTGCGCCGGGCGGGTCTCCAGGCTGACGACGTTTTCTGAACCCTCAGGATTCTCCACGCCCCGGGTTCGAATGCTGTAATTTGACAGAGAAGAACCTACCTTTGCAGCGTCCTGCAAGTGAATCGCTACGACCTCATGATACGTGGTCTCATTCTGGCACTGGTGCGCGCAAAAAAAGAGGCCGGCAATTCGCCGACCTCTTTGTTTAGGTCCCGTTTAATGCTCAGTGAGCACTGATTGGATCCGAAGAAGACTCGGAATCTTTCTTTTCCGGCTCATCTTCGTCGGCCACATGATCTACAAATCCACGCAGGTGGATGGCTCGTGTGTGATGCTGCAGTTTCTTCAGAGCCTTGCTTTCGATCTGTCGAATACGCTCACGCGTAACTTTGAAGATCCGGCCGGTTTCTTCCAGTGTGTAGCTGTAACCGTCACCGAGTCCGTATCGCAGCTTCACAATTTCGCGTTCGCGATAAGTGAGACTCTTGAGGACGTGATCGATCTTGTCCCGGAGCATCTGCTTAGCAGCGGACTCGGCAGGACTCTGCTCGTGGCTGTCTTCAAGGAATTCGCCAAAGCTGCTGTCTTCGCTTTCGCCGACAGGAGTATCAAGACTGATTGGATGCTTCCATGTCTTCATAATCCGTTCTGTCTCTTCGATGCTCATACCGACGGCTTCAGCCAGCTCTTCATTGCTGGGTTCGCGTCCGGTGGCCTGACGAATCTCTTCGGCTTTGGCCTTGAGCATAGAGATGTTCTGGAACATGTGGACAGGAATTCGAATCGTCCGGGCATGGTCGGCGACAGCACGAGTAATCGCCTGTCGAATCCACCATGTGGCGTACGTCGAAAACTTGTAACCCCGACGGTACTCGTACTTCTCAACACCACGCATCAGGCCGGCGTTGCCTTCCTGAATGAGATCGAGGAAGCTCAGACCTCGGTTGCGGTACTTCTTGGCGATTGAGACCACGAGTCGCAGGTTTCCGCCGGACAGTTTTTGCTTGGCGTCTGTCCAGCCGTCCATTCGTTTGTCAATTTCCCGGCATCGAGCGAGGAACTGATCGGGAGTTTCCAGAACCATCTGGATGTACTCTTCCAGCTCTCGTTCGAGTGAGTCGCGTTCTGCATCAGCACTCGAGAGGCCTCGCAGACAGGCAATCTCGTCCTTCAGCTGTTCGATTCGTTCGCCGATCTGCAGCATCCGCTTCATAACAGGCTGCATGCGATGAGTACGAACACTCAGTTCTTCGCAGAGTGTGCACATCTTGACCCGACGCTGCTGAATGCGTGTGCCCAGCCAGTCTTTGTCAGGACCATCGTCCAGAGAACGCCATGTCTGGAAATCAGACTCGTTGTCCTCCATCAGAATGCGAAGAGTCTTCAGGTTCAGATCCATACGACCTTCGATCTGTTCCTTGCGAACGTCTTCAGTTTCTGACGTTCGAAGAGTTCGCTCGAAAGGCAATTCCTGTCGCTGAACTTTTTCGATGATGTCGACGGCGATCCGCAGAGCGAAATCGGACTCCATCACGTGGCGACGCATTCGCTTGCGAGTGATTTCGATCTGTTTGGCCAGAAAGATCTCGCGGTCGCGACTCAGCAGTGGGATGTTGCCCATCTGGCTAAGATACATGCGGATTGGATCTCGGGAGGACAGAGCAGAAGTCTCGGCACCGAGCAGAGCACGAGCGGCCTTCTCGGCCTGTTCTTCCCGAACCTCTTCTTCAACGGGTTCTGGTTCCAGTGGGATATCCGGATCCTCAATGAAATCCAGTCCCTCTTCGTCCATTGCTTTGATGAGGTTGTCGACCATGGCGGGATCGCCGCCTTCGTCGGGTAACCACGCATGAGCCTGCTGGACGGTTACGAAGCCACGTTCCCTGGCTTCTTCAATGATCGCCTTCATTCCTGAATCGAGACGATGCACGCGAATCCCCTTCTTCTTATTTCACACCTGAAACACAGAAGCCGTGGTTGAGGGGCCACGGTGCAGAACTGTCTTTGAGATGTTGAGGAGCTGTCGCCCCTTTATCCGAATGCGGTGTCAAATCATCCCTGCAGACTGGCCACATTCTTCATCCGTTCCTTACGAAACGAAAATCTGTGTTTAAAAAAGGCCTTTCAGCGGAAGCTGAAAAGTCACGAATCCTCAGCATACCGGCGTGTCAGAAAAATCAATCGTCGGCCGCCTGAAAATCCCGATTCCGCAGAATGCTCGGATGACATCGAGGCTGACTCGAAGAGGATGAAGAAAACTGCTCTACAAAATGCACGGCTGTGATTTCGATGATTGGTTACCCACGCCATCAGGCAACCTTGAGAGCAACTCCTTCTCAATGCGATCGTGGTCGTGCTTTGAGACTACTCCTTTATTCTCCTTGGCAGACTCGAACTGTTTTGTCTGGGAGAGGGACGGATAACCGTCCGAAACAAAACGCGTAGACAGGATTATTCGCCTGGATGACAACGATCGTCAACTTGCCGGGTCTCAGAAATCCGTGTTTCCCGAAAAAGCAGGGACTGCCCGCACTGCGAAAAAAACCGGGCTTGCAGCGGTTTACAGATCCGCGCATGCCGTGCATGCGATACCTACCCGTCTCAAAAGAAGCTCCCGAACTCAGCCTGCAGGATTGTGTCTTCTGATCACACGCGTCAACATGTGACGCTCCGTCCACGGACGGTCGATTTGGAATCGGACTGATGCCCCAGAAGAAAAGCAAAAAGAAGAAGACGCCGACGGACGATCCCAATTCCCGCGTGGTCTGTCGCAATCGCCGCGCGCGACACAATTACGAGATCCTCGATCAGGTGAACTGTGGAATTGAGTTGCTCGGCAGCGAAGTGAAGAGCATCCGGAACAACAAAATCTCCATCGAGGAAGCCTACGCACGGGTGGACAACAATGAAGTCTGGCTGCTGAACTCAGACATCGCCGAGTACCCACAGGCCACGATGTACAACCACGAGCGACGGCGGCGCAGGAAACTGCTGCTTCACCGGCGGGAGATTCAGAAGTTTGCCGAGTCCGGAGAACAGAACGGACTGACACTCATTCCATTGAGCGTCTTTATCAGTCGTGGCTATATCAAAGTCAAACTGGGACTCTGCCGTGGCCGCCGGGTGCACGACAAGCGCGAGAACCTCAAAAAGCAGGCTCACGAACGCGAAATGCGAGCTGCAATGAAGCCTCGGTAATGGACGACTGCTAAACGCGAATTCCTCGATTCGCTCACCGTAGGTGTGTGGAATCGAGGCAGTCAATTGCGTAGGCTGATTCCATCTCGACCAATCAATCTTCTCCTTCGGAGTCCTCCATGTTTCGCCTGTGTATCGCCCTCCTGTTTGCTTTCGCTTCAGTTTCCGTAAATGCGGACGATTGGAAGTCCATCTATGACGGAAAGTCATTCAAGGGCTGGACAAAGACCGAAAACAAAGACTCATGGCAAATCAAAGACGGCAACCTTGTCTGCGTGGGCGAACGAAGCCATCTGTTCTACACGGGTGACAAGCCGTTTAAGAACTTTGAATTCGAATGCGAAGTCAAAACCACCAAAGGCAGCAACGCAGGTATTTACTTCCATACCAAACTCCAGGAACAGGGCTGGCCCAAATACGGTTACGAATGCCAGGTCAACATCACTCATGGCGACCCTAAAAAGACCGGCAGCCTGTATGGCGTGAAAAATGTCAGCGCGGAAGACCTGAAAGGGCTTGTCAAAGACGGTGAGTGGTACAAGACGTACATTAAAGTTGAAGGCCGCCGCATCATCATCAAGATCAATGACAAAGTGACGGTCGACTTCACTGAAGAAGAAGGACGCAAGGCTTTTAGTGGCAGTTTTGAACGACGCCTCGACGAAGGCACTTTTGCCCTGCAGGCTCACGACCCAAAGAGCGTCGTTCACTTCCGAAACATTAAGGTTCGTCGTCTGCCATAAGCGAGTCCAACAGGACAGAATTGCTCTCCCCCCGTCACCTGTGGCGGTTTTTTTCGTCGCCAGAAATCCTCTGCTGAGATTGCTGGCAGACTGAAGGCCAGACTATTTGGAGTGACCCGATAACAATCGGCCTGGCTCAGGAACGTACGACAGACTTCCAGTCCGTCAGGCTGCACACATGACCACGCCGAATCCGTCGGGAGGGTCGAGCGTCAGGAGTAGGCCCGGGATAGCCAGCCCTGGACGAAAACCAGTGCTGCGCAATGCTGCGGATTCCTGACGCAGCGAATGCCGAACCTGCCGAAGGACCCTCACCCTGCCTGATCGGCTGGCCGCCGATCAACCTGCAAAGTGAGACGCGACGGACTGGAAGTCCGTCGTACAGCAAAGAACCAGACTGGAAAACTATTCCCTCAGATGCCTCTGCTGTCGCCGTGGCAAAGACTGTCTCGTTTTCCTGACATCTGACGTTCTGTCATACCACGCACGGAGAACGTCCGGAATATCTCGCCGACCACCACGCTGGTAGTCCTCGAGAAGCACGGCAGCCACTCGATCTTCCGCAAGACTTAATTCTGCCGTCAGGTATTCAAACAGCCGCGTCACCTGCATCTTCAGGGGAATCGTGTGAGTTCTCTGCTCGACCTGATAAAGCCACTCACAGAAGCCGTCGAATCGGTCGAACGGACTGCCTGACTCCCAAAGAAGTGGGATTGTCCGCACAAAGTTTCCACTGTTGGCGAAGACGTCCCAATATCGTGCAAACCTCCTCATCCGATGCACGGTTTCAAAATCCAGGAGCCGATTACTGAGGATCTCATACGGCGCGTTGCGACTGTAATTCATTTCCCAGTTTTCGTCGTGCCGCGTGATCGGTGTTCCCCGCAGCCGTTTCAGCATGCCCACCTGAATCTCATGAGGATTCAGTCGTACGAGCCGATCGAATCCTTCAGCAAAACTCAAAAGAGTCTCGCCGGGTAGTCCAACGATGAGATCCGCATGAATGTGAACACCCGTTTGTTCGCGCAGAAACCGGAAATTGTCCTCCAGCTGATTGTTGTCCTGTCGCCGCGAGATCAATTCGCCCACTGCGGCGTTGAATGTCTGAACCCCAATTTCAAACTGCAGGACACCGGGCGGGAATTCTGCGATCAGCTCGCGCAGCGGCGCAGGCAGACGGTCCGGAATCATTTCGAAGTGCAGGAACAGTCCGTCCGTCATTCGTTCAAGAAAGAACCTCAGGACTGCGGCACTGACACGCAGATTCAGATTGAAGGTGCGATCAACAAACTTGAACTGACGAACACCGCGATCAAGCAGATTCTGCATCGCCTGCAGAAACTCTTCCTCGCCAAACAGTCGCACGGGAATCTCAAGAGCAGACAGGCAAAATTCACAGGTAAACGGACACCCGCGTGAGATCTCCACATAGATCACCCGGTGAGCGATATCCTCATCGGAGTAGAGCTCATACGGCATCCTCACCTGATCCAGAGTCGAGATCGTACCAGGAATCACTTTGGATTCGTTCAAAACTGGCAGTTGAGTTGCCTCAGTCTTGTCCTGATGCAGCAGGCGCCGGCAGAGTTGAGCAAACTCAAGATCAGCTTCTCCTGTAATCAGGTAGTCAGCATCTTCAACGATCGGCAACTGCTCATATTCGTAACTCACCTCGGGGCCACCGATCACGATGACTGCCCTGGGGCAGGCGGCCCGCAGGTCACGAACCAGCTGAGTCGTCTGGTCGATGTTCCAGATGTAGATCCCGAGGCCAATTATTTTGGGTTGATGGCTTCGAATCGCCGCCACAATATCGATCAAACGATCATTGATCGTGAACTCAATGAGTGCAGTCGCGTCTGCCAGTTCGCCCATATTGGCCTTGAGATAACGCAGGCCAAACGAACTGTGCCAGTAACGGGCATTCAGTGTGGTGAGGACAATTTCTGCCATTCCAGGGACCAGCAACAACTCATGACTGCGACACGGGCATCATGAGGCTTCAAACTCTCAGCGTAAAGCAGGAGAGAGTTTGAGGTGCCAGGAACGACCAGATCACCAGCGACGGCAAGGAGTTCTACAGATCGTCAGACAGGGACCTGAAGACGACTGATCACAGAGACTCCTGGCGAAATCCAGCACGCCCACGACAGGCCACAAGGCAACCCACTTAAATCATAAAGTCGGTTTCCCGGCCAAGGATCCGGTCCACCAGATCTTCCGGAAAATCAACTGCCGGAGATCGCTCCGGATCGAGGTCAGTGGGATTGATGCCACAATACATGGACCACGGCCCCAGGTGTCGCCAACGGCCTGCACGTCGAGGCTCATTGGGAAGCACGGGCGTCGTGCAACGATTGCATCCAATCGTGGCATACCCCTGCTCATGAAGCGGGTTAGTAATGACCTTGTTTTCAGCGATGTAGGCAGCCAGTTGCTCATCATCGAAATTGACAAGGGGATTGACTCGGAGGCAGTTCAATCGTGTGTCCACGGCCAGAATCGGGCATGATCCTCGCGCCCCGCCGTCGGATCTTCGCAGACTGCTGATGAGTGCGTCGTACTGTCCTTTGACTGCGTCCAGCGGAGCCGATTTACGCAATTCACAACACTGTTGCTGGCCTTCATGGCTGAGGTACAGGACGCCCAGTTCGGAAGTCTGTTCCATCATCGACTTTTCCGGGTACAGCGTTCGAATGTCGAGCCCATATTCGGCCGCTATTCGGTCGCGTGTCTGCAGGGTCTCCTCAAACAGAACACCGGTGTCCACGAACAACACAGGGATATCAACCGGGATGCTGTGGAGCATATGGCACACCGTGTTCCCGGATTTCTGCATTGAAGACATCGCCGCGACGCGGTCCGCAAACATGGAACGCGTCCACTCCAGCAGCTCCTGAGGAGTTCGTTCTTCCAGACTGCGGTTTAGGTCGATCAAATCGGCCTGACTCAGCCTCGCCATGTGTTCATTCCTGTCTTCACTCAGATTGTCTGAAGCTGGGCAGTTTAGTGCCTGCCGAAAATGCGACAGAGGCAGGACCCAACTGCGAAGTCCATGTTCCGGGATTCGGGAAGAATGCCCATCGTCTGGAGGCAGTCCGCAAACCGATCTGAGATGCCCCGCAAGCACGACATATGCTGTGTCTGCGATCCGCACCATCGGTTTGGGGACTGATTCTAAAGGCCGTGCATCGCTTCGCTCCGCAATGAGCGGCCTCGATCTATCACGCCATCTGCCTTTTGAGGCTGGAGTGGCTGAAGCCGGAAGTCAAAACGCCGGTGATCCTGAAGATAGCTTCCCAGCAGATTGTCGCTGAAGAAGTCAAATGGGAAACGCTGGTACCATGGCGGGTTGATATCAACCTGCCGGGTTTGAGTTTCGTAACCGTCTTTGAGCAGCTGGACGTCACGTGTTCCATACCACGTGTAATCGATAGACGTGGGCGTGTAGCCGACGTCTTCCCCGTCAATGCGCACAAGTGCCCCGATCGGCGCTGAATTGATCGTCAGTCGCCGGTGAACACAGCCCGTCTGTGTCAGCGACACCAGAAAAAGCAGACAAATGGCTGGGCGAGACATGGAATTCGGTTTGACTCCGGGAATTGTTGAATTCTGCGAAGAGTACCTCAGATGGCCCGATCTCCCCAAGAGCAGTCTGTGCTGTTGATTCGACCGGACCAGCCCCCGTTCCGACTGTCATCAATCTGACATGATGATTTGCGTTGGCCGTGCTGCGAACTACACTTTTGGGTTTCCTGTACCTCCGGCTTCTCTGGATTTGTCGGACGGAATCTTCACAGGTAAATACGTTTAAAATAAGGGAACCATTCCCTCCCCCCCGCCATAAACCGCTTTCCTGACCGTCCACCGCCTTCCTGTCACTGGTACAACACAGTTGCATCCGGGCCTCACAGACACAAAAGTGCAGCAATATCCCATGATCATCCTCCCGGTGATTCAATACGCTTCTCACACTGATGTGGGAATGCGCCGGGCAGCCAACCAGGACGCTCTGGTCGTGAAACTCAGCACTGAGTTTTCAGATTGGGGTCAATGCGGGCACCTCTTCACAGTAGCCGATGGGATGGGAGGTCATTCTGTCGGCGATCTTGCCAGCCGCATTACCGTCGAGTCACTGCCCCTCGCGTACTTCAAGCAGGAAGCAGAAACGGTTGCCGAGCGACTGCAGAACGCTATCGTCGCAGCCAACCGAGCCATCAATGACAAAGCCCGTGAGAATCCCGAATTCGCGGACATGGGCACCACATGTTCATCACTGGTCCTGACACCAAATGGCGCATGGATCGGACACGTCGGCGACAGTCGTATCTATCGTGTCCGCGCCGGGAAAATCGAACAACTGACATTTGACCATAGCCTTCAGTGGGAAATGGTCCGTCAGGGGAAGGCGACGATCGACAATGTCGACATGCTGCACCCGCGCAACGTGATCACACGCTGTCTCGGTCCAGATCAGAATGTTGAGATCGACATCGAGGGGCCGTTCCATGTGCTGCCCGGTGATCACTTTGTTCTCTGTTCGGATGGACTCACAGGACATCTGTCGGACAACGAGATCGGAGCAATCGCCGGAAGTCTTCCACCCGCCGACGCTGCACGGCTACTCGTGAACCTCGCAAACTGTCGAGGCGGAACTGATAACGTCACCGTCGTTGTGGCACGAGTGGAAAAGTACCCACGGTTGAGTGGTGAATTTGTTGACCTCAATCCGCCGGCCACTGCTAAGAAACGACAAGGGAACAGGAAGTGGGTCAGCACTCTGTTTCTCGGTCTGTTTCTCCTGTTTGGCAGCATCGGACTCGTCCTGCTGGCCTTTGGAAAGACTCAACCGGGCCTGCTGACAATCTGCCCGGCACTCATTCTTGGGTTCATGCGTTTCATCATCGTTACGAGCGGGAAAGCAGATGATTTCCCGGGCGAGCAGACCACCGCATCACAGCCAAACTCCCCCAGCATGCCGGCACTGAAGACTCCATATCGTTCCGCGTCGGCAAATATCGAACCAGCGTTCATGGAGTTCCTGCGGGAGGCGCAGAGCGAGCTGACCCAGGCGGGGCAGGACAACGGCTGGATGCTCGACATGGACGAGTTGGGAGAAATCAACCGTCAGGCGCTGCTGGCGTTTCGCCACAAGAAGATGGAGCAGTGCATTCGGTTTCGGGCTCAGGCCATTGATGAGCTCATGAAAGAACTTTACGCACATACGCGACGGAACTAGCCTGCCTCCTGTCTTCGCTTAACGGTTCCCGCTACTGACGCCGTGACATCCCGGAGATGCAGGACCGTGTTCTGGTGAGATTACGGTGTCCCATGGAATGCCCACGCCTCGGCGCGGCGAACGCCCGAAACGCTGTGGGATGCCGTCACTCAGGACGGTGCTGAACTCAAGGTGACGGCGGCTCCCATACCACCTCCAATGCAAAGACTGCCGATTGCGTGCCCAGACTCACCATTGTGAATTCGGTGAGCAAGATGAGCGACAATTCTTGCTCCGGTCGCTCCAATCGGGTGACCGAGTGCGATTGCTCCGCCACAGGTGTTGACTGCATCCGACGAGAGTTGCAGTTCGTTCAGGCAGGCCAGCGTCTGCACGGCAAACGCCTCGTTGATTTCGATCGCATCGAAGGCTTCGATTGGCACAGCCTGCTCCCTGCAAACACGGCGAACTGCGTGCACGGGCCCCAGACCCATCTTCTGTGGGTCACACCCAACAATACAACCACCAGTCATTGTCGCGAGAATGGGCCAGTCCTCGGACTCCGCGACCTGCCGATGTGCCAGAACAATGGCAACCGCTCCGTCGTTGACACCGGATGCGTTGCCAGCCGTCACCGTGCCTGTGCCATCTCGAACAAAGACCGGTTTCAGGTCGGCAAGCTGCTCAGCAGTTGCCTCCGGACGTGGATGTTCGTCCTCTTTCAGAGAGTCGTGTGCAGCAACTTCGCATTCGAACACACCAGCATTGAAGGCAGTCGAATAACGCTGTTGGGACAGCGCTGCATAGCCATCCTGTTCGCGGCGCGTCACATTATACTCCACAGCCAGTTGTTCGGCCGTCAACGCCATGTGGTCTCCGCTGAATGCATCCAGCAAGCCGTCGGACAGCAGCGAGTCCGCCAGAGTGGCATTTCCAAGCTTGATTCCGGTCCTGGAACGCTGCAACAGATGCGGCGCGTTACTCATCGACTCCGTCCCACCACACAGGACGACGTCTGTCTCTCCTGAGCAAATCGCCTGATACGCAAGCAGTACGGCCTGCATTCCGGAACCACACATTGTATTCACGGTGAACGCCGGAGTTGTCACGGGAAGACCGGCCCCTATTCCAATCTGTCGTGCCACATTCATCCCGAGCCCGGCACTCAGCACATTCCCAAAGATCACCTGCCCAACACGACCACCAGGCAGTCCATCAAGGACCGCCCTTGAAGCATGAACGCCCAGATCTACCGCAGACTCACCCGAAAGTGCACCAAGGAATCGCCCGATCGGTGTACGTCTGGCAGCAACAATGCAAACTTCATTCATCCCGAAAATGCTCCGGATTCATAGTGCGGACGGTCTTAATCACGGGATCAAATTCCATCTGGTCCAGCACCTGAGTCTGCATGTTAACCCCCGGCGCGATTTCAATCAGCTGCAGACCTTCCTGGGTCGCCTGAAAGACGGCTCGTTCTGTGACGTAGAGGACCTGCTGCCCGTTCGCCAGCGCAGCACGAGCATTGAAAGAAACCTGTTCCACTGACGATGTGAACTTGCGGACCCTGCCTTCCTGTTCAATTTGTAACTCGCCGTCTTTAACTGACGTGCGCAGACCACCTGCCGTCAGTGTGCCACAGAAGACGACTCGGCCAGCATTTTGAGAGATGTTGATAAACCCACCGACACCGGCCAGCATACTTCCAAACTGAGAGACGTTCACATTCCCGGCGGCACCAACCTGAGCAGCTCCCAGTGCCGCATAATCCAGTCCGCCTCCGTCGTAGAAATCAAATTGTGACGGCTGATCAATGATCGCCTGCGGGTACGCCGATGCTCCAAAACTCAATCCTCCCGCCGGCACCCCGCCGATTGGGCCACTCTCCAGGGTCAGCGTTACGTCGTTCAGGAGTCCTCGCCGACTCGCGATCAGACTGATCCCCTCAGGCATTCCAATGCCGAGGTTTGCGATATCCCCGGACTTCAGCTCGTCACATGCACGCGAGGCGATGATCCGACGATGTCCGGACAATGTCGTCTCAGGAACAGCTGGCTGCCCGGCCGTGAAATAGGCCTCATTGCGAGACTCTGCAAATGTCTGTTCATGTTCATCGGCGTCCCCAACAACAATATTATCAACCAGAATCCCCGGAACGTGCACATCATGAGGCGCGAACGGCTCTTCCTGCACGCGTTGAACCTGAGCAATAACAAGTCCACCGCAGTTGTGAGCAGCCTGCGCAATTGGCAGAACCTCCCCGACAACCGCTTCCTCTGACATACTCAGGTTACCATGACAGTCTGCACATGTTGCTCGAATCAGACCCACAGTGATGGGGATCGCGTGGTAAAACAGCCACGTACGCCCATTGAGTTTGACCCGTTCAACGAGCTCTTCCGTAGTACATTCATTAAGGCGACCACCACACTGTTGAGGGTCGACGAACGTGTTCAGCCCCACATGAGTAATACATCCAGGTCGGCCGGCAGCGATGTCGCGGAGCAGCTGGCAAATCACCCCCTGAGGAAAGTTATAGGCCTCGATTCTGTTTTCACGCGCCAGTCTGCCGAGGCCAGGAACAAGCCCCCAGTGGCCCCCGACGACTCGACGCACCAACCCGGAATGGGCGAGGTGATTGATGCCGCGGGTCTGACCGTCGCCCTGCCCTGCTCCGTAGATGAGAGTCAGATTTGACGGACATCCTGTTTGTTCGAAATGTCGTTCAATGGCACTTGTCAGTGCCTCCGGATGCGCGGCCCCCACAAATCCGCCAATCGCAACTGTCGCCCCGTCAGCAATCTGAGACACGGCTTCGGCGGCCGTGCAAACCCGGTCAGACAAACGGAACTTCGTCATCCGATCCATCCGCCGTTTACGTGAATCGTCTGGCCTGTGATGTAGGCCGCCATCGGACTACACAGGAACATGATTGCATTGGCGACATCTTCCGGATCACCAAACCTTCCGAGTGGAATCTGGCTCAGCATCTGTTGCCTGGCTGATTCCGGAATCGACTCACCCATTTCCGTCAGTACAACTCCCGGGGCCACAGCATTAACGGTAATGTCACGGTGCGAGAGCTCTCGGCTTAAGGCCCTGGTCAGCCCGACGACACCTGCCTTGGCAGCTGAATAGTTGGTTTGGCCGAAGAAACCCGTAAACCCGGAAATCGAAGCCATACTGACGATGCGGCCTCCATTCGATATGTTCGACAGCGCCTCGCGACACGTGTTCCACACACCGGTCAAATTGGTATCGATCACCTGTTGCCAGTCGTCATCTGACATCTTTTTCATTGTCCGGTCGCGAAGTACTGCGGCATTGTTAACCACAATATCCAGTGACCCGAACCTGGCTGTTGCTGCTTTGATCGCGGCCCCGATTGACTGTCGATCACGAACGTCGCCCTCCACGGCAAGAGCTCTGTCACCCAGTTCTGCAACCGTCGCTTCTGCACGCTGTCGATTCAGGCCTTCCGAATCAGCAAACCATGTCACTGCCACAGAAGCACCGCACCTGTGAAGCAGTGTGGCGGTCGCCTTACCAAGCCCCTGACCACCTCCGGTGATGATGGCCGTCTTGTTCGAAAGTAAATCTGGTGGGAACACGATTGCCGTTTTCCTGGCATGAAGTGGTGAAGTGGCATCCGGTGTCGTTCAACCCACGACAGCCGGCTCGGACACAGATCAATCAGCCTTCTTTGAGATATTTCACGAGGTCTGCGAGCTGTTGAGGTGTCAGCTGCTTATCAAGGCCGGCAGGCATCACGGAAACCCTGCCTGGGTGACGAATCTCAATCTCCGACTTCTGGATTTCGACTGTTTTTCTGGCATCAATCAGAAGTGTGACAGATTCGGCAGACTCTGACTTCAACAAACCGTTGTGCTGTTTCCCATCGGTCGTCACGATCATGATCGGTTCATAACTGCGGACAAAACTGAGGCTGGGAAACAGAATTGATTCAACGAGGTCTCGATGGCTGCGAACACGCCCAATGTTGTTGAGTCCCGGACCAATTCGACCACCGATATATCCTCGCTGATGACATGCGAGACAGGATGCTTTCTCGCTCTGGAACACCTTCAGGCCACGGCGAATGTCTGCTTTCGGGACCAGTGCCAGTACCTCCTGTAGCTTTTCAATCCGGCTGCTGTTCTCTTCAGCAATTCTCTTCAGCAGCGGGACAGCCTGCTCAGCCGTCTCTGCCCCATATCCGTCGACAACTGATTGAATCTGATCAGGAAATAATGATGTCGCTGCGGGAGACTTCAGCAGGGAACTGACGAGTTCCCGACCGACTGCCTGGTCCTTCGATTTGGAATACACGGTCAGAATCGGCCGCAGTTCCAGTGGACCTGTCTCCGGAAGCTGTTTGGTAAGGCTGATCAGATCATCCGAAGTCAATGGCGTGCCCTGAAGAAAATCCACGGCAAGCGACCTGTTAGTCACCTTATTGTTGACCTCAAGCTGACTGAAGACAAACTCCCGCGTGCCTTCGACTCCCAGTCGCTGACTGGCGGGAAGCTGATTGAGCGCTCGCAAACGAATTTCCGAATCCTGGCCGGAATCACCGGCAAGAACGCCAAGCTGTTTCATGACCTCCGGAGAGAGGGACTTCGCGAGCCGATTGAGAACAGTCAACGCTTCCCGCGCAGTTTCTGTATCGGACAGGCATTGCACGACGGGCGCACTCCAGTTTGCTGGCAAAGGCTTCTGCCCACTGTCAGCCATCGCTCGCAAAATCAGTCGCTGGATGCGCGGGCGATCTTTGTGCCGGACAATTCCGTCCGCCATGATTTGCTGGACTGCGGGTGCCCCTGCAAAACGAACAAGTCGACTCTGAATCTGACGCCATTGGTCAACTTCTGTGCCAGGTGAATCCACCAGGAGTTTGAGTCCGCTGGCTGTTATGTCTGCCCAGTCAGCATGCTGTTCGACGATCCACCACGCAATATTCTGAAGCCCGGCATCCTTGTGTGTCAGCAGTGGAGCGACCTCTTCTGCCCGGAGGTCCGTAGCGTCCATCTGATCGAGCGCAATCAACGCAGCTCTCTTCACAATGGGATCGTCCGAGCCCAGCACCCGACGGACGGCGACAGGATCGTTGATCTCAATCGCCGCATAAATAAGTGAGTGTTCCAGAATCCTGTCCACCTGGCCTCGCCTGAATCCGGCCTGAATAACTGCAGTCGGAACGGCGGTCAACAGACCTGCAACCTGTTCAGAACCACCAAGACGCCCCAGCGTTTCAGCAGCAACGCGTCGCAGGGAGGCCGGCCCTGACTGCACGATTTCTGCAACACGAGACCGCGCCTTCATATCTCTGTGAACGCTGACGACATGCAGAGCCGCGTGCTGGACACGTGTGTCCGGATCATTCAGGGCCATTCGCGTGACGGCCCTCACGGCGACTGTGTCGACCCAGGAAGTCGCCCACACAGCTTCCCGGCGATGATCGGGGTCTTTTGCTTCCTGGATCACACGCATTAGCGCTTCAGACACAACTGCGTCACGCCGGCCGATCTCTTTCTTCGCCTCCAGTCGCACAGCAGGACGTGAGTCGGCCAGCAGTGCAGCCAGTTGTCCGGAAGTCAGGTCGTGAAAGCGGATCCGATTCCCCCGAGGATCCTCCGGCGACTCAGAGGTCTTGCGGCGAACCCTGTAGATTCCGCCCAGTACATCCGCCTTCTCCAGTTGAGAGGTCGGACAACACAGCCGAAACCAGCCTCCTGTGTCGACCACAATGACGCTGCCGTCAGCATCTTCCAGCACATCCGTGGGATGAAAGTCAAGATTGTCGCTGGAGATCAAATCTGAAAGCTCAGCGTGCAGACCTGCACCATCCCAGGACAGTGAGTGTCGGATGACCTTGTGAAGATTGAACGAAGTGGCCATCACCGCATCTCTGTATCCGGGTCCAAGCCCGTCAGTCTCCAGACGGGCCAGGCCACAAGGAGCTGCAGCACCAAGGTGCGACAACACGGGCATCAGGTCACCGGTTCTCGCATGTCCTTTCAGCACACGATGATCTTTCCCGTACACACCACCGTAGACGGCATGAATCAGGCCATCTCTCTGACCGTTGGCCGGGTGAGTCAGGAATGTGGTTGTAAATATTCGTTCTCCCTCAGGAGTAAACACAACCTCCACAGGATTATCCATGCCGCCCGTCATCACAGACTCGATCGGTCCGCCTTCCGGTCTGCGACGAAACATGTGTGATGCTGTCGTGACCAGCGGGGACCTGCCAGGTCGGTCATATGTCTGCTCCGCAAATGCCCCTTTGCACCAGTAGATCCAGCCGTCCGGGCCAAGGTACGGTCCATGCAGATCGTTTGCGCAGCCAGTCAGCGTCTTGCCGTCAAACCAGACTTCGCGATTCTCCGCAACACCGTCGTCGTCTGCGTCGGTAAACTTCCAGATTTCCGGAGGAGCCGCCACATACAGTGAGCCCTCATAGAAGAGTGCTCCTTCCGGAAACATCAATTTGTCGGCGTAGACTGTGCTTTTGTCAAAGACGCCATCGCCATCCGAATCAACCAGCCGTCGGATTCTATGCGGACGAGTCTCCACCTGTTCCGCAGAGGGCGCATTCGATCCACTGGAATCAGTGACATACAATCGGCCCTGTGCGTCGAAATCTGCGCTGACTGGCCGGTCTACCAGCGGAGTTGCGGCAACGAGTTCGACAGTCAGTCCGTCAGCAAGCCTGAAGTTGTGACCATTCAGTGAATGCACTTCCTCGGCAGTCAGCACCGAAGTCAACATGCAGAAGGGAAGAGCGACGCGCAGCAGCTTCATCAGAGTGCTCCCGACAAGCCAGAGAGAATTGATCCTGATTCTCCAACCTTAGCGACGCGGGATCGGCTGGCAAAGCGAACAGAGGACAACCTCACGCGATCACATCGGAGCCGGCTCGATCGTCTGGCCGTTGTCAATTTCAACACGGCACTGCGGCAGACTGTCCAGAAAGAGCCGGCCGTATTGTTTGGTGAGGATCCGTGGATCAAGAATAACCACTCGTCCCGAATCAGTTCGGCTGCGGATCAACCGACCGAATCCCTGCTTGAGCCGAATGACGGCTTCGGGAACCTGGAACTCACGAAATGGATTGCCCCCCCGTGACTTGATCAGCTCGACGCGGCTCTCCAGCAATGGATGATCCGGTACGCTGAACGGCAAACGGGTAATGATGACGTTCTGCAGGGCATCACCCGGAACGTCAACACCCTGCCAGAAACTATCCGTCCCGAACAACACAGCTCGTTCATCATTACGAAATCGATCCAGCATTGCCGAACGAGGCATACCCTTTCCCTGGCAATACAGCGTCATGTCATGCTCAGCCAGCCAGCCCTGCAGACGATCGGCGCAGTACATCATCATGCCGTAACTCGTAAACAGTACAAATGCCCGACCATCCGTCTCCTCCAGATGCCGTTTCATACGCTGGCAGGCTTCCTGCTGAAAGTCCTGCGACCGAGTTGACGGATCCGGCATTTCCGATGACAGGATCAATCGAACCTGACGCTCGTAGTCGTAAGGACTTCCCTGCAGATCGTCTTCACCGTCCGTCAGTCCGATGCGACTGCGGAAGAATCGAAAGTCCTGCTCACCTACGGCCAGGGTAGCACTTGTCAGTACAACACTGGGCACTTCATTAAACAGCTGCTCCCGAAGGATGGGGCCCACTTCCACCGGAGCACTCAACAAACTGATTCGGTCCTTTTTGGGGCCTGCCTGTTCAAGCCAGTAGACGGCCGATTCGTCACGCTGCTCCAGCCATGTCGTCAAACTGTCTGCCAGGGTGCGGCATCTGTCTGCCGCTGACTTGAGTTCCACTTCGTCACTCTCGCTCTTAAGCCCTTCCGCATACAGTTCAATCTGGTTGCTCAGTTCGTGCAGTGTTGGCGTAACAGGGTTCTCGACCTCCACCGGCCGATCCAGCCGGCCGTTCCTGCGTCCGAATCGCTTCGCCCAGTCAGCGACCTGACGAAAAAAGTCACGAGAATGGTGACGGATTGTCATCACCTTTTGTTGAGCCGAATCGAGCTTATGAGCAATCAGCAGCCCGCGCTGACTGCGGTCGTTGTAAAGACGATTCATCAGGTAGTCGATCTGACCTTCCGAGAGCCGCAGACCCAGGTGATCAGCAGCGACGGCCTCAACAGTGTGCGCTTCATCAAAGATGACAGTCTGGTAGTCGGGCAGAATTGAGGCCCCGTTGCGTCGCAGTGCGAGATCTGAAAAGAACAGAGCGTGATTTACCACGAGCAAATCTGCATTCCAGACCCGGCGCCGCGCCTTGTAGTAAAAGCAGTCATCATGAAACGGACACCGCTTTCGCATGCAGTCACCATGATCGCTGGCGACCTCCGTCCAGACGTCCTGCTGCGGCCGGAAACTCAGATCAGAGCGACTGCCGTCCGTTGTCTGGGTCGCCCAGTGCATGATCTGAGACAGCTGTCGCTGGCCGTCCATCTCGAACATCATCTGCTGCGTTGAACGCTGAGCCGCCTTTTGACCGCGTCGCAGGCTGATGTAGTTGTTTCGCCCTTTGACAAGGACGGCCGAGAACTCCACTGGAAGCACGGCCTGCAGAAACGGAATGTCCTTGTTGATCAACTGCTCCTGCAGGCTGATCGTGTGCGTGGAGACAATGATGCGTTTGCACTTATTGTCTCTCTCACGGCGCTGACGCGCGGCGAGAATTGCGGGAATCAGATAGGCAAAACTCTTTCCAACCCCGGTCCCGGCTTCTGCAATCAGATGATGGCCATCCGTCAACGCGTTTTCGACGGCAGACGCCAGAGCAATCTGTTCAGGTCGTGCTTCGTAGCTGTTGAGTCGCCGATGAATGTTTCCATCCGGCCCCAGCACCTGCTGCGCCGTCAGTGGTTGATCCGTCATCCTCGTTGATTTTCTGAGAACTTCTCGCCGTCAACTGTTCCGGCGGCCGAAGTTCGAATGACGGCTCCCCATGCGACGTCGTCGGTCAGCAGCGTACCCTTTCGGTACCGTTCAATCTGGTCCACCAGATGCTCCTGAAACTCGACGTGATGATAGCTCGACGCGTTGCGAATCATCTCCATGCGTTGATCGCGACTCAGCAGGCCCTCCTGCAGACTGGAGACTTTTGAAATCCCGTCAGTCATGACCAACAGGACGTCGTTATCATAGAGGGTAACTTGAGTTTCGGAAAATGAGCCGTCCGCCATTCCCATGGGGCTGTCCGCGATGTCAAGTTCCTTCACGACACCTCGACTGATGCCAACTACCGGACAGTGGCCGGACACTGCAATTGTCGCCGAGGAGCTCTCTGGATCGACCACCATAACAGCCACAGAAATGATCATCGGAATCTGTGTCAGCCGTTCCGCGAGCGCCATTTCAGTGAGCCGCAGGGCTTCAGCCGGCGAACCACATTCACTGACGGCCCCACTTAGCAACCGAGACAGAACCGCCATCAATGCCGTTGCATCTGAGCCGCGACCGGGCACGTCAATCACAAGGCAGGCAACTCGACCATCTGACAGCCTGACATAGTCAACGAAATCTCCTGCTTCATCAGGAGCTTCAATCAGGTGGCTGTGCAGGCGGTAGCCTGAAATCGCCGGGGGACAGGCAGGAGCAAGCTGGCTGCGAAGAAGCCGAGCGTTCGACATCCCGGAAAGCAACAAACTTCTTCGAATGACTGCTTCCGAGGCAAACGCCTGATCCAGAGACACAGACAACGCATGAGTCAACACAACAAGGTCTTCGAGATCTTCTCTCGTCAACGACTGCTCGGCGCCACCATCCAGTTGAACGGCACCGGTGGCATGTCCCCTCACGTCCACAATCGGACAACAGATGATGTGCCTGACAGCACCAGCCTCGCGGTTGTCACTCTCTCGCCAGAAGTCGGCGTACATCAACGCATCGGAATTCTGCATTGTCGAACGGACAATGGGCAGACAGACCTCGACCTTCTCGTCCTCATGGCGAGCCGCAGCATTAATGATCGTCACCCCCCCATCAGGAGTCTTCAGGACGACGGCAATTCGTTCGGCTGCAGAGAAGGTTTCCTGCAGCATTTCCACAAACGTATCCGTGATGTCACGCGCATCAACGCAATCACGAAGTGCGTGCAACAGACGCAAGACGTGATTGAGTTTGCGAGTACCACCGTTTGTAACCGGCCAGCCCCCCGCACCATCTTCAACAGCTATTTTTGCAACCAGCTGAGCATCCCTCAGCCGATTCTCCTCAAGTGCGTCAACCGGAATCTGATCGCCCTGGCTGACCATCTGACGGCGAACAGAATCTCCGTCCTCATCAGAATCAGCAACACTGTCTGCGACAGCTACAACGGTCGGTCGATGCCAGCTGGCAGACCCGCCCGACAGTGAACTATCAAGTCGAAACACAAACGGCAGATTCGAGATCTCAACCCTGTCGCCATCCTGGAGGGCCATGCGAGCAGTGACCTGTTCTCCATTCAGCAGAGTGCCGTTACGACTGCCAAGATCCTCAAGGAAGAAGTCTTCGTGCTCAACGAAGATGCGAGCGTGCTGACGACTGACTGCGGGGGAGTCGACAATGATGTCACATTCTTCCTGCCGACCAATCGTTGTCGTCTCGCCCGACACGGAAAATGTCGGATAAGGAGGCAGGCCAAATGTCTGTTGAAAGGTTGCCATGATCACGAACGCTGCGGAGTCCTGACCCTGGGCTCGCATCACCTGAGTATTCTTACCCTCCGAAGGCGCGGGCGCAATATACCCGTGCCAATAGTGATTCACAAACCTCAAACCACCGACTCACCCAATTCATCAGGACGCCCCCAGGTGGCTCTGGTATTCCCCTCTGAAATGCCGACACCCCGTATGCGCATCACACACGTCACACGTACCAACATCCGACTCGAATGTGCTTAGGCAATGTTCAAGTCGGTCATTGATCACCGTCATCATCCCGGGATGCATGCCAAACGGGGCTGTCACAAGCCAACTGGTCCCTGGATACTGCCCCGCCGCAGCCGCGGTCAACCGAGGTATGTCCTCAGACCAGTGGCGTCCCGGAGACAGAAAGTACGGGAAGACAACAATCCTCGTCGCGCCGCGTTCAACGCATCGCTGGTAAGCCTGACTAATCGAGGGTTCTGCCAGCTCCATGTGAGCTGGTTCGACAATGTCAAATTCAGACTGTGCCGAGAAGTGCTGCACTGCCTGTTTCAACATCTCGTTACTCTCAGCACGACGAGAACCATGGTCAACGATGATGATGCCTGTTTCGACGGCCGCTTCCACACCCTACTCCATCAATCGGACGAAGTGATCAGCTGCAGGACTTCATCGTTTGCGGGGGGGAAATCGTGCTCGGACAACTGATCCCGTGATACCCACGCAAAGGGAGCCGCTGGTTCGGCCATTGCATCGTAGTCAGGGGCGAGGCAGCACTTCCAGAAGTGGAGCTCAAGAGTCCCATGTTCATACGAATGGCCAACAGTTGCCAGGTGCTTCTGTGGCAGAACCACCAGACCTGTCTCTTCGCGGCACTCCCGCACAACACAGCTGCGCGGAGTCTCATCCGATTCGCACCGCCCCCCGGGAAACTCAGACATGCCTGCCAGCGGCCTGCCATCAGGACGTATCCCGACAAGGAAGTGACCGTTCGACTCAACAACAGCAATGGCAACTTTGCTGGGCATTCCCGTTAACCTTCGCTGCGCAGTTTGTTGATAAAATCGTGAGGAGGCGCGCCCATCTTGCTGAAGCCCTTATCGAGATGCACGACTTCCGCAGAGATGCCTGTTGACAGTCCGCTCAGCATAAACATGCCTGTATTGCCAACTTCATCCATGGAGATGTTCTTCCGCATCGGAGACACACCCTCATACAGATCAAGCATCAACTGGAATTCACCCACACCCTGTGCGGAAACAGTTTTCAACGGCCCGGCACTAATTGCATTCACGCGGGTCCCGTCGGGACCAAGCTCAGCGGCGAGATATCGCACACTACACTCCAACGCCGCCTTGCAGATCCCCATGAGGTTGTATCCCGGGATCACCTCTTCTCCACCGAAATAAGACAGCGTCAGAATACTGCATTCATCAGCAAGAAGGTCCTTCTTCTTCGCTGCACCGGCGACAGCGAGAAGACTGTAAGCACTGATTTCCATCGCCTGCAGGAATCCCCGCCGGCTACAGGCATAGGTTGGACCGGTCAGGTCATCGGGATGTGCAAACGCGATGCTGTGCAACAGAAAGTCAATCTTGCCGAACTTTTCTGCCGTTCTGTCGATCAGAGTCTCGATCTGAGAATCATCGCAAACGTCACAGGGAACAATGAGCTCTGCGCCCAGCGGTTCAACCAGCTTGCGCAGCTTCTTTTCGTTCTTGGGCTTGTCTCGGTCCGGCAGATGGTTGAATGCCATCTCCGCACCCTGTTCGTGGAGTTTCTGAGTGATCGCCCACGCGATGGAAAAGGGGTTGGCGATTCCAAGAATCAGACCCTTTTTGCCTTCAAACAGACCCATTGCACTTCTCTTTGCTGCTCAGATGACGACCGGCACGGCTCCGGTAAGGTGTCAATATTCGTAGGAATTGCCGCGAGGAGGGATGATACGACTGCAGTTTCAGTGCGTCGACGAGGAACCCCGGTAAACTTCTACTCCGCCCAGATTGCCCGACTTTTGGAATGTTTTTCGGCGCAAATCACGCCTTTTGACAACTGTGGGCAATAAGCTCTGCAACGATTCCTACCCAATTTGCCGTTCGGATCGGTTCCCATGCGATCCGGAAATGCCATGGCACTTCTCTGGCTGATTCTGTCGGGGCCTCGGAGCGTCGCCCACACCGGATGCAATTGCTGAGATCCTGCAGGTCCATCGCGCCGAATGCCACGGCCCTCAGAAACCCAAAGCAGATCTCATCATCGAAAAACTCGACGCCGGCTTCGTTCGCGGATCCAATGCAGACATCTGAGAAATCTGTGGCAGCTCCCTGAGTAAGGACGAGAGAATGCCCCGTTTCGTGACGTCTCTTTTTCTGCGCAGCGTGATGGTGTCAGTGGAAACTGCTGGCCGAATCAATCAGCGTAGAATTCAAGAATCGCACGACAGAAATCCGGCAGATCATCAGGCCGACGACTGCTGACAAAATGCCTGTCCGCTACGACAGACGCGTCTTCAAAATCTGCACCAGCGTTGATCAGGTCGTCTTTGATCCCCGGCGAGCCCGTGACTCGCACTCCCGAGTAGACTCCGGCACTGATCGGGATCCAGCCGCCGTGACAGATTGCGGCCACCAGACGGCCTGACTCTGCAAACTCTCGAGTAATCCGCATGACCTCCGGCTCGCGACGCAGCTTATCCGGCATCCAGCCACCCGCCACGATCAGACCGTCGTAGTCGGCCGTATCGATTCCCTCAATTGCGATATCACTGATGCACGGGTAACCGTTCTTGCCGAGATACTTTTCTGAGGCTGACGAGCCTGCAGTCACGAATTCCGCCCCGGCTTCAATCAACCGGAGTTTTGGGTACCACAGCTCCAGATCTTCGTAGTCGGTTCCAACAAATGCGAGAAACCTCTTTCCCTTTACACTCATCAATTGCGCCTTCACGTCAAAAAGTGGTCGAATCTGCGTCGCTAGATCTCAACCTGCTGCTCCAGAGACCGGGCAAACGCACCATAATCTCCTTCGGAAAACAAAACGAATCGGATCTGCTGCGGAGCCTTGTGCCACTTCTGGTAATCGATACAGGTCTTAAGAGCCACGTTTGCAGCAAGATCAATTGGGTAGCCATAAGCCCCCGTACTGATGGCCGGCAACGCAACGCTCTCACATTCCAGCTCTGTCGCCAACTGCATACAACGCCGGTATGCAGACATCAGTTGCAGGGGCTCCTCAAGCTGTCCGCCCTTCCAAACAGGGCCAACAGCATGAATGACCCATTTTGCAGAGAGAAGACCTGCCTGAGTCACCACCGCACTTCCGGTGGCGCACCCATCCGGGAACTTCTCCCGAGTTTCTTCCATGATGGCGGGACCGCCGGCCGAGTGAATCGCACCATCAACACCACCACCGCCTGCAAGGTCTGAATTTGCAGCATTGACGATTGCGTCCACAGTCTGCTGTGTGATGTCTCCCAGAACCAGCTGCATTTCACAGCCGCAAACATTGACCTGCATGATGCTTCTTTCGAATTTAAAACCGGCAGGAAGCTTATCGCGGCCCATTTGTTCCGCAACCCACTCACTGGACCGCGTCATTCTCAGACAGGTATCATCACTGATGTTAACTGACCGCGGGATTCAGGAGCACACAGTGTGAAGATCACAGGAATTGACGTCTGCCCACTGACCGGAGGGACCGTTGACGGTGGTTGGCCCCAGGGTCATGAGCCACAGGAAGACCTGCACACAATTATCAGGGTCGATACGGACGAGGGCCTGATCGGTTATGGAAGCTGCTTTACGTCCGGCAGCCTGGTTGCAGGAGCAGTAAAACTCCTGTGGCCGCTGATGAAAGGAGCGTCAGCCGTTGAGCCGGAACGCGTGTCTGAATCCCTTCACCAGGCCACATTCTGGCAGGGACGTGGCGGCGCTGTCACACATGCAATCAGCGGGATCGACCTCGCGCTCTGGGACATTATGGGAAAGGCGTGCAGTCAGCCCGTCTCCCGGCTGCTTGGCGGCAACTACCGTTCCACCATCAGACCATATGGTTCCATCCTGTTCGATGAACCTGATGCGTTGGCCAAAACTCTCGAAGACACGGTCGAACGTGGCTTTCGGTCCATCAAGATGGGGTGGCGTCCGTTCGGCCGAAGAGATCGGGCCTATGACGAATTATTGATTCAAACTGCGCGACAGACTGTTGGTGACAACGTGGAACTCATGGTCGATGCGGGCGGCAGTGAACAGCACTGGCCGCACGGCACCAACTGGGCACGGAGTACTGCGCGGATGCTGGCTGACTACGGTGTCGTTTGGTTTGAGGAGGCCTTGCCGCCGGACGACCTCGCCGGATTCGTTGAACTCACCCGTACCTCCCCCGTACCGATCTCAGGCGGCGAAGTCCTGACACGGCGACAGTCATTTGAGCCATTCCTGAAACAGCGTGCCTTCGACATCATTCAACCGGATGTCACAAAGTGTGGCGGACTCTCAGAATTCCGGCGCATCGCCCAGATGGCGGAAGACAATAATGTCTCCGTCATTCCACACGGCTGGAACACGGCCGTAGGACTCGCTGCTGACCTTCAGATTTCGGCGTTCCTGCCCAACGCGCGGTATGTGGAATATCTGACTCCGTGTGCCTACATCGAAGAACTGCCGGAAGAGCCATTCCAGCTTTCCGAGGATGGGCTATTGACGATCCCGACATGCCCTGGACTCGGCCTCAACATCCGCGACGACGCACTCAGTCGCTTCTGCCCGGATCCCATTCACTTTCGCACATAGACGATCAACTCTCTTTACTGGCGAACCAGACGCATAAAGAAACCACCCTTCCGAGCCATTAACCGAGTGGGAGGGGACACACATCACAAGGGACGTTCTCCCGAAAGATACGGATGTCCGCATAAGACCTATCTCTACGGACGTCCGTTGATCTCCTTGCCAGGTCCGGTCTAAACCAACCGGACGCTGCCTCCCTGTGGTTGCCCATGAGGGCTCCCCTTTTCCACGTTGGCCCATGGTGCACGTCGTTCGGTTGTTCCTGTCAGATAAAAAAAACCTGATCTACCAAGACTGGCGCATCCGCCGGCGGGACACCAGGCGTGGCGAACCACATGCCCCTCACGCCAACCATGCAATTATTGCCGGCATTCTTTGCACGCCTCCTCTGGAAGGGTTTGCAAAGGGTTCGACGTGAGCATTACCCTCGGCTCCGGAGAGATACAGACGTCAGTATAACAGCCAGCGATATGGGATTGACCTTAGCCTGAACTGCAACAGGATCATGTTGAATTACACACCTGATGATTTCTTCACAACGTTTTTCGAATCTTCCCTGAAGGGAATCGCAACGCAATTCCATCCGCCACTAAGTGCAGTGCTTCGAGAAGTATCCGGATGGAGTCTACTGATAGGCCCTGACTGGGGATGGAGAAACGGTTTCGCCGGAATTGCTGCCTTTCCAGGGCGCGCCAGCGATCCGCCCTCATTTATCATTGCGTTCCACCACTACAAGCGCGGGCG
>CAJWGB010000044.1 GCA_913031625.1 uncultured Planctomycetaceae bacterium | reverse complement strand
CTCCTTTAATGATTTCAATTGGGCGCGTTCCGAACGCCAGTAGTTCTCGATTGGCGTCAATTCCCAGTTGGTGATAGATCGTAAACAGCAGGTTCTCCAGTGGCAGGGCATCGTTGGCCGGTTCGGCTCCGGTCGCGCTACTGCGACCGTAGACCTGCCCACGAGTAAACCCACCGCCGGCGATCAGACTGGAGTAACACCGCGCATGGTGATCGCGGCCACCGTCAGCATTGACTTTGGGCGTACGGCCAAACTCAGATGTGACCCAGACGATCGTGGTGTCCAGCAAACCTCGTTCATCAAGGTCGCTGATCAGACCGGCAATGGAGGCATCCAGGGCGGGCATCTGATCGAGCGTGTTGCGACGCACGTCCACATGGCAGTCCCAACTGCCATACGTCACCGTGACAAATCGGACGCCGGACTCCACCAGTCGACGTGCCACAATCAGTCGCTCGGCAAGGCCCTTGCGATGGAATCTGTTATCCGGTCCGCGAAGTCCGTACACATCTCGGCCGTATTGTTCAAAAGTGCTTTCGGTTTCACCCTCAAGGCGAAATGCAGCCTGGGCTTTGGGGGAGGTCAGCAAAGTATTGGCCTGTTGGTAGAATCCATCCATCGTTTCCAGAACTGCCGGGTCTGCCGCCTGCTGAGTCAGTCTCCGTTCGATGATTCGCCGTGCATTCAAACGTCGCCCGAAACGTTCGTCTGAAACGTGACCGGGCAGAGTAAAATCACGCACCTGATAACTGCGTCCGCCAGGGTCTGATCCCAGTTCAAATGGTCCGTAGGTGCTGCTGAGAAACCCTGTGCCGCCGGAGAATCCATGCTTATTGGGAATCGCAATGTACGGTGGAAGGTCGCCTCGTTTTCCCAGTTCGTGAGAAACAACAGACCCCATTTGCGGATAGTCGATCACTGCCGTCTTTGGGTATCCGGTAAACAGGTGATAAGTTGCAAGACCATGGTCGGGGACTCGTCCCACAACACTGCGAAGAATCGTCACCTTGTCCGTGATCGCCGCAGTCCGCGGAAAGTTGTCGCTCAGGATGTCACCCGAATTGGTTTTTGCGATGCCAAACGAGCCCCGGATATCAGTCGGAGCTTCGGGCTTTGGGTCGAATGACTCCTGCTGCTGACACCCTCCGGGAAGGTGCAGTTGAATGACGCTCAGAGCCTTTGCCTGTTTCCGTTTGCCTGCCGCCTGACTGAAGGCTGAGTTTTCATCGGCTTCCAACCGCAGCATGTCAGCCAGCGAGAGTCCGAGAGCACCGCAGACTCCCGACTGGAGCAAAGCCCGACGTGGCAACCGACGAAACCCTGAACAGCCTGTTTGCATGCCTGTCATGAATAAACCTACTTCACATTCCAGAATCGAATCTGCCCGTCACTCCCGCCGCTGATGACCTGCTGCCCGTCATGAGTAAACACGCCACAGACCGGCGTTCCTTTATCCAGAGAAAACGATTGTTTTAAACCTCCGGACGCATCCCAGATGCGAACCGTTCGATCGCGTCCAGTCGTGACGAGTTGTCCCTGTGGTCCAAAGCGACATGACAGAATGCCATTGGCAGGTCGGCCATAGGAGCCCGGCTTTTGAGAGGGCGGATGAGCATTGAGTCTGGTAACAGCCGGAAACCCATCTTCGACGTCCCACCAGACAATTTTCCCATCGGCTCCGGCCGATGCGAGGAGCTTTGAATCGTTGCGCCAGTCAACTGATCGAACGGCCGCTTTATGCTCGCGAAAATTAAGCTGGATGCCTCCCGATTCTGCATCCCACAAATGAATGGCACCCGCTCGATCACCACTCACCAGTCTGGAACCATCAGGACTGAAAGCGATCGCTGTCACCCAGTCAGTATGTTTCGAGAGCTTATATCGCAGTTTACCATCGGTGGTGGAATAGACTTTCACGGTTCGTCCGGATCCCCCCAACGCAAGCAACGCCTGGTCAGGACTCAGGTCCGCTGCCAGGACTGCGTCGGTTTCATCTCCGATTTCGGCCAGCCGATTTCCCGTGGCCACATCGAAAAGAACAGCCAGCCCTCGCTCCACCGGACGGCCTCCGGCAACCATCAGGATAGACCCATCGCGGCTGAATCGAATTACGTTCGGAATACCCTCTGGAAAACTCAGTCTGCCAAGTTCGCCTTTTGTCGTGGTATTCAGGAGCCGAACATGATCCTGGCCGGCCGCCGCAGTCACTGGGGCCCACGGACTAGTGTCCATTGCAACAACGGGAAGCGGGCGGATTCCCCAGGATCCTTTTACCTCGGCGAGATTCGTGGGCATGGCCGGTTCGCCAAGGGGACGAGTTCCGGAACCTGCCGTCGGATGGAATGTGAGGTCACGCTCTGCCGCAAGAGATTTGCTGGATGCCGTTTCTCGCAGTCCCGTGTTAATCCACTTGCGGAGTACCGCCACTTTGTCATCTGGGAGGGCTGGACTGTTCGGCGGCATGCGAGCATCCGCGTCCGGATTGGTGATTGCCCTGAACAGGACACTCTGGCTGGCACGCCCGGCGACAACGACCGGACCGGAACTGGCCCCACGCATGAGCGCTGCGTATGCCTGAAGATTCAGACCGGCTTCCTGTTCATCGTTGCCGTGGCATTTGAGGCAGTGCTGCCGCAGGATGGGCTTCACGTGATCATTGAACGTGACAGGCGCAGTTTTTCCTGTCCCCTCATCAGCCCGCGTGTTGAACTGCAGAAGAAGGATTGCAACCAGCACATCAATCATTGTGGCAGGCAATTTCATCGTCAAAGCATGACAGCCAGCACCAGGGCGTGCAAGGAGAAGCCGATGTTTCCGACCTGGCGGCCCGGTTGCGTCAACTGCCGGGTTGGCGACACATGGGTAGGACTGCCGAGCCGTAAACAAACCGATCGACAATATAAACGCCAGACAGAAGACCAGACCGGCAATGATAGGGAATGCCATTAGACCGTCGCTTCACACCGACGGCTCGCCATCAGTCTTCAAGTGGCAGCGAGTAGTACCAGAACTGCGCGTCCTTCTTCCAGCCGTGGCGTTCATACACCTGCTGAGCGCCGGTATTGGAGATTTCAGTCTGCAGTTCCATTCGCAGTGCTCCTGTTTCGCGTCCGAACTCGGCAGCTGTCTCAAGGAGCAGTGTGCCGATTCCGTTACGCCGGGCAAATTCGGCGACAAAGAGGTCGTTCAGGACCCACGTCGTGCCCATCGAAACAGACGAAAACATGGGGTACAGCTGAGTGAACCCTGCCGGTTTACCGTCGAGCGTGGCAAGGAAGATGACGGATTCATTTTGCCGCTGTCGCTGGCTCAGAAAGCTTCGGGCTCCGTCTTTGTCCGTCGGCATTCCGTACCAGACACGGTAGGCATCAAAGAGCTCGACAAGCACATCAATGTGCTCGGGACCGGCGTTAAGAATCTGGATGTCTGTGGACACAGGCGGGCCTTTATTGAATTGGCAGCGGGCTTGAGGGCGACACGACTGACAAAAACTGGTTCGGGAGCATGGGAAGCGGGAACGCCGCCTGGAGTTGATTTTCGCAGGTTTTCCGGCAAATATGCCCGCGCAAAACAGATTGTTCCGCCCACGACCAGATCGAGCGGCAGCGCAATCTTCCTCTCATCCACATAGTGCTGGAAAGAAATCCAATGAGCAAATGGCCGATCGGTGTTTTTGCGTCGGTTGACGCAGGTCTGGGTGTGAATTTTGATGTCGTGAAAGAACTGGGCATCCCGTCCATTCAGCTGCACGCCCCTCAAAAACAGACACGCACAAAAGAGCAGGCCGATGCATTTCTTGCAAAATGCTCAGATGCCGGCGTCACAATCACCTGCGTGTTTGGCGGCTTTGAAGGAGAAAGCTACGCCGACATCGAAACAACGGCCCGCACCGTGGGGCTCGTGCCCGAAGAGACTCGGGCCGCGCGGATGCAGGAAATGAAGGAAATCGCAGACTTCGCTCACCTGCTCGGTGTCGATGCAGTGGGCCTCCATATTGGGTTCGTGCCGGAAGACACAAATTCCGACAGCTACAGGGATCTGATTGAGACAACGCGCGACCTACTGGATCACGTTAAAGCCAATGGGCAAAACGTTCATCTTGAGACCGGACAGGAAACTGCGGATCACCTGCTGCACTTCATTGCCGATGTTGAACGCGACAACCTTTACATCAACTTCGATCCTGCCAACATGATTCTGTACGGCACAGGGGAGCCGATCGAAGCACTCCGCAAAGTCGGGAAGCATGTTCGCAGCATTCACTGCAAAGACGCGACGTGGGCAGCCGAAGACAGACGAGGCCAGGACTGGGGCGCGGAGGTTGCTCTGGGCGACGGTGACGTCGGCATGGAAGATTACCTTCGGACTCTGCACGAACTGGGTTATGATGGCCCACTGACGATTGAACGAGAAATTCCGGAAGATCCCGTTCAGCAGAAGGCCGATATCGGGAAAGCCGTCAGCCTGCTCGAAGAACTGCGAACAAATATTCTGGGCTGATCTCATTCCCGACAGCAGGCAAATCTGCCACTGCTTCTCCGGAAACCCGACACATGATCGAGGGACGCGTGTAACCTCGATGATGCATTTTTTTCCGCGATGCCTCCGGCGTCGCTAAAGGTGACACCATGTCCCTCCCGGTCATTCCTACTGACGACACTGAGGTCTATGAAGATCCATTGGATCTGATGGATGAAATCGATGAGCTGAAGAAGGAAAAGGATGCCACCATTCTTGCCCACTTCTATGTCGATGGCGAGATTCAGGACATCGCCGATTTCACAGGAGACAGCCTGAAGCTGGCTCGTGATGCGACCCAGGTGACCACGTCGACGATCGTCTTCTCTGGCGTCCACTTCATGGGTGAGTCCGCCAAGATCATGAACCCTGACAAGAGAATTCTCATTCCGGACATGCAGGCTGGCTGCTCCCTGGCCGAAAGTTGCCCGGCCGATCAGCTGGGAGCATTTCAGGAACAACTGCGTGCAGAAGGTCGAGTGTTCGACACGGTGGCTTACATCAACACGTCGGCTGCGGTCAAAAGTCTCTGTGACTGGATTGTCACCAGTGGCAATGCCAGGGAGATCATTGAACGTGTCCCGGCCGACCGTGACATTCTGTTCGTTCCGGACCAGCACCTCGGTCGTTACCTGATGGAGGTCACAGGTCGGAAGATGATCCTCTGGCCGGGGTCCTGCATGGTGCATGAGGTGTTCAGTATTCAAGACCTGATTCGCGCCAAACGAAACAATCCGGGCAGCAAGGTCATTGCTCACCCGGAGTGTCCTCAGAACATCCTTGAGATCACAGATTTTATTGGTGGCACGGAACGCATGCGGCAGCATGTGATGGGCATCGACGAACCAACGACGTTTTTGGTGGCAACCGAATCGGCCATGATTCATGCCTTTCAAAAGTCTGCCCCGCAACACAACTTTGTGCCCGTCCCCGGCATTATGGCGTCCACCGGTGAAACCTGTGCGTGCAATCGGTGCCCCCATATGGCCCGGAACACACTGCAGAAAGTTCGCAACTGCCTGAGAGATGAGTCTCCCGAAATCGAATGGCGTGATTACTTTCAGCAGGCACGCGATGTACTCGACAAGAGCCTGCTGCAATAACGCACAATTGGCTCGACAATTACCACAATGCCCGATCACCAGCCTGCTCAGGCAGTCACTCTCGGGAGAGTGACTGCGTCCCTGCAAAGAAAGTCGACACGGACAATCGGCTTTCCCTGACAATACCCGCACTCCACGGGCAATGATTTTCCGCGAGACTTTCTTCCTGCAAACCTCCCCTATGTTTGGCGACTTCGAACAGGAACTTTACTTCCGACAATTGTGGGAATCGGTGCGCGTTGAACGACGAGTGCACTACGGGTTGTTTACGTTCGGAGAATCAGATCTGCCCTATTTCCTTGTGACCCCCGCGGGAGAGAATGAGGACACAGTAAGAATCCGCCGCGGAAACATCACAATCTCACGTGCTCGAATCATCACTCCGGAAAACATGCAGCCCGAGTTCCGAGACTTCTTCGAGAGTAATGAAGAGACGGGAATGGCTGATTTTCTGATGTCGCGGTCCGCTGCGTTCTCAAACCTGAAACTCGTCAACCACAGCAGCAATGAACAGATCGTGACCGACACGATTGAGGAGGCTGTCGATCGTCTGAATCGGCGACTGGACGATGAGGAAGAAGATCGCGTTGCGATCCTGACTGCTCCTGCCGGCCTGTCCGGCGTGGCACTGCTGAAGTACGCGTCCGAACGGATTATCGAAAGCGCACCAGACAATCTGAATGACCTCCGCGAACGTGGATTTCTTCCCTGAGTCAGGCGCGTTCATGACTGTCTGCCGGCAATTCATCTTTCTGTTCACGCTGATTCCGGCCTTCAATGCAGCGGTGGTGCAGGCCACGCATCCACTCTCCATTAGTCGAACACTGGTTGACCTGCGAGCTGGCAGGGCAACGATCACCGTCGATGTCTTTCTGGAGGACCTGTACCTCTTCCACAACCTAAAGCAGAATCAAGCAGGCAGAATTCCTCCCGACGAGATTCAGAGAGGCATTAATCGACACCTGAAGTTCGTTGCGGACCGATTTTTAATTCGGTCCGCTGATGGCAAAGTGCTTTCACCCAGATCATCACCTTCGGTTAGGTTCGACATTCCAGCCGACGGTGCGGCCGTCGATCAACTGATGAAGCATCGACTTACGTTTGAGTTCATGGTCGCTTTCGACAAGTCCGATGCGGTGCTGACTTTTGAACAGACGTTTAGCGGCCCCGGCCAGGTACTCCCGGCTGAAATGCAGTTGACGGTCATTCAGGACGGAGGCGGGCTGCTATTCGAAGGGCAGTTGGAAGAAGAGAAGCCTCGCACGATTCGATTCGATCCTCGCCAGCCTCCTCCAGCACAGGATGCGACTGACGATGCTCGCAGCAGGTGGATTGCAAAGCGAGATGAAGCCGCATTTGGAATCACCAGTTTCAGTTCGGTTTACGCGTTCCTTTATCAGGAGCCGGAACAGACGCGACTCGAGGTTTTGATGCCGCTGTCGACTCTGAATGATGCTGTGCCACTGGAACGCAATCAGCCCGCCACCCTGACCGTCCCTGAACAGGACGCGCTCCGTCCCGAGATCATCCAGTGGTTCAAAGAAGGGATCAGGCTCACATCAGACGACAGTCTGATTGCGCCTGTGACTGATCGGTGCGACATCTACGGCGCCGACCTGACCGACTTTGCATACCGCCCCCAACCCGAAGATGTCGCCTTTGCCAGCGGACGTCTGGGATTGATTCTGAAATGGAACATTCCGCCGGAAGAATCCGGTCTCACCCTGACATGGAATTGCTTCAGCAATTCATTCCGCGGCGTGCGACTGATTGTGATCGATGACCAGCACGAAGACCCCATTCGGCGTGTCTCACTCACACAAACGGGCAATCGAAATACATGGTCATGGCGCTATGACGGGGCCGCAATTCCGCATCCCGTCTCGGTCCAGGCACCCGAACCGTGGTATCACGAAACACGGATTCCCACGCTCAGTGGAGCCATGGTGGTCTGCGCTCTCCTTCTGTCCGCCATGAAACAACTCAAATCGTGGCAGCGACTTACCGGAACACTCGGATTCCTTGCCGCCGCATTGATATTGATCGGCGCACCGGGTCGCATTGTCCTGCCATATGGAAAGCTGCAACTGAGTGACGATGAATTCCAAACGGCAGTCACGTCGGTCCTCAGTCAAACCTATTCGTCATTCGCCCTTCCAGACGAGGAACGGATCTACGATGCACTTGCAGTGACAACAGACGCCGAGTTGAGTCAGGAGATCTTTCTGGAAATGGTGGATGGCATCCGCGAACAATCTGACGGCGGTGCAATCGCAACAGTGGAAGATGTGAGCGTCGTCAGTACAACCCTGAGTCCAACCACCGATGCGCCGCCAGGAACACTGGCGGGCAGGGTAGAGTGGGTGGTGTCCGGAACAATCGAACACTGGGGACACATTCACAGCCGGCGAAACCGATTCGTGGGCGACGTGCAGCTGAAATGGTCCGGTGACCGTTGGCAGCTGACGAATGTGAAGGTTGCTGACCATTCGCAGGTCAACTCAGAGATCAAGCTCCGCCGAGTAACAGGAGCTGCGGTCTCGTTGCCTTAGCAAAATCGCCTTATTTTTGCTGAGCGTCTGCGGGCGGCCACCGCTGGTACAGGGCTGCGTCTTCGGTCCCGCGGACAACCCAGTTGCGGTCGGTGGGGTGTCTTGTCTAACCGGCAGCCGCAGGCGAACGCGAAACGAGCGGCGGAGCGGGGCAGCCCGCAGATCAAGCCGTACTCAACTCCGGAGCCAAGAAGTGGCGACACCATGACATCCGTCCATTGACACTCCGCAGCTCAGAGCTCTTCGCCAGTGCACTGCCAGACCTCCCAAACTAACAATCTGGAGCACTTCCTGGGGAGGCCTCCGGATTAACCAGCGGGAAATCCACTCTTCAAGCAGCTCGCTGGTTCTCAATTTCGAACGTGCAGAAGTCTCCAAACTGGGGTTCCAGACGGCGGACCTATTTGACGTAAACCCTAACTGAAAAATCACTTACGGCATTTACAATACATTTACGAATGTTTGACTGCCTGCCGACAGGCGTGGGGTTGAGGCATGACGAAAACCGGCGTATGGTCGAGCATACGCCTTCGGTCGCGCGTCCTTCAGTAACTTGCCCGACTACCTCAACTTCTCTGTTTGCGTCGGATACGGAATAGACATGAGTGGATCCATCACGACACTCGGCATCTCCCTGGAACTTTCAGAAGAGATCGAACAGAAGCGAGCACAGCGGCAGGCCGAAAACGAGACGCTGCAGGAGGTCTTTGCTCCAGCCCAGCTGCGATGGGGCAATGTGGACTGGATCGTTACAGGCTTTCTGGCATTCATTCACATTGGTGCACTGGCTGCATTTATCCCGTCAATGTTTTCGTGGGAAGGTCTGGCCATCTGCGTCGCGCTCCACTGGTTTACGTGCAGCGTTGGAATCTGCCTCGGCTACCATCGGTACCTTGCCCACAAATCACTGAAGCTGAAGAAGCCTGCCGAATTCGTCGTCATGCTCGCGGGAAGTCTGTCTGGTGAGGGGTCACCGATGACATGGGCGGCCACGCATCGCCTCCACCACCAGAAATCCGATCAGGACGGAGACCCCCACTCTCCAACCGACGGGACATGGTGGTCGCACCTCACATGGCTCTTCGTGAAACGCAAAGGCGAGAATCGAGATCTGCTCTGGAAGCGGTACATTCCGGAACTGGTTGAACGCCCGATGATGAAGTTCTTTGAGAAGACATTCCCACTCTGGCTGTGGGCTCAGGGACTGGTTCTGCTGGCCGCAGGAACAATGTACGGCGGCTGGATGACTGGCCTGTCATGGCTCGTCTGGGGCATGTGCGTTCGAATGACGTTTGCGTATCACTCAACGTGGTTCGTTAATTCTGCAACTCACCTTTGGGGATATCGCAACTACGATACTCGGGACCATTCTCGCAATCTTTGGTGGGTTGCTCTGGTCGCCTACGGAGAAGGGTGGCACAACAATCACCATGCCCACCCCAGCGTTGCTCCTGCCGGTCATCGCTGGTGGGAAGTTGACATGACGTGGTGGTTGATCCGCGGACTGAGAATGATCGGCCAGGCCTACGACGTCAAAGACAAGCTGCCAAAGGGCCGCAAAGCAGACGACGTACCGGCAGAAGAAGCAGATGCTGTCGCAGTATCCGCGACCGCTGATACTGCGGCGTAAGCTCACAGAACCCGGCCACACGCAGGACCAACATTCAGTCCTTCGCCACCGGGCAGGAGCTACACGGAAACTCTTTGTGTGCTGTGCGGTGAATTTCAAGGGCGTGCAGGTCCACCAACGAGGCGCAGAGAATCACAGAGTGAAATTGACGGACTGGAAGTCGGTCCTTCGTGTGAATCGCACCGACGTCGGTCACCGTCAAGCTCACGCCTTGTGCGTCGCTCTCTGATCAACGATTTGCCGTCGTAAGTTGATCCGCTGTTCCAGCCGCCCGATACACCCGGTGAGCAGTCGAAACGTCCGCGTTGATCACTGTCACCTTGTGTGGCACACAGACACTCGCAAGTCCATCAACCCCAAGGTATCGGACGGCTCCCGGAACAAACATGGGGTCATCCTTCCGCTTCAGGCGACCAAACTCAAAATCTCCAACGTCAACAACTGTCTCACGTACCGCGTCTCCTGCCTGACTTCGAGCGGCCAGAACGAGCGGACCGGCCACTGACCCGAAGCCCTTCAGGTGGACGTCCTGAGCCTGACTTCCGGCAAACTGCAGCACTGTCAGAATATCGTGCGTTCGCAATACAAACAGGGGATGGTTGTACCCGTATGTGTAGCCTGCAAACCTATGCCACGTTTGCCCGCCTCCTCGCTGAGCATCCATCCGTTGAGACGTGAGCGGCTTTCCGTCTGCAAGAAACTCTCCCTGCCCGGACAGATCGGCAGCAATCACAGTCAGGCCTTCATCCAGAGCAGCTCGAACCGACGGGTCAAAACCGTCCCCCTTTAACACGGCTGCTTTTCCTGTATCTGTGATCCAGACGACCGCCGCCTTCTGAGGTGTGTCCAACTTGCGAAGAACAACTGTCGGCACCAGTTCAACGCCACGTGTAATTGTGCCAGCCTGAAGCTCCACATCGTTCACACGATCACGTTTGGCAATCGAGAACCGTACATCCCCCACCTGTTCTATTCGTCGCCCCAAAATGGTCTCCCATGCACCACCAACCACACGCTGCCATTCAGTGACGCCAGCCTGATCTGCAGGAACAAGTTCCGAGATCTTTTCCTCAGCATCCATGGTCGCCAGTTGAAGAATACGAATCTCGTGAGGGTCGCCAACACGATTGCCGGATGGAGCAGGGTGATCTTCATTCCACACGCTGAGTGTTCTGCGTGAATGACGCACGAAATCCTGTTCTTGAAACGGCGTTTTGTGGCCGAGGCCAAAATGACGATTGAAAAATTCGTACATGTGTCGGCGATTAACCAGGTTGTAATTGTGAGGAAACTGAATGTGAAACGCGGCCGTCAGCCGATCTTCGTGCCCCAGCATGTCGTAAAGATTTTTTAAGTCCGGGTAACCTTTGGTCTGAAGTTCTTTCGTCCAGTCGTCTGCCGCAGTGAGTCCCAGGGGTCGGGGAGCAACGGCGGCGGCAATGTCCACATTCCCCATGCCGATCCGCATGAGTGCAGCGTTCTCACACGAGCACCCTCCCTGCATGGCCGTCGAGACCATAACGCACGGCATTGCGGCGGCGATTCGGTCATCAATCGCGGCAATGATCATTGACTGAGTTCCACCACCGCTCGCTCCGGTGACTCCGATCCGTTCAGGATCCACTTCCGGAAGGGACGCCAGAAAGTCGATGGAACGTACAGAGTTCCAGGTCTGCAGTCCCATCATGTTCTGCAAACGCAGCTCCGCCTGAACTCCCATGAAGCCCCAGTCCTGAGCCGTATCCAGGTGGTCAGAGCTATCCGGTCGGTGCGGAAGCTGTATGGAATCACAATTGCCGGTCATGTCATAAAAGAAAGCAACACACCCCATGCGAGCCAGTTGCACGCACCTGGCCTGAATGTGATTACGCGCGGCACTCATCAGTTCTTCCCCGCCGGAATCAATCAGCTTTTGAGCAGCCTCTTCACCAGCGTCATAGAAGCGAGCATCGCGCCAGTGTCCGTGTGGACACAGAACGGCTGGAAACGGCCCCTGGCCGCGCGGCCGATAGAGGCTACCAGTGACGTAGTGGCCCGGGATCGATTCAAAGTAAACACAATCAACGGTGTAGTCGCCAAACCTGACCGTGCTGTGGATGACTGCATTCAGAGGAGCCTTCGTAGGCTCTGGCCACAAGCCCTGTGACACGAGCAGTCGTCGCCGAATTTCGGCCTGGCGAGTCTGCCATTCCTCTTTTGTCTCGACCTTGTGAAACGGGAAATAGCTATTGAGCGTTCTAAGTTCGCTCAGGCGAGAATCGGGAGGCACTTTGCCGGCAGGGTAAACGTCGGTGGGGTCGGTGGCAAAAGCAACAGCAGACAGACAGACGAACAGAAGAACAACACGCATGAAGACGTCTCCAGCAGAACAGGAATAGTCTCATGATAATCACGACGCCCTCGGTCGTGCGAGCGTGTGGAAGCTGCGGCTATCGCCCACCGTATGACAGCCGCGGCAATTATGCGCAATTCATGATAGACCGCGCGCGACAGGTTCTCAGTCCCGTCGTCACGCGCTTCTTTGACTGCTTCAAGCAGCTAAGCGATATCGCCCATAATCTTCAGTCAGTGGCAGCTCACCGACAGAAGTGGAACACACTGCTGCCGGCATTGGAGCAGCAAGTATCACGGCGCGACGGCTACGCGTCGATCAAATCGATTGAAACCGGCGCATGATCACTTACCTGCAGTCCTCCTGCCCGATGGATGGTGGCCGCCTGAAATCGGCTGGCGGCCGCCGGATTAGCCAACAGATAGTCGATTCGCCAGCCGCGATCGAGTTCCCGAGCTCGTCCCCGGTTGGACCACCATGAATAGGGCCCCTGCTGATCGCCAAAGTGCTGTCGGACAAGGTCGGACCAGCCCGACTCCAACAGGTTGCCAAACCATTCGCGTTCATGCGGCAGAAATCCCGACGTCTTCTGATTGGACTTTGCGTAATAGATGTCCTGCTCGGTGTGTGCAATATTCAGATCTCCACCAAACAGCACCGGAGTGTCCGAGTCCTGCCGACCCGCCCAGCGTCGAAACCTGCGCATCCACTGTTCCTTGATCTCCTGCCGTTCCGGACCACTCGATCCGGACGGCAGATAAACACTCGATATGTCCAATCCTCTGCAGCGAACCGTCAACAGACGCCCCTCATCGTCTGAATCGTCTCGAGATGTGCCTCGGCCCAGCACATCAAACGGGTGACGGCTCCAGACGGCAGTCCCCGAATACCCTTTGCGTTCGGCCGGGTGCCATTGCACATACCAGCCTTCGGGCTGCCGCCATTCTTCCGGAAGCTGATCCGGCGTGACTCGGATTTCCTGAAGCAACAGGACGTCTGGGGCAATCTGTTCCAGGTGGTCCGCAAAACCTTTTCTGAGAGCGGCACGCAGACCATTCACGTTCCACGTGGTAATCCTCACGCTTCGCCCCACTGCCGAAACAAATCTGCAATCAGCTGTTCCAGTCGGGCTCCACCTTCGGCTGCAACCTTAAGGATTTTTTCAATGTCGACTGCTTCCAGTGCATCCGGCAGGCACATGTCGGTGACAACAGAGAATCCAATCGTCTTCATTCCAGCGTGGTTCGCCACAATGACTTCGGGAACCGTGGACATGCCAACGATGTCCGCACCCATCTGACGCAGCATTCGATATTCCGCGCGGGTTTCGAGATTCGGTCCCGACACAGCAACAAGTACTCCCTTATGAGCGGCGATCCCAAGATTCAAGGCAGTCGTCTGAGCCTGTTCAATCAATGATCGCGTGAACGGTTCGCTCATGTCCGGAAACCTGGGACCAAGTTCATCATCGTTAATGCCTCGCAATGGATTGTCCGGCATCAAATTGATGTGGTCTTCCAGAATAATGATGTCCGCCAGTTTGTGTTGAGGGTTCATCCCGCCCACAGCGCTGGTGACGACAAGAGTTTCAGCTCCCAGGGCCTTCATCGCACGAATCGGAAACGTCACCTGCTGCATTGAGTAACCTTCGTAGTAATGGAAGCGACCTTCCATTGCCACGAGAGGTACTCCGTGCAGTGTGCCACAGACCAGCGTGCCCGCATGCGACGGCGCTGTGGACTCAGGAAAGTGGGGAATCTGCTCGTAAGGAATCTTTGCAGCAACATCGATCTGGTCTGCCAGCCCGCCAAGGCCGGTTCCCAAAACCATGCCCACAGCAGGAGTCCCATCCCAGTCCTGGCGAATTCGAGCGACGGCCTCTGCAGCCTGTTGTCTGATCTTCAGCATGAGGTCTTATTTGATGACGTGATGTGAATAACTCCACTGGCAGCCTATGAAAACAGCGGAACTGCTCAGCAGGTCCGCTGTATATCAGATTTACACTGTGAGTCCGAATCAACGTCAATCAGAAATCGTCGTCGAAACCATCATCGTCATCTTCTTCATCGTCGTCGTCGAAGTCATCTTCGTCATCGAGGTCCTCGTCGTCGTCCTCGTCGTCGTCGAAGTCGTCTCCTCCTTCGAAGTCCTCGTCGTCGTCGAAGTCATCATCTTCGTCGTCGTCGTCGTACTCCTCTTCATCTTCGTCGTCGTCGAGCTCATCGTCCTCGCCGTCGCCGTAAATGTCTTCCGGATTGAATTCCTCTTCATCCTCAAGCATCTGTGGCGAAAACAAGCCGTGGCCATCCACTGAGGATGAAATCAGTCCAGTGGCTTTCTGTTGTTCAATGATGGAGTCAATCAGCATCAACAGCATTTTCCAGCCCTCGAATATCCGGCAGTTCTTCAACGGAGTCACGGGTTGGATGCATGACTCAGAAGAAATAAATCAGGTTCAGTGACAGCACAGATACTGAAGCATCTCTGCTGTGACGCATTGATAATCGGACCAGCTTTCTCTTGTCAACCCCCGTCCCCGCAGTCAGGGCAAATCACCTGAAGTCTCACTCGAATTCCAGTTCACGGCAATTCTTTCGTCTGCGGACGAATCGTCACCTCCGAGTGTGCAAACAGCGATTCTCGCCGGGTTTCATTTTTGAGTTCCGGTTTTCATTCGGGATTTATCATTCTGGTGTAGGAGGCATTTCAACGGTCGTCTTAATATCCCTGCCGGCACGCCACAGTGCCCCAATCGAGAGATCATTCGGACTGTGAAATGACGCCCAATCGGCCACCTCAACAAAAGACGGTTCCTGCGGACGAAATTCTGCTGGATCAGACAGCTTTCTGGGTCGTGACGCGAGGGCGAGTCTTCGGTCCGTTCGATTACGAGTGGAGCCCGGATCTGAGGGGCATGGAGCTGACTTATCAGGGACGGAAGTTTGGGGAGATCTGCAGCGAAGAGGAACTCTTTGCCGACCTCACCGAATTCCAGCTCCCAATGTCCGTCTGTCGGGTCGCAGTCATCACAGCAGGTACACTCGCAGCAGGAATTGTAGACGGGCACTGCATGGACGAACGGATCTCGCACCTGCTGACTTCGATGGACTCGTTTGGCTACGGTCGCTTCCGCGTGCGGCAGAGTGATGGCTGCTGACTCATCCGGAACGAGTCTCAAGACCAATGCTGCAATGATCGGCTGTCGGAAGGCATCTCGTCAGTCAGTCACTTCTCGCAGTTGCAGGTGCTGGACCCATGCCGGCGGCACGTTAATCCAGATCCTGTCGCGCCGAATCCGGTGCCGGTCGCAATGCCCCTGCATGATTTCATCAATTCGCCTTACGCGTACGCGTTCGTCCCCTCGACTGACCACCTTGCGAATCGGACGAACATACATGTATTCGAAATAGCTGAGCACTCCGCCAGACTTCAGAAGCTTGAAATAGGAATCGCTGATGGACTCAACGAGATCAGCCGGAAAATTATTCAGCGGCAATCCGGAAATGACAAAGTCATATTTTTCCTCCGGAGCATATTCCTGAATCGGCAGAGAGTGAATTTCTGAGAACGAAGCTGCAGGCTGCCATGCCGGATCTCTTTCAAACTGATTCTGCAGAATCTGTACAAAGGACTCGTTGAGTTCCACAAGATCGAACCGATCCCCTTCGCGCAGGAGCGGAACAATCTTCTTCGTCACAGGTCCGGTGCCCGGCCCAATCTCAAGGACACGCACGGGCTCATCTTTTCTGCCAGCCAGATACCGAGTCATCGATCGGGCAAGAAAACCACTGCTTGGTGCAATCGCACCGGTGGTCTCAAAACGTTGACGAAACTGGCGAAAGAATGCGAGGTGATGCCGCATGTTGGGTTAAAAGCTGTGCCTTCGTTGCCTGAGGCGAATCGCCTGAGGTCGGGCTCCGCTTCCTGAAATTAAAAAGCTGCGATCTGTAAAGCGATGCCCAGGCTCCAGCCTGGCCCGATTTGCCATGGAAAGAGTCAACAACGGCCCGGACAAGCGGAACAACGAAACCATCGGAGGCCTGTTCAACGAACAGGCCACTTCTGATTTGTTGACAAGTCCAATTACTTCAGCTCTTTGATTCGAATGTTTTTAAACTCCGTGAACATTGGCTTACCGGCGTGCAGTTGCAGAGCAAGAATTCCGTCCAGCAACGCCCGATCCTCAGCATCCGTGAAATCCAGAACCAGACGACCGTTCATGTAATGCTGGATGTGATTGCCCTGAGCCCGAATGATCACGTCATTCCACTGATCAAGTTTGAACAGCTTCTTGTATTCATCTGCCGTAATCAGTGACTTCTCATCCAGTTCCAGCTTCTTGCCTTTCCACTCACCCTTCTGGCCGACAAGGATAATTCGCCCTCGACCACCCGTCGAACCGCCTTCGTCGTAAATAAACCCGGAGACGCTGGGCAGGACATTCTGATTCCGGATTTCGTGCTGATACCCGCGAACAACCCATTTGTTGCGAGCCTTCTCCGTGATGTGCTTTGATCGGTACTGGATGCCTGAGTTATTGGTCGCGTTGCAGCGAAACGACAGTCGCAGCTCAAAGTTTCTGGTGCGTCCGTCCTTCCAGATGAGAAACGTATTTCCGTTGGCCTTGTTTTCGGCGGTTGTCTCCCCATGAATTGCGCCGTCTTTGACGCTCCAGAGACGAGGGTCACCATCCCAGCCAGTCAGATCTTTTCCGTTGAAGATTGAGGTGAAGCCTTTTTCGGCATCATCTTCAGCAGATACCAACGAGATGGGCAGGCACAAAAGAAACACGGTCAGAATTCGGGACATGAGGAAGGATCCGGGAAAAACAAAGGGACTCACAGTCAATACATTCAATTCAAACCATCATATCGTGGAGGCAGGCCTCCACAAGGACGGGCGAACTGCCCCTGGATTCCAGCGCATAAAAAAAGCCCGACCCAGCGGCCAGGCTCCAACTCCATCCCGTCCACGTGAATCAGCTGCCTTCATTGAGCCGCAGTGGGATCGCAACAAGAGCGACACCGAGGGCTCCAAGGGCCGCGATCTCCGCCGGAGACAAAGATTCGATCCACTCGATCAGCCTCAACTGCTCTTCACCATCCTGCCCACGCAGGGTCTGAGCACCGGACTTGATCAGTGCAATATTCCTGAGCGACTTCGGCGGAGCAGTTCCATGCGCCCAGACGCGGACAGCATAAGTGTCCCTGGAAGTCTCAATCACAACCATACCGGACTTCAATTCGGGAATGACAAATCGTCCGGTCTGATCTGTGCGAACACGGTGAGCAACCCGACTGGGGTCTCCCTGATCGCGAACAGTCACCACCTGATCGACAAGTGGCTTGCCGTCGCGGTTGAGAAGCCGTCCTTCCAGGCTGCCGGCCTTGTTCAGCTCCACATTGCGAAGTCGCAGGGGCTGTGGGCGCTTTGTTTCCTGGGCAACGGCCGGTGAGGAAAGAGCGGGCGCAAAGACAAGGGCAAGAAGCAGCATCCATGTGAGACGGGATCGCATGAGAGTCCTTTCTTCAAAGCGAGTAGCGGCGTAAAATGCAAGGCACCGCTTGTGGTCCCCTTCGGCACTTCCGTTCCACGACCTTTGACGCGTCCGCGAATCACAGAACCCAGACGCAGACTTCAGCCGATCCGGCAATCCTGGTAAACCTTATGCATTGTCAGGTAGTTGGCCCCACCCCGGGTTCTACTTATAGTGGCAGGAATACCATTCCTTCCCTTCCCCTGGTAATGGAGACGATCATGCAACGAAGACGATTTCTGCAGACCTCGGCTCTCGGATCAATGGCGGCAATGCTCCCGGGTTCGCAGGCAGAGCCGGTACCCGAACAGAAAAGGCTGGCTGTCGTCACGACCGTCTGGCGGAATCGTTCTCACGCATGGCATATGGCCGAACGATTCCTCCACGGATATCCAATCAAGGGCCGCTGGCATATGCCACCGTTCAAAGTTGTCAGCGCCTACATTGATCAGTTTCCAGAAGGTGAACTTGGAAGAGCACGTGCCAAAGAATTTGGGTTTCCCATCCTGTCGTCCATTGAGGAAACGCTGCGCATCGACGCAGAAAAAATCAATGTGGATGCAGTCCTGATCATTGGGGAACACGGTGACTATGAAAAGAATGAATTCGGGCAGAAGAAGTATCCCCGGTACGAGTTCTTCAAAGCAGTCACGGACGTGTATCGAAAGGATGGCCAGTCAGTCCCCGTCTTCAATGACAAACATCTGTCATGGAAATGGGACTGGGCTAAAGAAATGGTCGAGATTTCAAAGGAGCTGAACTTTGGTTTTGCGGCAGGCTCATCGCTGCCGGTCACATGGCGCATGCCATCCATCGACATGCCGCTCCACGCTCCCGTTGAAGAAATGATGTGTGTGGCCATGGGAGGAATGGACAGCTACGACTTTCATGCGCTTGAAGTAATTCAATGCATGGCTGAGCGGCGAAAAGGTGGTGAAACCGGTGTCGCAACTGTCCAGGGACTGAAAGGAGACTCTGTCTGGAAGGCCATGGAATCCGGCAGCTGGGCCGCCGGCGGCTGGGACCCCAAACTCTTCCACGCCTGCCTGACTCGCTGCCAGACACTCCGGCAGCCCGGAGATTTCAGTCACCGATATCCGACGCCCCAACAGATTCGTGAATGGGTAAAAGAGCCACTGGCCTATCGGATCGGTTACCGTGATGGAACCAAAGCAACCATGCTGCTGATGAATGGGCTGGTCAGCGACTTTACTTTTGCCGCCCGCATCAAGGGACAGGATCTTCCCTTGTCGACACTGTTCTATCTGCCCCCAACTCCCAACGTGACGTACTCCGCAGAACTGATGGCGCGTGCAGAACAGACATTCCGGACCGGCAAATCCCCAAACCCAATTGAGCGAACTCTACTAACCAGCGGCCTGGTGGAAGCCGGCTGTCGATCCGTCGGCACCGGACAGAAAACTCTTCCAACACCTCACCTCAATGTGACATACCAACCTCCCAGGAAATCGCTTTTTGCCCGAAGCTAATCCTTCAACCTCCTGTGACAGTGGCTTGCAGCCGCCGAACGCCGGACACTCAACAAGCCGGCTTCGCCCGGTAACTTCAAATCAAACTGCGGAATCTCGTATGCCGTTTCAGAGACTCATCACCGTATTACTCCACCTGGTCATTGCTGGACTGTTGGTTGCCGGGCCACCATCAGTGTCAGCAGAAACAGTCCCCAAACCCAACATCGTTTTCATTCTTGCCGACGACCTTGGATACGGTGACCTCGAGTGCTACGGCCACCCGCGTGCAAAGACTCCCGTCATCAATCAACTGGCCAAAGACGGAGTTCGGTTTACGCAACACTATTCAAACGGCACTGAATGCAGCCCCACCCGGACCGCATTTCTGACAGGGCGATATCAGCAGCGAGTCAAGGGACTTGAGTGCGCCATTGGGACTGGAAACGTTGGCCGTTACGACGACGCCATCGAAGCAGCGAAAGCAAACAACCTGGGTTTGCCCGCCAGCAGCACGGTGATTCCCGGACAACTCAAAAGGCAGGGTTATACGTGCGCCGTCTACGGCAAATGGCACCTCGGCTACGAATCCAGGTTCAACCCCATGGTGCACGGGTGGGACAGATTCTTCGGATACCTCGGCGGGAATGTGCATTACTTCAATCATCGTGAAACAAGCGATCTGCACGTTTTGTATTCCGGAGATCAACCCGCCGATCGCGATGGATATATGACTGATCTGATCACAAACGACAGTGTGGCCTTCATCAGGGAACAGGCAGGAGCAGACAAACCATTCTTTCTTTACGTGTCTCATGAGTGTCCGCACTTCCCATTTCAGGGCCCGAAGGACAGAGAGAAGATTGTCACCAAAGAAAACTGGATGGAAGCAGACGACGAGACCTACGTCGCAATGCTGCAGGACCTCGACACACAGGTTGGAAGGATCCTCACGGCACTCGACGACTGCGGCATCACGGACAATACGGTCGTCGTCTTTGCATCCGACAATGGCGGGTTCGCGGCAGCCGCTCACATGGGGGGGCTCCGGGGGGCGAAGAGCACAACCTATGAAGGAGGAATTCGAGTTCCGCTGATCATTCGCTGGCCTGGTAAAATCAAGTCGGGCATTGAGTCACATCAACCCTGCATGACATTTGACCTGACGCGGTCATTCCTTGAGATCGCGGGGGTGAAACTGCAGGGACTGCGACTTGATGGAGACGGCATCATTCAACACATTGTCAAAGAGAACAACGACTATCGCCGAACCCTGTTCTGGCGCGGTAAACGTGGCGACCGAACATGGACGGCCGTCCGTGACGGAGACGCCAAGCTGGTACGAAAAGAAGAAGGCAGCCAAACAGAGGAATGGCTGTTTGATCTTAAGAACGATCCAACGGAGCAGGGCGGTCTGGACTCAGATCGCGACAGAATCCGCCTGCAGGCAAAGCTAAAAGCCTGGGAAACCGAAATGGATGGAGAGTGAACGCCGATCTCATCCCGTAGCTGGAGTCGTGAGACTGCAGACTGTTCAAGGGGCATAAGACTGCAGCGTTTCATCAGCCCGCGGCGGGCTGGAGCGTATTACCTGCCGTCCACCACACCGACGGCGATATCCATCACGTTCGTATGCGTGGGTCCGGTCCGGATCAGTGCTCCAACCTGATCGCACCACGTGTGGGAATCATTAATCGCAAGGAATGAATCCGGACTCAGACCCGTAATCCGTTCGGCGATCTCCTCATCCAGAAACGCGCCAGCGGCATCTGTGGGCCCATCTTCCCCGTCCGTTCCACCTGACAGCAGACATCTCCCCGTCCATGCCGAGGCATCAGGCCGTTGGGAGGCCGCATACAGGATGAGTTCCTGATTTCGTCCACCGGATCGAGGTTCGTCCGTATCCGTCAGTTGAACGGTCGTCTCTCCGCCTGCCAAAACACAAACGGGCCCCTCGCAACTCGCTGAATCCATGGTCTGCAGCAATCGATCTGCGTGCTCCCTCACGTCTCCCGAATTTTCTGAACCCAGACTGACCACCTGATAGCCAAGTTCCTCGGCTCTTGCAGTCGCAGCGGACAGGGCGATGGCATTAGAGCCAATGATCAGATTCGTGACGCGAGGAGGCGCCTCATCGGACGCCACATTCTGCGATTCAAGGAAATCGTACACCGCACTGCTGATTCGAGAGCGATCTCCGTCATATCGTGCGAGGACCTGCAACGCTGCGGTGCTGGTGGCGCTGGACGGCGTGGTCGGCCCTGAGGCAATAATGTCCAGCGGATCCCCAATCACATCGGAGATGATCAGAGCAACCACGTGCTCTGCCTGACAGTTTTGAATGAGCCTGCCGCCTTTGACTTCCGACAACATCGTGCGGACTGCATTTAACTCATTGATCGCGGCGCCACCGGCAGCCAGCACGCGTGTCACCCGCTGTTTGTCCGCCAGTGAGATCTGAGGAACTGGTCCCGGCAACAGTGCACTTCCTCCTCCGGAAATCAATACCAGCGCCATGTCCGTCGAGCCAAGACTGTTGAGCCGTCTGAGAATCTCGCGCGTTCCCTCGACACCTGCTTCAGTCGGTTCGTTTAGCCCCGCCGGACGAGCCGGGTGCAGCGTGACGCAGGGCAGGGTGGTAACACAGTCGGCTGGCACGTTAACCCAGCCGGAAATCTCCATCTGGTCGCTGACAGGACCAAGTGCCTCCAGTGTCCCTGCGGCCATCCCGGCTCCCGCCTTTCCGCACCCCACGATCTCAATACGACCTCCCCGAAGCGGAAACTGGTGACCGCAGATCTCCAACTCCGTTTCAGTCGCCCTGATGCTGTTCCGAACCAGGGATTCTGAACGCACGGCATCCACACCCGCCTGCCAGATTGCCCGCGTGTCCGCGGCCTGCTGTGTCATCGTGATCGCTTCTTTCGTCTGATGGCGTCAATCGCACTGGACATCATCTCCTTGCGGACACGCCCGATCGTCATCTTCAGATCCACTTTCGACCAGCCCACCTGGGCTCCAGCGCGTTCCAGAAGGCGCCGCTCTGATCGACACACGCTTCCATCCACCAGTGCTGCTCGGACAAGAAACTCCATAAATGCTCGGGCTTCCTGACGATTCCGGGGCACTTCAATGTGATCGTCATCCTCAGCCATCACAGTTTCGAATACGGACTTCAACATGCTTTTGGGAACACCATGTTCCTGAGCGAACCGGGTAATCAGATCGCGTTCTTTCTGGTCAAGTCGACCGTCGGCCATGATGATCTTAACGAGCCCCACCAACAGGTCCGGCGCATCGGCAAGGGATTGTGGCCCGCCGGCTGCGACTGCAGATGGCTGAGTCTGATAACGTCGGCGAGGACCAACCTGCTCAAGCACCCAGTCCCCGCGTCCATCATTGAGCACCCGTCCGCAGAAACCACAGGAGCTCTCGGAACTCGCATCAATGGGAGCCCCGCAACCAGAACAGCTCCCGGAAGAAAATGTCTGGTCCGGATGTGTTTGAGCATCCTTATGGCGACGAAGCGTCATCACGTGCGTGTAGATCCGCTGCTGTCCTCGTGCTGCATCTTTTGAACGATCTCCTTTTGACCGAGTGCCCGACCAGCGGACCTGTACCATCACTCGATCGTGATCGTCCTCCTCTGATGCAGGTTGAGCGTGCTGCACTTCGACGGAACCAACGGCCGGAGTCTTCCAGAAGACATCGTCACCTGGGTTCCACATTTTCGGCACGTCAGAGAGCCCGCTGTCCAGCATCGCAGTCGCGCGTCTGGGGTCGCGGAAATAGACCGCCATCATGCAGCGCCAAAAAATGACCGACGCCCGGTCTTCGAGGTGTTGCAGATTGAGGCCCTTGTCCCGCGACTGAATCGTCGCCAGACCTGAGACCTCTGTATTCGTGGACGGCACAACCCATTCTTCATCCTGCGTGATCTCTGACAGAACCCAGTCGTGCTGGCCGCTGTTGACCGTTGACTGACAGGCCGAACACACAGCCTTATCCACAATCTCCACCGGGCTTCCGCAATTCGGACATCGGCCATCCAGGATTGATGCTTTGGGATCAGTCTGCACGCCCGGGCGGCGAGAAAACGACCAGATCTCTGTGAAGCGAATTGGAGTCGTGTCACTGTTTCCGGAGACGCGTCTACCAGTCTTCAGGCTCTCGTTATAACTAATCGCTGAAGCAGTGATGCGGACATGGATCGTGTCAAAGTGCGGATCAGAGGTAACCGACACGATGTCAGCGTTGGTGACGCCAACCGACTTCATGCGGTTACGAATTCCCTCTGCCTCCTGCATCGCGATATAGAGTTCAAAGCGATCACGCACTCCATCCGAGATAAACGCGCGACAGGGCCGCAGATCCTGCTCGCTCCAGGCATTCTGGGTCGTCACAAACGCATTTGCGACTCGTTTGAGAAACAGCTCTTCGGTAAACGCAGAGTCTCTCTGTCGGACACTGGCAACAGCGTCATTGTATTGCTGCTCTTCCTGAATTTTTCGACCACGGCGAATGGTTCGTGTTACTCGATAGTCATTACCGCTCTGGCCTCCTGCATAGAAGACGATGATGGCGACAATCAGTAGCGGAACGCCAATTACCGGATACTCAAAGGCGAGGCGAATCAGGTAGTAGAAAATAATTCCAACGCCATCATCACCACCGCCGCCGCCACCGCCTCGACCACTCCCTCCAAAATTGCCACCACCGCCCGCCTGCGCGAGCAATTCGGCGAATGCGGTCATGAAACCCATCACGAACACGTGTGGCATCTGAGATTCCAGGCAGGAAAGGAAACGGAAACGTCCGTCTAACGCCGTCAGGCAGCGAACGGATCATCTCGGAATTCCGGCAGACTTGTCCAGCCTGCTCTCAACGAGCATTCTCCGCCTTCTCCTCTGCTGAAACGGGCCCCAGAAAATGCTCAAAAAATCGATACAGCACTTCATTTGACTCATCATTGGGTGAGTGATCCGGGCGATTCGTCATCCCGACTCGCTCAGTGTACCCCAGCAGCCTGTTGACCTGTACGGTGTGATTGAGCGCCTCCCAGCGTGACGGAGGATCCTCACTGCCACCGGAAACGAGCAACGGACGGGGAGCCATCAGCACATGAAGCTCGTGCAGATTGTGATTCTCTTCGCGCAGTTTCAGATACAACCCGCGCCCCGGATTCGCCTTCGTCATCATGCCACGTTTTCGCCAGGGCATCGGGTGGTAGCCGAGGTAGTAGGGCTCCCAGTAATTGATGCTCGGACGATCGTCCTGAAACATGATTCCCGGGTCCGACCATGCGGCAGCCGCAAACCTGTCAAACAGGCACGATGCGAAGATGGACCATTTGCCGCCATAGGAGTGTCCCACAATTCCGATCCGTTTGTTGTCAACTTCCGGACGTGCAGCCAGGACGTACCATGCATTCGCTGCCGCGCATCCAAGCATGGACAGTGGCTGCACCTGCGCCTTATTCATCTCCGGATAGAAGAGACCGTAGGTGCGTGAATTGGTGGCTTCTGCTGGACCGATCGAAAGTGTGACAAAACCACGACGAGCCAGCTGCAGGGCAAAGTCTCGGTGCGGTTTACCATCGCCTACGGCTGTCTCTGGCTCGTAAAACACGGTGAGCACTGCGGGACGCGGGCCATCTCCATCCGGAATGAGCAGCCATCCCTCGGTCAGTTCGTTCGGAGTCCAGCGGAACCGTATCCGATGCCGGACAAACGCCTCTGCGGTCCCGTCGCCCTTCTCAGGTCGCTCTGATTTCAGAACTTTCACCTCTGGTTTGGTGATCAGCGGCGGCCACTCCCCCAGCAGGTCATTCCACTTCGATCTGATCTGCTCCCGGCGACGCTGCCAGTCAGCTGGAGTCTTGACCGGACTACCATCCGGAAACGTGAGTACTGATCGGTAGCCACCAAACTTCCCCTGCCACTCTTTCGGGGGCGTGAAATAGCCGCGGATCCCATTCCAGTCATCCTCAGCCTGCAACTGAATCGGACAGAGAGTCAGTGTGAGAGAGACAAGACAGGTTCGCATGGATACTCTCCGGGAAGTTTGTGATGAGAGTTAAGAATAGGAATCCGTCCGCCGCCGTCCAGCAAAGCTACATTTCCTGCTGCAGTCCCTGAGAATTCCGAAACCGGACCCAACAGGCCCGGGTGCCAGACGCTCAGCCTGTGGAGTGAACAGCAACGGGCACAGCTACTGCCCCCCAATTTCCTGCTGTTCTCAGTCCCTGAGATTCGGTGTGTATCTCATTCGATACAATCGAACCAAAACGGATCGACTCCCGCCCTGGTACACTGACTGCGTCGTTACCTCATACTGGTCCACACTATGCGATTCTACATCAAACTCCTTGTCGTCCTCGCCGTCATTGGTGCGGCCGGTTTCTTTGGCTGGCAAAAGACCAGAGACTGGCTGAAGGAACGCAACAAGCCGAATTTCAACACCGCTGAAGTTGTCCAGGGCACGATCAGGATTACTCGGAATGCCACTGGAGAAGTAAAGCCCGTCCTTTCGCTGCATGTTGGCAGTTTCGTGTCCGGCCCGATTGAGGAACTCCTCGTCGACTTCAACGATGAAGTCAAAGAAGGACAGGTCCTCGCCAAAATCGATCCACGGATTTACAAGGCGGCCGTTGCCAGTAACACGGCCGCCCTCGCAAATCGACGAGCGGAAGTAGAGCGAGTGAAGGCACAGTTGCAGCGAGCGATCAACGATGAGAAACGATCGCTGGCGCTTGCTGCGGAGAACAAGGACTTTATTTCTCAAACGGACCTCGACCAGTACCGATTTTCACGCATGCGTGGACAAATGCTTAGCGGGGCCACACTTAACTCCGGCATCAATGACAATCCCAGCTGGACAATGGGTGTCACATTCGAAGTACCACTGACGCTTCGAAGCGCGCGGGCCAGCCTGCGTTCGTCCGAACTTCTGTTGGCTCGAGATCGTGCCAACATACAACAGGGGCTGCATGCCACCGAACACACGCTGGCAACCACAGTTCGAAGTCTCGATCAGTTCTATATGCAATACAAAGCATTCCAGGAATCACGGGAAGCGGCCCGTATTAACCTTGAATTGCAGGACGCTCAGAACCGGGCTCGCCGAGTCATCTTTCTGAACGTGCTGCAGGCGATCACGGACTGGGGAAATGCCGTCTCGTCAGAAGCAACAGCACTGACCGGATACAACTCCACACTGGCAACACTCGAACGCGAAACCGGTACGATTCTGGACACCCATGGAATCGTCTTTAACGAAGAACGTTTCCTTTCAATCGGGCCATGGGGACGCAAGTACGAACGGGAATGTTATCCGTTGTCACTGCGGCCTGGTGAGAACACGGAACGATACGAAAACGGGAATCAGGCAGCGGAAAAGTTCTTTGACCTCGATGACATTCCCAAACGCAGACTGAATCAGGACGGCCAGACGTTACCACCACCGTCAGTGCCACTATCCCCAATCGAAAACCGTCAGCCCGCCCCACTCCCAGGTTTTCCGAATCAGCCACCGCCCGTCCCTCAGCCAGTGCTGCCGCAGCAACCGATGCCTATGCCGATGCCGCAACCTGCAGCCCAGCCGCGCAATCCACAGAATCCCGTGCCGAATCTGGTGCCTGACATCCTGCAACCTCCTCGAGGCACGACACCGGAGAGCGTGCTGCCACCTCAGAGTTACCGCCGTGAATCGCGAGGACAAAAAATCCAGCTGAGTCGTCTTCTGCGGTATGCAAAGGACATTCAGCCGACCTCGTTTACGCCGGCGTCCGGCGGACTGTGCCCCGTCGACACGGTTGGCCGAGAAGAACAGCGAATACTCAGACGCTGACTGGAGCCGGGCTCTGTGAGCCCGGCCCTCGTTTAACCGCAGGCCGCCGGCGAATGCGAAAAACGACCAGATCGCAGTCGAATCTACAGCTTCACTGATCAGCCGCTTCTGGTCCTGCGTGCTGTTGCAACCAAAGCAGGCAGGATCACGAACAGCAGCGAGAATCGTGTGCTTAGCATGCCGCGTCAAATGATTAGCGCTGTGTTCGGTGATTGATCTGCGATCCGCCAGCCCGTGGGCTCACCCCCACGGCTCGCTGACGCGGAGTTCGACCTAAGGCAACGAGCGTGAGGCAACGAGGGCGCTCTACATAACCCGGCAGATCAGCATCTTGAGGTATTCGGATTCCGGACATGTTGCGGACACGGGGTGATCACCGGGCTGTCCGTGTTGTTCCAGAATCTGAATCGACCGACCGGACTCGCGTGCCACGATGGCGATCATCTCAAGAAACGCTTCACGACTGACCAGCCCGGAGCAACTGCAGGTCACAAGAATTCCGCCGGGCTTCAACAGACGCAGCCCGGACTCGTTGATGCGTTGATAAGCTTTCAAGGCCCGGTTGAGTCCCCCTCGCGTCCGTGCCATGCGCGGGGGATCGAGAATGACGCCATCGAACAGAGTCTGTTGCTCCGCCAGTTCAGGCAGTTTTGTCTTAACGTCCGCGCGAACGAACTCGCAGCGGTCAGCGACCTCATTCAGCTCGGCGTTCGCCTGCGCAATCTTCAGTGCGGACTCAGACGAATCCATGCAGACAACTGATTCGGCGCGGCCACACTTCAATGCCGTGATCCCGAAACCGCCGCTGAAGCAGTAGGCATCGAGGATACTGCCCCGAAGCCATGCGGCAGCCGCGAGTCGATTGTCGCGTTGATCGAGGTAGCAGCCTGTCTTTTGACCTTCCTGCACATCTACGCCGTACTGAATTCCGTGTTCTGCGATAAACAGAGGACGGGGGGGAGACTCTCCGGACAACAGGCCATCAACAGCTTCGAGTCCTTCTGCGTCCCGCACACCTTTTTCTGTCCGAAGCCAGATGCCCAGTGGCTGAACGGCTTCCTGAAGAGTCTGAAGAATGGTTTCCCGGTACTGGTAGAGTGCGAGGCTGGTGAACTGCACCAGCAGAAAACCCGCGTAATAGTCGACGGTGAGGCCGGACAGCTCATCGCCTTCGCTGAAGATGAGGCGACATCCGGTTCGACCACCATGCGCAGGGCTGAGCTCAAACCTCAGGCGTCGTTGTTCAACGGCTGTGTTGATTCGTTGCCGAATCAGATAGTCGTCAAATGGGCGTTCCTGGTCCCACGAATACAGCCGAACATGAATCGTGCTTTTGTCGTTCCACAATCCCCATGCGACAAACTCGCCCTTGTCAGTAACGAGCTTGACACAGGTCCCCGGATCCAGCGAATCCGTTTCCGCGATGACTGAATCGATGGCGGAAGAGAACACCCAGGGATGGCGTCCAAAGAATGGTCGAGCGCGTCGAGCTTTCAGACAGACTGTTGGATATTCCACGGTCATGATGATTTCCAGTGCCGTCACACCGACAGAAAAGTAGCTGGGAGAGCGCGGCTCCCACCGAGCCGTCTCGGAAGAACATCACGTCTGCAGGAATTAGATTCGAACGAGCGGCTACGCCCCAGGTGGTTCCAGCTGTTGGCCCATCTCTTCCAGATACGCGAGCAAGCGGTCTCGTTCATTGGCGAGGTGGCGTACTCGAAGCAAAGAACGGACGCGTGTCTTGAGCTCCAGCTGATTGACCGGCTTGGTCAGAAAATCATCGCAACCGGCTTTGACCGCTTTTTCGATGTCTCCCTGCTCATTAAGAGCCGTCACCATCAGGACAGGAATATCGCGTTTCCCGGCATCTGCCTTGAGCTGTTCACAGACTTCATACCCACTCATTTTGGGCATCATAATGTCCAGCAGGATCAGGTCGGGTTGCTGGGCATCGACCGCATCCATGGCTTCCTGACCGTCATTCGCGAACAGGATGGTGTAGCCTTCTTCGGCAAGATAGGCGTCCAGCAGTTCACGGTTCTGCTCGTTGTCGTCAGCGATGAGCACTCGGGACTCGGCCAGATTTGCTTCGTCGGCCATTTCTACAATCCTGCTGTGTGATATTCAGTCTGTTTGTTGTCTGCTCCGCGTTCCTCTGTGCCCTCTGGGGTGATTCCACCGGGACACAATATTCACCACAGAGGGCACAGAGAGACGCAGAGGAATTGGGGCGGGAGTATACGCGGGCTGTGCAAAATGTCCAAATGGCAGAAGGGGCCGGAACCGAATCTTCAGGGGAAGGCTCGCGAGTTGACGATCTCGTACGGAACCGACTCGTCCGTAACGACTCCAACAAGCCATTGCAGCTTGATATTCACACCGAGGCGGAGCTCGACCTTAGGCGATTAGCCCAAGGCAACCAGAGCGCAGCCTTCTATCCCTTCCCGGTGGAAAGCCACCCTGACCAATGATACTCTCCCGCACCTGAATTGAATCCTTTGGCCTCCGGACCCCGACTCGTGTCAAATTCCTTCCCCCCCGTCGAAGAGCAGCTGACGATCATCCGTCGCGGTGTAGAAAAGATCGTGCCGGAAGACGAGCTGGCCAAAAAGCTGCAGCACAGTCGAGACACGAATACGCCCCTGCGAATCAAGTACGGGATCGACCCGACCGGGATCGATGTGCACCTCGGACACACGGTTCCGCTCAGAAAGATCCGGCAGTTTCAGGAACTCGGGCACAAAGCAGTCATCATTATTGGGAACTACACCGCGATGGTGGGCGATCCCAGTGGCCGCGATGAAGCACGGGCAACGCGACTGACGGAGGAACAGATTGAGGCAAACGCTGTCGATTACCTGAATCAGATCGGCAAAGTGATCGATATCGAGTCTGCCGAGGTCCATCGCAACGGCGGATGGTTTTCGAAGATGACCTTCGCAGAGATTCTGCATCTGTGTGGTCGCGTGACGGTCGCTCAGTTGCTGACGCGAGACGACTTTGCGAAACGGTACCGCGAAGAGAAACCCATCTACCTGCACGAATGTCTGTACCCGGTCATGCAGGCCTGGGACAGCGTGGAAATTCAAGCAGACGTGGAGCTCGGCGGCACCGAACAACTCTACAGCCTGATGCTGGCACGCGACCTGCAGGCACAGCGGAAACTCAATCAACAGATTGCAGTGATGTCTCCGATCCTTGTCGGGACCGATGGCAGACAACGGATGGGCAAGAGCCTCGGCAACTACATTGGCATCTCAGAAGAACCGTTCGAGATGATCAAGAAGTTCATGCAGCTCCCGGATGACGTCATGCGAATGTACTTCGAGTTGCTGACCGACATTCCGCTTGAGGAAGTCGGTCAAATCCTCGGCGGGCACCCCAAGGATGCCAAGCAGAAGCTCGGAGCAACAGTCGTTGACCAATACCACGAGGCGGGGCAGGGTAATGCGGCGGTTGAACGATGGGAAGCTGAAATTGGATCCAGGAGTAGCCTTCCGCAGGACATCCCGGAAGTCGAACTCGCATCATCCGAACTTGAAGACGGTGCTCTCCCGGGATACCTGCTGCTGGTCAAACTCGGTCTACAGTCATCAAATGGAGAGGCGCGACGGCTCATCAAAGGCGGCGGGGGCAAAACAGGCGAAGAAAAGACAGTCATTAATGACCCCAACACGAAAATTACGGTCGAAGACGGTATGCTCGTATGGGCCGGTAAGAAGAAATTCTGCCGAGTCAAACTCGTCTGAACATCAGCTCTTACAGACAAAAGTCAGGAACAGATATGTCCGCAGGATTTGGAATTGTCGGGACCGGCATGATTTCGCACTTCCATGCGAAAGCCATCGCTGAAATTGAAGGCGCCTCTGTCGTTGCCTGTTTCGATACCGTGGAAGAGCGTGCTCGAACGTTCGCCGATGAATATGGCTGCAAGGCCTACACCAACCTCGACGAAATGCTGGCCGATGAGAGTGTCACCATCGTGAATGTGTGCACTCCCAGTGGTGCGCACCGTGACCTCGCGGTATCCGCAGCCAATGCCGGCAAGCACGTGGTTGTTGAAAAGCCACTTGAGATCACACTGGAACGGTGCGACGACATCATCAACGCATGTCAGTCCAACAACGTCCGGCTGTGTGCGATCTTTCCGTCGCGGTTCAGCCCGGTCAACATGGCACTCAAAGCGGCCATCGATGAGGGACGATTCGGAAGACTGACTCTGGGTGACACCTACGTGAAATGGTGGCGAACTCAGGAATACTATGACAGCGGCGGCTGGCGCGGCACATGGGGCATGGACGGTGGAGGTGCCTACATGAACCAGGCCATTCACCAGGTCGACCTGCTGTACTGGCTGATGGGTGACGTGGTCGAAGTCAATGGCATGACGGACACCCTCGCCCACGAACGTATTGAAGTCGAAGACGTGGGCGTCGCCACACTTCGATTTGCCAACGGTGCTATTGGTGTTATTGAAGCCACCACCAGCGCATGGCCAGGTTTGCTGAAGAAGACTGAGATCCACGGCACCGCCGGAACCGCAATCGTGGAACAGGACGACGTGATTCGCTGGGAGTTTGCCGAGCAATCTGAAGCAGACGACAGGATTCGCGAACAGTTCGCCGCCGGAGGAGCCAACACCGGTGGAGCGGCCGATCCGAAAGCGATCTCTCACGTAGGCCATCGCGACCAGTTGCAGGACTTCGTTGAAGCCATCACGGAAGGACGAGAACCGCGTGTCGACGGCGTCGATGGCCGAAAGAGCGTTGAGATTATTCTCGCGATCT
>CAJWGB010000043.1 GCA_913031625.1 uncultured Planctomycetaceae bacterium | reverse complement strand
TATTTGGGACTTGAAGCCCGATGCGCCTCGCGAAATCCGTGGTGAGTTCTCGCCGATTCAAACCGCATTGCCAGGGATTCACCTCAGTGAACATCTGCCAGGGCTTTCGCAGCGGTTGGACGAATTTGCGATCATCCGTTCTTTAGTCGGCGCCAAGAACGAGCACGCGTCTGAACTTTGTCTAAGCGGTTTTGGCTACGCGGATTCCAAAACCCGGAATCAGCCCTCGTTAGGTTCAGCAGTGTCGAGAATCCAGGGCCCTGTTCATGCGTCTGTGCCGCCTTTCGTCAGCTTGATCCATGACACGCCGAACAATTGGAAAGACCCTGGGCGCACCGGCTTCCTGGGGCCGAGCCATGCGCCGTTTCGCCCGGCGGGTGATGCCCGCGAAAACATGGTTTTGAGCGGGATTTCGCTGCAGCGATTGAGCGACCGCAAGAAACTGCGCAGCGCCTTTGACCGCTTTCGCGACGGGGTGTCCGGCCGGATGGACAGCGTCGATCACTTTACACAACAGGCCATGCAGGTCTTGACGTCCAGCCGTCTGCTGACCGCGTTGGAAGTCGATCGGGAAGATCCGCGAATCCGCGCACGTTATGGACGTGGTTCGATGGACGCAGTTGATGACGGCGCTCCGATGCACAACGAGGACTTCCTGATTGCTCGCCGATTGGTCGAAGCCGGCGCACGGTGCGTGACAATATCCTTCGGCCGCTGGGATACACATTCCTGCCGCAAAGCCGGCGACCTGGCTTACAAGAACAACTTCATGCAACTGCGGGAGTACCTGCCTCGCCTGGAGCAGTGCTTGCTGGCGTTGATTGACGATCTTAAAGAGCGTGGTTTAGAGAAGGATGTTTCCATCGTGGTCTGGGGCGAAATGGGACGGACGCCACGCATCAATGCCAACGGCGGCCGCGATCATTGGCCGCAGGTCGCTGGTTGTATGCTCGCCGGCGGCGGCATGAAAATGGGACAGGTGATCGGCTCCACAAATCGCATGGGCGAATCTGCGAAAGACCGCCCCGTTCACTACCAGGAAGTTTTCGCCACGCTGTATCGGCAACTCGGAATCGATGTGGCCAATGTTAAAATCCCTGATCTCAACGGACGCCCGCAGTATTTGCTCGAACATCGCGACGTCATCCGTGAGTTAGTGTAGTTCTGCAACCCAGTCTGTCGCTCGGTGCTATCTGACAATCGCTCTACGATTCCCTCATTCAGACAGCTCGAGCGCGTATGGTCAAAAACTCAGCCTAACTGACCAGTCACCCGGCAATTCCGGTTGTCATTTCAGACGTTTCAATGCGATTGATGCCAGGTTCCAGAATGAGTGGCGAGTGCCCGCTCGGAAAAGCCCCAAATGTCTTTGCAAACAACAGGGAAGCGAATAGAGTCGCATCGGAATGTTCGCCCCAGGTCGGGCATCGTCATCGCGTTTGCAATTCGCGGAAAGGCCCGGCAGCTTTTGCCCGCACTATGACAGTAACGTCCTCCGGCGCCCGGTCTGTCAAAAGCTCGTTGCTTCAGGGGAGTTGCCTCCCGGCAATACAGCCGATGATGGAGTAGCAGTCAGGTATCGAGGCACTGAGATTGTCGAAGTCGTCGCAGATTCTCCGAACACCAAAGCCTGGCGCGTCGAACCACGCGATAACGAGGGCTTTGATGAATCAGAGATTGCAGCGAGATTCCTGAGCTAACCTGCGGTGCAGTATTCGGGATGGCCCTCGCTTCGCTCGCCACGGCCTACATACGTCTGCAGGCCGGATTAAGGAACAAAGTGACGAAGTTCGGCAGAGCACACCCCAAGTCGTTTAACGGCGACCTGAAGGCGACAGTGGCGAACAGATTCCTCTACCAGACACCAGGCAGCAGCCGCCACCGAACCTGCTCGCGATACGCGATGTAGTCCGGCGAAGCTTCAAGCACACGCTCTTCGGCCATGATCCGCAGCCCAACAGTCAAAAGTACGCCGATGAAGAGTCCAAGGCTGCCCCATGACCATGCGGCCACGGAACAGCTGCCCAGCATCAACAGTTCTCCCAGGTAAGTGGGATGACGTACCAGAGAGTATGGGCCGCGGGTGACTGTTGCCCGCAGGGCCGGAAGGACTGCAAAACTGCGGCCCAGCGACAACAAACTGACCACTGTCCACACCCCAAAGATCGCAAATGCAATCTGCACGGGCCACTCCCAATTCGCAGGAGCCCACTGAAGAACAAGTCCAGCCGCGATAAGTGATGGAATGCTGACCACGCAGGCGTAAAACGAACCGTGCTGTTGCACACCGGAACGTGTCAGCACCAGGAAACCGACGCACAGATGCACGACAGAAATCACAAGCTGCACCAGCCATGGGCGAGGCAACTCGCTCAGGTAGCCAAGAATCGCCCAACTGCAGACAGAAAGCCCCAGGATGCTGTTAAAGGCACGTTCACCGCGCGACACAGCGGGACCCAATCAATAAACCCAGAAGGACCAGTCAAACAGGTAACTGAGGACGTTGACCCCGACCAGAATACCGATCCAAAGGAGCCACCCCATTCCTTCGCCGCCACCTGAACTGCCGGCTGCAGTGACCTTGCGACCAATGTCTTGCACGAGTTGTCTGGCCTCGTCTTCTTCCCAGCCACTCTCAACCAGTTGGTCAACGACCTCTGACTGAGGAACACCGGCGGCAAGCTGGTCTGCCACGGCACTTACAAACTGCTCGATGTCTTCGTCTGATGTTTCGTCTGACATGTTCATTCCACCGAGAAAATCAGATCAAGGGAAAAATCGTACGGGGATTGTACACATCCCGACTGAAGTGCACGAGCGTCTGGTCATAAAACTGCAGATGCACGGGGGGGGGAGACAGCGCGGTCACAAGGGATGGATTACTTTCAATGCTTCATCTGCAGACGAATGCCGGGATTGGGAAGCGACATCGACGGTTCGCCAATGCCACTTTCGGTTGAATTCCCACGTGAACAATGTGACATTGCTGACATGCTCGCCACACTTACCTGGCAGGACAACACTGTTGTCATTCTCTACCTGACTGGAATGATCGCCCTGGGCTTTTGGCTCAGTCGACGGCAGTCCAGCGACGTAGACTACTTCCTTGCCGGACGCAGCATGCCATGGTTCGCTGTCGGCATCAGTGTTATCGCCTCAATCCTTTCCAGCCTCACGTATCTCTCCGAACCTGGAGAAGTCTGGAAGTCAGGTGTCACCCACCTCTTCGGCAAGATGCTTGCCATTCCCCTGGAAATGCTGATTGTCTGGTTCCTGTGTATTCCGTTCCTGATGCGGTTTCGGATTACCTCCGTCTATGAATATCTCGGAAGACGGTTTGGCAGGGAGACACGTCGATTGGGGGTTGTACTCTTCATCCTGCTGGTCATGCTGTGGATGGGATTTGTCGTTCTTGCATCAGCAAGAGTATTGGCTCAGATATCCGGATGGCCACTCCTGATGGTCATCGTCAGCGTTGGTATTGTGGCGACACTCTACACAATGCTTGGCGGGTTACGTGCTGTCATCTGGACAGACGTGGTTCAGGTCGCACTGTTGATTGGTGGAGGCCTGTTTACAATCATCTATGTCGCTGTCACCACGGGCACCTGGCTACCCGACTGGTTCGCGGCATCTGCCAGACAACTGAGTGCCACGAACCACGAGACTCTGCCCATCTTCAGTGTGGATCCAACTGTCCGGGCAACTGTCCTCACGGTGGCGCTGCATATGTGCATCTGGCACGTTTGCACACACCTCTCGAATCAAATGACGGTGCAGCGCTACTTCAGCACGACCGATGCCGTCAAAGCTCGCCGAAGCTTCGTGACAGCCTCTCTGTTTGGAGTAGGCATCAACCTGATGCTGGTCACTGTTGGCCTTTCTCTTGTGTACTTCTATGCAGGGCAGGGGATTGCGGTCGACGACAACCTTGCGGCTTCAGACAACCATGATCAGATTTTTCCGGTCTTTGCCATCAATCGACTACCGCCTGGGGTTGGAGGTGCCATACTCGCCGCACTGCTGGCCGCGGCGATGTCGAGCATTGATTCGGGAATCAACTCCATTGCCACGGTCATCACTCAGGAGATGAAACGGGCAGAGGGCGAGAAAGTACGACAGGCAAAAATTATGACCTGCGTAACGGGAGCCTTCATCACCGTGGCCGCCTACCTGTTAAATTTCATGCCCGATGACTGGGGAATCGTGGCCGCACTCCCACGCACATTTAACGCAATTACAGGACCACTGGGCGGACTGTTTCTGATTGGGATGTTTCTCCCTGTGGCCGGACAACGTGCTGCAATTGCAGGCACCATATGTGGGTTGATTGTGAGTATTGGAGTTGGTTACTCATCACAACTCGGGACTCTGTTTGGGCAGGCATGGCCGACCCTCAGTTTCACATGGGTCATGCCCTGCTCGCTGGCCACGACAATCGCTGTCGCATGGGTGCTTGGACGCGCAGGATGGCGTCCCACTCATTCACTGGATGGGCTGCTGTGGAAAACGGATCACGGCGAACCCGAATAATTTGAACCCCTGTGGTGAACATGCACGCAATGGATTCACCACAGAGAGCACAGAGGTTCACAGAGTAGAATAATCACCTCAACATCGAACATTCCAGGACTCATGCCAGACAAGACTCGGATCGCATTCCTCGGCGTCGATAATCCACACGGCGCAGGTTGGCGTGAACTGCTGACCAACTTCAGCGACGAAGCCGAGATCACGGCGCTCGTGCCGGGGTTCAACAACGGCACAACCAGCCTTGAAGAACGACACGCCCATTTGCCACGATTTGAATCCGTGGACGCACTAATCGCAGACGGAGACTTCGATGCAGCCATCGTTGCACTCCCAAACGACCACGCACCTCAGGCTGCCGTTCAACTGGCAGACGCCGGCAAACACATCCTCGTTGAAAAACCGCTGGCTGGAAACGCGGCTGCAGCCCATGCACTTGTCGACGCTGTCGCAGATTCCGGCGTCGCATTTCAGAGTGGATACATGTGGCGATACGACGATGCGGCAAACCGCCTGCGCGACATGATCCAGGATAATCGATTCGGCAAACTGATCAGTCTGGAGATGACTTTCGTCACCAGTGATGTCCAGCGTCGCAACCCCGGCCATTACCTGTTCGATCGGGACATCAGCACCGGTGGATTCTTCAACTGGCTCGCATGCCACTACCTCGATCTGCTTCTGTATGTGACCAATCAGCAAGTCACAAAAGTCACCGCTCGAACCGGCGTCTTCGGTGCAACGGATTGTGAAGTTGAGGACGGCGGGATTGTGATCATGGATTTGTCCGGCGGGGGAGTCGCCACCTTTGTTGGCGGTTACTGGTTACCTCGCTGGGCAGGCGAAGCACACTGGACGCTTCGTGGCACAGAACGCTGGGTACACTGGGATCCAGGCCGCTCCGGCACCGCCGGGGTCCTGGAAATCCACGGCCCCAAACCTCAGTGGAACGCAATGGACGAAGTCTTTTCCATCCCTCCCGACAACACCCCCGGATACGGCGGCATGCGTGGCGCTGCATTGATTCGCGACTGGCTCGATGCTATTCAGGACGGTGGACGACCGTGTCGCAACACACCACAATCGCTTGTCAACGCCCTAACGCTCATTGACACCATTTATGAATCTTCCGCATCAGGAAGACAGCTCGATACTCAAATCCCGAAAGCCTGAATGCCATGAGAATCTGCCGATTCGAACATCAGGGCCGCACCCTCGCCGGTCTGTACGAAGATGATTATGTCGTCCCGCTCAATGACTCTGAAGACACCTGCGTACTGGATTTTCTGCCGGGCGGAAGCCGATTTGAAGAAGCGACGCAGTTTCGCAGCGAGGAAAAACTGTCCATCAGTGACATCCGCCTGCTGGTCCCCAATCCACGACCAAACAAGCTGTTCCTGCTGGCGGGCAACTATGCAAAACACATCGAAGAAGGCGGCGAAATCGCAGCTGAGCGTGCCGAGACATTTCCCTACGTCTTTATGAAGCCCCCCACAACGACTCTGACCAACCCGGGTGACTCCGTCAGGATTCCCGGTGTTTCCCCCAACCATATCGACTGGGAACTTGAGCTGGGCATCGTGATCGGAAAAGGAGGCAAAGGAATCGCTGAAGCTGATGCACTGTCACATATTGCAGGCTTCACGATCTTCAACGACATCTCGGACCGTAAGTTCCGCCCCAACCCTGACCGAAAAGAGCGGCCCAAAGATCAATTCTTTGACTGGTTGCACGGAAAGTGGCACGACTCCTCCTGTCCAAGCGGTCCGTGCATCGCGTCTGCCCACACGCTGGTCGACCCACAAAACCTGGCAATGCAGCTGCGCGTCAACGGAGAGCTGTTTCAGGACGCATCAACCGCACAGCAAATATTCCCGGTGACCGCCGTGGTGGAGTTTATTTCCAGCTTTGTGACACTCGAACCTGGAGACATGATTTCAACCGGAACGTCAGCCGGCGTCGGCAACACAACGCAGACATATCTCAAGCCGGGAGATCAAATTGAGGCTTCGATTGAAGGAATCGGAACCCTGGTGTCACCAGTCATTGCGGAATAGACCATAGTTCGGTATCCCGACTATTGCGCCACGATTGTGTGCAGCGTCGCTTTGCGCATGGCGTCCCAGTCAATCTCCAGTCCCAGACCCGGGCCACTTGGCGCATCGACGGTGCCATCAGCGTTTGTACGGATCACATCGTTCATCCCGTACTCATAAGAAGGATACGGGACGGCCTGTTCATACCAGTCGCTGATGTTGTGCGCGAGCATCAGGTGAAAGTTGGCGGCGGAGGCGAGCGTGAAGCCCCACGCCATGACTTCGCAGCGCATCCCCATTGATTCGACGAGAGCCATCGCTTTTTGCGCCTGCGTGAATCCGCCCATCGCCGTGACGTCGGTTCGCGCAACAGACCATGCGCCTGATGTCAGGGCATACTTAAACGTCTGCAGATCCTGAAACCAGTTTCCGGATGGCAAAACTGACATGCTGGTACTCTGGTTGATTTCCCGGTAGCCCTCGATGTCGTAGTCAAACAGTGGAGCTTCAAACCACTCAAAATCCAGATCCTCCAGCTCGCGGGCAGTACGAAGTGCTTCGTCGCGTGTGTAGTTATTCTCCACATCCAGCATAAATCGAATCTGATCACCAAACTCATTCTTCACCGCCCGTGCAAGTGCCAGATCCTTCTCAGGGACACACCAGCAATGAAACTTCACTGCCTTAAACCCCTGGTCGATGCAGTCCTCAACAAACTTCAGGTACTCAGGGATATCTTCAAACATCGGAGTACTGGCATAGGAGTACATTCGGTCACGAGCACCACCCAGCAACTGATAGATTGGTTGATTGGCCACGCGACCGAAGAGATCCCAGAGCGCAATATCGATTGCGGCGACTGCTCCTGGCGGTAGTGGAAACACACGAGGCCAGATCTCCCGCAGAATCGTCTCGCGCTGCAATGGATCCTTCCCAATCAGGATCGGAATCAGGTGTCGCAGTGTCTCAGCCGTGTATCGATCGAAATCGAACGACGTATAGTTTGCAACCGCCCCAATGCCCTCTACACCCTCATCTGTAAAGATATGGACAAGCGTATTGGTCATATACTGTTCAGGAATGTCGTGAGACCATGTGTAACGTTTCACTTCGGGCCCGACGACTCGCACCTCAACACGTTCGATTTTCATTCTGCAACTACCAAAAAACGACAAAGCAGAGAAAGCAGCCAAGGACGATGACCCCCAGCGCCAGGACAACGGGTATCAGACTCCCGGATCGACGTCCTTCCGCACTTGTGGACTTCGCGAGTTCTCGAGCCGCCTGCTGACTCGACTGCAGCCATCCAGCGTCTCCTTCACTCGATGATGTGAGATGGTCTCCGTGAGGGTGCCATCCTTTGATCAGCGACACTCCCAGCATTGTTAATGCTGAAACGAGGATCGCAAATGGATAGGCTGCCCACGCATCGGCCATCAAATCCGGAAGCAGTTCGGGCTTTAATTGTCGAATGAGTCCGTAGAGAGCCCCGGCCAGCAAACCGATGCTTCCGGAAGCGGAATGCACTCGTGTGAATCGCCCCATGAGAAACAGTGTCAGCAGGGGAATCACGAAAGCACTGGTCAATTCCAGAAAGAACATTGTCATTGTGCCGCGAAGCAGGAAGGGCAGGTACAGGAATGAAATCCCGATAATGGCGGGTGTCAGCCACTGCCCCACACGCAGATAGTGCTTATCATCGCGATCGCGCACAATCAGGCGAGCGTAAACATCTCGCGTCAGGAGTGCGGAAATGGAAGAGCCAATCGAATCATAAGTGGATAACGCTGCCGCAAAAATGCCGGCAACAATCAGACCGGTCACCCCGGTGATCCTGAGTTCGCTCACCAGCAGGGGATAGATCCGGTCCGCGGTCGCACCGCCCGCCTTCAGGACTTCGGGATCAGGATAAAGAGCTCGCCCGAAGACTCCCATGCTCAAATTGAAGAAGGACATGACAACGAGCGCGAGCCCGGCGATCCACGCACACATCCTGAAGTCCCACACACTCTTTGCGGCCAGCATCCGCATGCTCTGAGTGTGATTCACCACTGGATAGGCCAGTCCAAGAATGGTAAATCCCAGAATCACCAGCCACGAGGGTGTCTGCTCGTGATCACGCCCCACATGAAGTAACCCAGACAGCTCCGGATCATGAGCGGCCAGTTTTGACTCGACACCCGCCCAGCCGCCAACTCGGTTGAAGACAATTACCCACACAACAAGCGCTGCCACAGTCATCACCGTAAACTGCAGCACATCGGTAATCGCAACCGACTTCAGACCTCCAAACGCGGTATAGACACTCGCAAAGACCGCAACACCAACAACTGTGGCCATGGCAGTTGGGGCGTCCCAGCCACAGACCGTCCGAACGGTCCAATAAAGTGAGCCCCCCATAATGGCGAGAACCAGAGTTCGATACTGCACCTGAACCAGCGCACAAAGGACGCGTGCCGTCGGCCCGAATCGGACCTCAAGATACTCCGCGTTGGTATACATACCAGCCCGATACAGAGGCAGAAACAGCAGGAACGCTGCAAGTGTCCAGCCAACGGTCGTTCCAACCATATTCGCAACGAAGTAGCTGAATCCCACTTCGTAGGTGAATCCGGAGTCGGCAACGATGTCACTCGCATCAATGGCTGTGGCGTACATCGACAGCCCAACAATCCACCACGGCAGTGATCTTCCCGCCAGAAACCAGTCAGTTGTCGAACGAACTCCTCGCGCGAGATAGAACCCAAAGGCGACAATCGCGCCATTGAGGAGAATCACGATCAGCCAGTCGATCCATTCCACGCGCGTCTCCACATGGCAGGGCAGGTTAGTGACATACAGGCATTCCGACTCAGGCTGACCATGATCGCCGGAAGAACCACGTTTTACCAGCAGATGACAGAACACGGCAGCTCGGGTGAGCGGATAACGCCCAGACCGACAGCTCGGTGGAAAGAACTCGACGCCCGATCTCGACTGAGTCTCTACCGTCCGACCTGAACTACACGTCCGGTTCGACGTCTTCGAGATAGTAATTCCAGCCCTCGGATCGCTCGTCGAGGTGCAGCAATTCATCAGCATGCGCTGGAGAATCGACGTGATACAACTGTTGTTGAATCGTTCCGTCTCGTCCGATTGCTGATGCCAAAGCCTGCAAGACCTCGAGATGCCTCTCCGGCATCTCGGTCGGTGTCAGAATCAGCACCATACAATGCACGGGAAAGCCGTCCGGCGTATCCAGAGGCAGTCCATCCTGCGAGATCCCCATCGCACCGACGATCTTCTCTCCCACATCCAGTCGGGCGTGAGGTAATGCCAGCCCCTGCCCAACACACGTGTCGGCAACTCTCTCCCCCTGCATCACTGCCTCGAATACTTCTTCCTCCTCGTAAGGCAGATTGTGTGTCGCCAGAGTCAGCTTTATCAGCTGCCGAATCGCAGCTTCCTTGTCCGGCCCCTCAAGGTCAGTAGTGATATTGGGTTCGGCGAGAAAGTCGAGGATACGAGCCCGGTCACGCCCAAGGTCTCCGGATCTGCTCAGCCCCAATCGAGTCATCAATGGGCCCATCGTTTCGTTCAACAGAACCATCGCAAGAACAATCGCCAGCATGATTTCACGAATCGGAGCAAATGTCGGGTCATCAGTGATCAGGAACATCAACCCGACGGCCAGACCGGCCTGAGGGACGAGAGCGATTCCAATCCACCTGCGAAATCGATCTGTTGCACCCGCGAGAGACATGCCTGCATAGCCGGCAAGGAACTTACCCGCCACGCGCCCGGAGAAACCAATCAGTGCAAGCACGCCACCTGTCGCCAGAGTGTCAAACCGCAGTTCCATTCCGGCCACAGTGAAGAAGACTGCGAAAATGGCGGGTTCAAATGTATGAAAGACACCGTGTCCGATTTCTTCCCTGTCGGGAGTAATATTGGCCAGAGTGACGCCAAAACTCAGGCACGCCAACAGAACCGAGAGCTCGAAGTACTGTGACACCCCGGAAGTCAGCAGGATTGCAATCAGAGACAACACTGCTAATCGATCCGGTCGCACGATTCTGCGGGTCAGAATGATCAGCACGCCGGCTATACACGCTCCCAACGCCGCACTCAGAAACACCTGTCGAGCAGGCTCCATCAGGCTGGATACCGACATCACACTATCCGGCACCATCGCCTGGTGGGCGAATGTGCGTGAGATCTCAAACAGCACGATACAGGCAAGATTATTGAGTGCGACAGAGGCGATCAGCGTCGTCACAAAGGAGCCTCGTGACGCTGTTTCCTTAACGATGGCCAGCACTGTTGCCGGCGCAGTCGACACACAGATCGCAGCGACAAGGATTGCAACCGGCCATTCCGTGTTGGGCATCAGAATGAGCCCAAAGAACACAATCAACGGAGTAAGAACGGCCTCAAAACCGAGCAGCAGCAGCAGTCTTCGACGAGCAGCAGCCAGGCGGCGGTAATTGAGATGACTGCCAACGGCCACAGCCATCAGGCCCAAAGCAAAATCGACCAGAGGCTTCAGTGAATGAAAATCCTCTTCCTGAAACACATGTAGAACGGAGGGTCCCAACAGAACGCCAAACAGTATCTGCCCGGTGACGGACGGCAGACGAGCCAGTTTGGCAAGTGCTCCTGAAACAACACCAGCCACCAGAATAAGGGCCAGTACCAACAGCACATTCGATTCAGCAAGCATCAGCAGTTCTATCTCTATCCACAATCCATATGGCATTCGCCTGGTCGGTGAAGTGTAGCTCATGGACGTCCGTCACGCGCCCTGAACGAGAATTGCCAAATGCTCGTTTTCCCCGCCCCCGATCACGCAACGGCCGAACGGGTAACGCCTGCCTTCCTTACAAAGATCAATCCAATCCTGTTCCACTGGATTCAGCGAAATCCGTTTCGTGCACGCGAATATCGTCAATCTCGATCCCGGAGTCGCCTCCCTTTTGCATCCAAAGCAGCCGCCGTTTTGCGGCGTTGAAACAGGCATGCCGAAGAGTTTTCCGGTATGACTTATCGTCAATAGAAACAGTCACCGAAGCGCCCTTAAAAGTCAGCTGCACGTGGTGCCACTCATTCGCAATCAGGTCTACTTCATCCGGTGGCATTCGCAGATTCAGTCGATATGCGCCACTGACCTTATCCGCAGGACGACCGTTGTTCCGGCGGTCCGGATGCTTCGGGTCGAGTGAGTGCGCATCAATCTGAAGCTGCACATTTTCGCGATTCAGTTTGACCCGCAGCAGATGGTCTTCACTGCCAAACCCGTCGTCACCGTCCACAAAGAACCAGACCATGCCGCCGCTCTCGAGATGGCGATAACGAAACGAAATCTCAAGATCACGGCCGTCCACGCCAAGGGAGACCATCGGAGGATACTTCCCTCCGCTCTCTCCTCGCGTCCATAAAACGCCATCCCGAACCAAGGTATTTTGATTCGGAATCTTCGTCTGAAATCGAGCAGGATCGAATTGATCAAACGTTTCTGCAAAACGGAAGGGCGTGACGGCCTCATTGGCACTCTGAGTCTCAGGTGTTGCTCCGTCCTGCCTGCGTTTCTGCTGACCTGCCCGGAAGTCCCATCTCTGGCGCTCTGTCCTGTTTCCGTTTTGAGAACTCAGTTCGATCCAGTCAAGGTCCGTTGTTCGTTTTGAGTCCGGCATGTGGAGTCGCAGATGCACAAGACGGCCCGTAACATCAAGAGCCACACGAACCTCCTGCCAGTCGCCTCCCGCCACATCGAATGGTGTGCGTTGTCCGTCTGCAGGGAAACTCTTTTGGTCTTCTGTTCGCCACTGAATCTGACCGGCCCCATCTTTCTGAGTCCGAATCCGAAGTTTTAGTTCCAGTTTGCCCGCGGCACGCACTCGAGCGTTTGCCACAAACGGTTGCCGCCCAGTCGGGGTCACACTCAGAGTTTCATCGCGAATATCAAACTCAGCCCCTCGAACGCTCCAGCCCAGCAGAGAAGGGGAACTGGACGTCGTTGTCGCCCCGGCACTTCGCTCGCGCGTCTTCCCTTTGAAGGAAGCAGGCATTTTGAGCCCACCAGGCTGAACACCGATCTTTGCAGAGTCAAACCTCGCTTCATCAAACCCCGGGTTTGCGAGGGGAACAACAACGTTCGCCTCTTTGATGTACTCCTCGATCAACCTGTCGAGTTCCCTGACTTTTTCAGGCTCTGCCGCAGCAACGTTTCGAGTCTCACCAATATCCTCCTGCAGGTTATAGAGTCGATACTGGTGCTCCCCACCTTTGCCATAATGAAATGTACGAATCAGCTTCCAGTCACCGTGATGTACCGACATTGAAGGTGGTAGCCAGTGCGGAGTACCGCCGTGCCCGGGGACCAGCGTAAACATTGGCCCACGGTCCATCTCCCTGCCATGCAGTGCTCGCGCAAAATCCACGCCGTCGATTACGTGTTTCGCCGGGCGTTCGATCCTCAGCATGTTAAGAATAGTCGGATAGAGGTCAGGCGCCTGAATGCGAACATCACTCTGAGAACCGGGACGCGTGACGCCCGGCCAGACCACGACCGCGGGAACCCGCACGCCTCCCTCGTGAATCCCTCCCTTCCCGCCCCGAAGCGGGTGATTACTGGTAATTGGAGTGATGTATTTGTTTCCCGCCGCGCTCGTTTCCTCCAGTCCACAGTGGATGTTTCCGCCGTTGTCTGAATAGAAAATGATCACGGTTTCGTCCGCAATCCCTTCCTCATCCAGCGTGTCAAGCAAACTGCCAACAGCATCATCCAGTGAATGGACCATAGCTGCGTACGTAGGAGACTGCTGTGGAAGACCGGTCCCCGGCATGTGAGCCGCCAGCAGCCGATCTCGGACCTCCGGACGCTCAAGCCCATCGACAGAGGCGCCCAGTTTTTTTCGATAGCGATCAATCAACTCAGGCTTCGCTCCAAACGGAGCATGCACTGAGAACTGCCAGTAGTTCATAAAGAATGGCTTGCTTCGATCACGGTTGTTCAGCCATGCAACCGCCTCGCGAGCCATTCGATCTTCGATATGCTCACCCGGCTTCCCCTCGCTGAAGTCCGGATTATCGTACCCCCAGGGCGCGAGATAACTGGTTTTCGGACCGGGGCCCCACCAGTGCGGAATGTCGACATCAAACCCACGCTCAAGTGGGGAATGTGGCTCACGCCCCAAATGCCACTTCCCAAAGTGCGCGGTCGAATACCCCGCCTGCTTCAGCACCTGACTCAACATCGGAGTGTTGGGATCCAGACGTGTCGAAGACCGAACATTGGTCGCCTTCTGATGCGGTGGACCGTTCTCGCTGGCAACCGCTTCGAACCGCTCGACTTCGAGGTGTGCCGCCGGTGCCGTCATGCCATGCCGTGCCGGATTTTGCCCCGTCATTATGCTGGCACGTGTTGGCGAGCAGATTGGACTCGCATACGCACTGGTGAACGTCATCCCTCGGGCTGCCAGCCGCTGAATATTCGGTGTCTCGTACAGCGAAGTTTTGCCGTACAGCGTTGTGTCTGCCCAGCCAAGATCGTCAGCAAGTATCAGGACGACATTCCTTGCCGGTTTAACTGCGATTGCGGGCGTTATCAGGATGACAGGAAGTGCTGCCGACAGGACTTTTCGTAGTGCTGTTATCATTTGTGTATCCAACGACTGCCGATGCGTCAGCAGAGCTTGATTTTCGGCTGACGAGTGGAATGGAATTCGCCAAAGATTCGGGACTGACAAGCCCCAGAGGCACTCGAGAATCCAGAAGCTGCCCGACTTCCCCCGGCTGGGCCCGAATGCCACAGGTAGCCTGACTTTCCAGAGCCGGGCCTCCTTACAACACGCCCTCTATCAGGCAAGAAACCGATCAATCGGACCGGTCTGCTGCAGCTTTCTGCGGGACATCTCCAGGTCAAGATCCCCATAGTGCTCGACAGGATTGCCGTACGCGTTTAACAGCGTGGTATACCAGTTGCTGAGTGTCCGGTGTCCTTCCGTGCCATGAAACGGAAGTCGGATATATCGCCCGGCAATGTCCAGTTTCGAGTTGCCACCACTCATAATCACCATCGGAGCTTCATTATCCGGCCCATGGTGGCCAGCCCCGGTTTCCGGCATGTAGATGATAGTCGTGTTGTCGAACATGGTCCCTTTTCCTTCCGGGACGGCTTTGAGCTTCGTCACCAGTGTGTGGATCTGTTTCATGTGATGCAGCTTGACGGCGTCACGCAGCTCCTGGCCGCTGCCCGCATTATGACCAAGGCGATGCAGGTCAATTCGAGCCTTATTTTCCGGCAGCGTTGTAATCGGAGTATTGAGGTCATCGATCGTGTATGTCACAACATTTGTCAGCCCGGAGATTAGTGCAGCGGCAATGACATCGGTGAACGCTGCCTGCTTCTCCGGCAGAGTCGCATTCCGGCCGCCGTCTGCATGAACAGGATCAATCATTGGCAGGTTTTGCCTGATAACATCGCCCAACGCAGCAACACGAGCATTCCGCTCGCGAATTGCCTCAATCGAATCTACGTGACCACTGATCTTCTCACGCTCTTTGCCATCCAGCCCCTTTAGCTGACGACCTTCGCGTTCTCGCAGGTAGTCCAGCAGCGTGTTATCCGCGGCGACTGCGTTTGTGTCTGTGACCGATTTGAACAGCTCGTTGTACGCTGTCATTGGATCTGCGTAACAATAATTCCGCGTATGGGCAGCGGGAGCTGAAAACCCTCCAACGATGCCCGTGCGAAACATCACGGTCCCGGTGCCGGATCCCAGAGACATCTCCACATGACCGAAGGGAGAAGGAAAGAGGCGTGCCAGTTCGAAGTCGACTGTCGCGCGTTTGATCCCGCTCAGAGTATTTCGTCCGGCACGGTATGCTCCCATGCAGCCTGAGAACGAATAATGCCCGCCTCCGCTCACGGACATCGAGATGCCGTGCAGGATCGTCATGTGCTCTTTGTAGCCGTCCAACTGCCTGAGCCAGTCCGGCAACTCGTGTTTATCCAGTGACACCTCAAATGCCTGCTTCTCGCTATCCTGCCTGCGTTCTTTCTCTGAGAACGACGGCAGTGAACAGTACTTCGGCACGTTTCCGTTGGACTTGCGGACAAATACAAACCGGTGAGGGGTATCGCTTTCACCATTCACCGGTGCAGCAAGCAGATGATTAAACGAGGGCGAGAGTGCCAGGGCACCAGCACTGGCTGCTGATGAAGTAAGGAATCTTCTTCTGGAAGTCATTTTCGTTACCTAAGTCCTGCCGTTTGTTTTATGGAGGGTCCCACTGGCCTCGCCAGTATCAGGAGGGAGAGCTGGGGCAATTCTCCAGACTCATGTTGAGTTCAATCACTGTCTCATTCGGTAGATGAATGAATCTGAGGTGAGCAATGAAACGATCACCGCATCAAAACTGCCGCTACTGTTCAGGTAGGCCTGATCAGCATCCATCAAAGTTCGAGAATCCGAAAGTGTCTCATTGCGGCCCATAAAGTAGCGAAACGCATGCCGAATAAACGACTGACGAACACGATCCGATTTGCTCAACCTCTCCGTCAGGTCGAACGCATCCCGGACCTTGCCGTCAAGCTCTGGGTCACCCGTGCCTTCAAGGACTCCCTGAGAGTCAACTGGAAGAGTCCTGTAAACAGCGACCTGAATTCCATCGACTCGGGGAGCACTTTTCTGAGCGGTAATCAGATTCTCTTCGTGCTCGATCCGCTCATCCGTTCGGAATCGGCCGAAATCATCGAATGATTCAAACGGCAATCCGAGCGGGTTCATTCTCTGATGACACTTCCAGCAGTAGTCGCTGCTCGTCGCTTTCTCAAGACGCTGACGCAGGGTTTTGTGGTGATCTTCGGGCACCACTGCGTCCACGGTAATTGGCACGTCAGGAATCGTTCCCGCCAGCAGTTTCTCGCGAATCCACTTGCCCCGCCGAACAGGATCGGTCTCGGTATTCAATGAGTGAGCGATCAACCATGCTGGATGAGTCAGCATGCCGCGCCGATTGGGAATTGCGGCCGGTTGAATGGCGGGGTAGTCCCATGTGCGAAAGTCGAGGTTGAAGTAAGTCGTCACTTCATGACCGCGCATCACCTGCCCGGTGCGGCCTGTCGCATTCCCCCTGTGGCTGTAGTGCATGTTGACAATGTCATACGGAACCGGGAACTCCTGCCCATTACCAAGGGACTGCTCAAGCGCTTCCATCTGTCGCTGAAACGATCGAATCCAGCCACTTCGCCGTCTCTCGTCGTTCAGGAAGTTCGCAAACACAGTGCCACGAATCTTCATTCGGTCAATGAACGGCCAGTGCTCAAAAAGTTCTTCTTCCGAGAAGTTACGCCAGTCGAATTTGCGGAAGTACTCGTAAATTTCCTTCTGGCGCGCTGCCGCTGCCGTCATGGCCTCGTTGTCACCCGAGTGATACACGTAAAACTTATCTGTCGTGAGCAGTTCTTCGAAGACGTGAGTGTCATTCTGCAGGATGTGGCCAACGAGAAGATCGGCTTCATCAATCAGTCGACTGACCATCTGCTCGTGACGTCCGGCTCCAAACCGGACGTCATCTTTGAACACATCCATCGCCCGCGGGTACCCAAAAAATTCACGAAAGAACCGCAGCTTCCGGACAGGCTGATTCGTCACGCTGGCGTTGAAGTTCCCCTTCTGAATCCGCTCGTCGATCACGTAATACTGATCACGTTTGTGAAGCAATCGAAGAATCTCTCGCCGATAATCTTCGCGAGTCTTCAGCCTGCCTTCATCGGCAGCTGCGGCCAGCTCATTGTCCGGACTGGAATCCGTGAGCGCATAAGAAATTGCGTAACTGGCATCGCGCGGAGACATCATCCTCCGACCGAATTCGTCCGGCTCACCACTGCCAAATTCACTGCGATAGACCAATTCTGAACTCAGCAGAAATGACTCAGCCAGTTTGGCAATTGCTGCCTGAACGTTTAGTTTCGCAACATAGGAACGCATCAGCTGAAGGTTCTCATGAACTTCAGCCTCATCTGGCGACCGCTCGAGGATCCGGACGTACAGTTCCGTAATCAAGTCCTTCAACTGAGCATCATTCGCAACGCCAGCTGCTTCACGCTGCAGCTTGAATTCTGACGTCCACAGGGCCATACATTTATCAATCACCTGTTGAAAACGATCCCCCGGCTGACGCTGCGTTCTGACCGCCTGCCTGATTGTTTCCAGCTCCTGCTCACCAGGGGAAACGAACCGGGGAGGGCGTGGGTTCTTCTTTCGAATGTCAGCATCTATCAGCGATCGATCCCAGTGCTGATTCAGCACTTTCATGATGGAAATGCGACTGGCGATTCGCTTGGGATGGACGCCGAAGAAGAACCAGTCTCGCTCACAACGCTCGATGACTTCTTCATCAGAAACACCGTCAGCCCGGTATCGATTGATCCCCAGCCAGATAGCCTCGAGATCCTGTTTGTCGTATCGAGCCAGCAGTCCGAGGTTTGTCTTTTTGATCGGATTACCTTTGCCGTCCACATGGGGCGGCGGGTCGTCCACTTTGGTACGAACAAAATCGGGAAGCAAAGCAGCATGCCGCTCACCAAAGACATCCTGCAGTAGCCGTTCTACATGGTCTGTCAGAAACTGTTCGCGGGAACGCAGGACCTGACGGTGAGACAGTTCCATCTGCATGATCCGGAACATGGCCGGATAATGGGCCTTCATGGTCGTTTCAGACGCCATATGAGCGGCGATCTTTTTAGCATTCGAAATCATGGTCAGCAGATGACCGCCCGTGAGCGCATCGTGACTGTAGTAGCGAACACCAATTGAACTCGACAGCAGGAATGGATTGGTAATTCGCTGTCGAAGCGACTGGCCACCGAAACGCGTTCCCAGCCCAACTCCATTGTCACCAATTACCTGTTGTCGAACGCCGTCAATCGTTCGGTACTGAGGGTGGTCAATGAGATGGTTGACACGTGCGTCGAAGATGAATTCACTGATCAGCCAGCGACGGTCGTACGTGAAGCCCGGCTGGTCCGCGTATCTCCCCGAAAAGAGCGCGTCATGATCAACGTAGTTTCCAAACTCGGGTCGCCTGAGTTTGTCGTCAAGCACGGCCGCATTGTGCTGACGCAGTTGCTTCGACATGCTTTCGACGAGGCCTGCACGTTCGACGTCGGAAGGTTGCTTTGAATCAGCCGGAGGCATCAGCCCAACAAACAACTGTTCCTGTGCTCTGTTCAGCAGGGTCAACCTTGCATCCAGTCCGAGAGTATTCAGATTGTCGAGGCGGAGATTTGCTTCGGGAGAGTCACCGCTGTGGCACTCGATGCAGTATTGACGCAGGAACTTTGCCGTCACAGCCGGTTCGTCCCCGCACACAGTCCCACACAGGACAGTCATGATAAATATGGCCAACTGGCGGCCAGCCGAGATTTCTCGACATCTTCCCGTTTCGCGATTCACTTCACTTTGCCTTATCACCTCGACGCCGAGCTGGTTTCTTTCCATCCTTCGGAGGAACGGAAATGTATTTTCCCGATTGCCTCTGATCTGCAACATACCAATCGTCCAGTAATCTGCTGAGTTCCCTGACCAGCTCTGGCCGATCGGCCGCGATGTTCTTTTTCTCATGCGGGTCGTTCTTCAAATCGAACAACTGCGGCTCTCCACTTTGTGGCGGAAACCTCATCTTCCCGGGCGCCCCATCGTAGGTCAGCAGCAGCTTATCATGCCCCCGAATCACCCAGCGGTAAAGAAGTGATGCCTGAGGATTTTCGATATCGGCGACATCGTGGGCAAAGGACTCTCCGAACACAGTATCGCGTTCGATTCGCTTTCCTGATTTCAACTGTGGCAACAGGTTCAGCCCAGGAAAATCGTGCGGGCCAGTTGCTCCTGTCGCTCCAAGGATCGTTGGGACAAAATCGATCGAGGAACAGAGCTCAGGCCGGTCCGCGGCGGGAATTGTTCCTGGCCAGCGAAACATCAGCGGCGTTCGCGTCCCCATTTCATTCGGACTGCGTTTGGATCGAGCAGCGTAGCCTCCCTGTTCGGTCTGCACCCAGCCATTGTCTGAAACATAAAGAATCAGCGTGTTCTCACGAAGCCCTGACTCGTCGATGTGATTAATCAGCGTTCCACAGGTCTCATCGAACCACTCGCACATCGCATAGTATTTGGCAACGCGTGGATGAACGCCTTTGCCAATGTACTTATCCAGAAGTCGTGCAGGTGGCGTATGAGGAGTATGTGGCATGAAGGGGGCGTACCAGACAAAGAACGGCTTCTTGTCTTTTGCGGATCGGTCAATGAAATTCAGCACGGGCTCCATTCCTTCCCGGCCAATCTTTAGCCCGGCATCGCCATGGCGACCTCGAGGTTTCGGATACCCCTGAGTCATGCCGTCTGTGAAGCCACCTCGTTCATATGAACCTTCCCACCACTTACCACTCTGATGACTCACGTATCCTTTCTTCGCAAGCCACTGCGGCAGTGCGCCCGTCCGATCGATATGAGAAATCAACAGCTCTCGCGAATCCTTTCCCGCAGCCTGCGCATGAGCTCTGTTCGCTTCCGTAGCGGCCGGGTCATTTCCGGTTGTTTTGTTCTGATGTGCATAGAGTCCGGTGGCGAGTGTCATCAGCGACGGACGACAAAGGGCAGTAGGAACGTATCCTCGGCGAAACAGAGCACTCTCTCGTGCAAGCCGATCGAGGTTCGGTGTTTCAATCACGGGGTGTCCCATGAACCCGTAATCGGTGTAGCCCTGATCGTCAGACAGAATCAGCACCACATTCGGTGGAGATTCAGCCCCGGCGGGTGTCAGAAAAAACGCAAACATCAGTGCCGGAAGGGCGGCAGATCTCAATCTGTTCATCATTGTCTTTTGAGTGTCTGATTATCAGGCAAAGCGACAGACTGTCACTGCTCGGCATGTTAACCAATCACTCCTTCTGTGCTCAGTGGTCAGTTCAGGATTCGTCCACGAGGCGACAAATCGCTCATCATTCGCAGACGGCTCGGCCTCGCGAGATATTTCGACCAAATATAGACATCCGTCAACAAAGAGGGCATAGGCTGGGCTGGGCAAAGCCACGACACAGGAAGGCCAACGTCCCTAGCGCTGGGGGCCACGGCGTGCGCCAGGGCCGCCAGTGCAATGTGATTCCGCCCCTTTCTGAATTATCTCTGTCATTCCAGCTCAATTGCATTCAATGGTCATACGACAGCACGGGATCGTGGTCCGTACAGATCAAGACCGTCCCAACATCAGCGGTCCAGCAGCAAGGGCAATCAGCAGGTGGCATAGTTTTGCAGATGAAAATGACGGTCGCTGGCTCGTGAACAGCAGACAACGTTTTCACGCTGGCTGGGAGAATGACCTGCTCTAGCGAAGCCCTTGTGTACGGTCCGGCTGCTACTTCCCGCCGTCCCTGGCTCGCCGATTAGCATTCCGACCGGCTGCAGGGTACGAGTCGATCGCCTGTTGTAAAACTCGGCGCGCCGACTCGGCCCGTGGCCCTGCCGTATCGACGGCGATTGGATGTCTTTCCAGCACATCCTCAATCGTGTCAAACAGTTCCCCGTTGTCATACAGTTTGAAGCGTTTGTCCCTGGCAAACCGCACTTCATAGTGACTGTACTTGTCGTTGTACTTCGCCGACGACGGTCGAGGAAAGTAGTAGCAGTAGATCCATTCACGTTTCTTTCCCGGGTGTCCAAGACACTGAGGCCAGAAACTCCAGCCGTCCCCGTCCGTGATTTTCTTCGCGGGAAGTCCAGCAGCCTCGACCATTGTCGGAAACAGATCCGAGAAACAGATCAGGTCATCGACCACACGACCACCCGGAACTTTCCCGGGCCAGTTGACGACAAGCGGCACATGTGTCCCGTAGTCATGCGTGTAGCCTTTACCGCCCTGAACGGCCCGTCCATTCAGTTCGGAAGTCAGAACGGAATTGGTTCCATTGTCACCAGTGAAGATGATCAGGGTGTTTTCACGAAGCCCGAGTTCCTTCAACGTGTCTTCCAACCGCCCCACGTTCTTATCGATGTACTGCACCATATCGATAAAGTTCCTCTTCTGATCCTTCGACTTCGGATCAACACTGTCAGGTGTCACCGGGAAGGGGTTATGAGGAAGAATCATTGGGAAGTAGGCAAGGAACGGTTTGCTTTGATTCCGCTTAATGAAGTCAATCAGGAAATCAGTCGTCACGTCCGGCCCGTATGTCCCCTTCGGCAGTTTGAGTAGCTTTCCATCCTGAACGAGCGAAGGATTCCAATAACGCTCGCGGCCTCCCCCTGGAATGTTCCACAGGCAGTGCGTGCCGAACCCTGCTTCTTCGGGTGAGATGCCGCCCTTGTTTGTCTGTAACTGCCACTTGCCGGCAACCGCAGTCGCATAGCCGTGCTGCCTGAAGTAGTTGGCAAACGTAGGTTCGCCCTTCGGATACACACCAAAGTCAAAGTAGTTGAACACATTCGACTTTCCAGTCATAAGGTTGACACGACTGGGCGTGCACAGCGGAGTAGAGTGGCAGTTCTCAAATCGAATTCCGCCGGCTGCCAATGCATCCAGCCGGGGGGTGGAATATTCATTGCTGCCATACGCACTGAAACACTCAAACCCAACGTCATCGGCAAGGATCATGATGACATTTGGGCTGTCTGTATGGGTTCCTCCCTGAACAACTCCCGCAAAGATGAGCAGCAGAAAAAACTGAACCAGCCTGTAGGCACGCTGGGCTGCAAAGCGAAACTGACTATTCTTCATCAGGGACGAAATCCGTAGCACAAATAACAGACGAACGTGGACGACTTGACCTCCACACGATGTCATCATAACTCCGCCGGGACAGACGACAATTCATAGCGGAAGGGGCAATCCCTCCGGCCGAGCAATCAAACAACAGATTCATCAACCCACACACCGGGCGGCTCGCGCCGCTCCGCTAAGATGGGCGACACACACAACCGCCGTTAAAGAAAAGACCGCGATGAATGCCTTGCTTGCACTGACACTCTCTTTGACCTGCAGCAACACTCAGCCGCAGCCGAATGTCCTCTTCATTGCCATCGATGACCTGAATGACTGGGTGGGCTGCCTTGGTGGGCACCCGCAGGCACACACACCCAACATTGACCGGCTGGCCCGTCGTGGAACGCTTTTCACCAACGCCCACTGCCAGGCTCCGATCTGCGGGCCATCACGGGCATCAATGCTGTCTGGCCGATATCCACACACAACCGGGGTTTACGTCCAGCCAAAGGGGCCCCTCGACAACGACCAGAAGTTCTTCAGCGGCCAGATGCTTCCCCGGTATTTCGCCAGACATGGTTACCTGACCATGGGCGTCGGCAAGATCCACCACGGATTCACTCAGACCAGATCATTCGAGGTGAACGGCCCCAAAGGCAGGTCCGGACCTAAACCACCGAACGAATTTCGATTTCATTACCACTTGCCGGATAACCCATGGTCCGGCACTCAAACGGACTGGGGAGCATTCCCTGATGTCGACTCAAAGATGCCGGATTACGAGACGGCAGGGTGGGCTGAGGAACAATTGCAGAAGCAACACGACAGACCCTTCTTTCTTGCGGTTGGTTTTCACAGACCTCACGTGCCCTTCTACGTTCCTGAGAAATGGTTTGACAGACTTCCCCTCAACTCAGTGCAGCTTCCGCCGGTAAGGACAGATGACCTCGACGATGTCCCGCAGATCGGTCGTGACCTGCATGCTGTGCCAAAGTACCCGGGACTATCCTTCCTGACTGAGAACGACAACGAACAATTCAAACGATGCACGCAGGCGTATCTGGCATGTACCACGTTTGTTGACCATCAGGTGGGACGCGTGCTGGATGCCCTCGACGCCAGTGACTATGCGAATAACACAATCATCGTGCTTGTGAGTGATCACGGCTACCACCTCGGTGAGAAGGACCGCGTGAGCAAACATGGCCTCTGGGAAGAATCGACTCGTGTGCCACTGATCATCAGCCTGCCAGGCGGCACGACCACCAGAACCAGCAACAAGCCAGTCGGCCTGATCGATGTCTACCCAACTCTGCTGGAACTCGCCGGGCTTCCAGCCAAAGCAGAAAACGCGGGAAGAAGTCTGCTGCCACTGCTCAACAAGTCTGACACCAGCTGGCGGCACTCAATCCTGACCACCTACGCGCGCGGCAATCATTCCCTTCGATCCGAAGACTACCGATATATTCGCTATGAAAACGGGGCGGAAGAACTCTATGACCACAGAAGTGACCCCCAGGAATGGAAGAACATTGCAGCCAACCCTGCTCACGCGAACGTGCTGAAGAAATTCAGAAATGAACTTCCGCAGGGCGATGCTCCTTATCACGCACGTCAGTCTCCGAAACCAATCAACGCATGGTTTCAGAAGCACCTGAACAGAAACGGCGTGAGGTAGTGCCGGAGGAATTAATCGTCGAGCGCAAGCCGGAAGTGTTGCCGATCAGCGACCGTACCTGCGTACGCTGGAGATTCTGATCTCACCGATCTGGCCGAAAAAGTTGCCCTCTCCCAGGTAATTGAAGCCCCCCCCGTAACGCGAATAACCGGTCAATCGAGTGCTGACACTGAATTGAGCGTCATGTTGTCGATCATTCACCAGTCGGCGTCCATCCGGACTCTTCATACGCCAGATCAGTTGCCCGTCCAGAAACAGTTCGTGCAGGTCTTCCGCATAGTTGTACTGCCATGCAACGTGATGCCATTCGGTATCGCTGATACCCGCGTTCTGCCGCTGGCCAACGATGCCGGCAGGACGGTGCCAGGGATCCAGATTCTCAAGCGCATGTTCTCGCGCGGCACCGAAGAAATGGATGCCCGGTGCCATACTGCCGTCCGGGGATTCCGCGTCGGACAGGTACAGTTCCCAGACACCACGGTTCGTCAGGTCATAGGTACCGCAGACATGCCCAAAATGAAACGGCATCTGTTTTCCCCGGACCGTCCCGCCAAAGGCCTGCAGTGGCCCACCGCGCCGGATCCATGCTTCCAGAGTCCATTCCGTTTTACAGGTCCTGAAGTCAAGCCTTTCGGGCCCCTTGCCGGCACTGGCAAAACCATGTTCGCCGTGGCCCGTAAACTGTGGAAACTTTCTCGCGCGACCCGGCCATGTTACTCGGCGATCTCCTCCCATGTTGGTCCATGTCAGGGTATGCGATTCATCCCCCACTCGGTCAGGGATCAGCTTTCCGTTGGGTCCCTGCCAGTCAAACAATGCGACCGTGTGTTCGTCCACACCGATATCCAATAGCTTCCGGGGCAACACTTTCAGCACGAATTCCCGTTGCCGCTGTTCGCCATTTGCATCTATCACCTGAACTGTGAATGGACTCCAGCCCTGCTGCTGCGGCATGCCATTGAGATCGTTCGCGAGCGAAATCCCCTCTGGCAGCTTTCCTTTGATCACCTTCCACTTCAGAGGGGCTGTCAGGTGTCGAGTGTTCAGTTCAGCGCGCCACGCGACTCCCACAAATGCGGGAGGCAGCGATGCCGTCAGCAGTCTGCCCGCTCCGGTTCTGATCTCAAACCGGCGAGAACTGGAAGCTCCCGACTCATCCTGCGCCTCCACAACAATGAATGCGGGAGGACCGGCTTCCGTCACCGTACCGTGGATCCGTCCTGCCGACGCATCAAGCTGCAGGCCGACCGGGAGACGCCCGTCCGTAATCTTCCACGTGACGGAACCGTCCGCAGCGTCGGTTGCAAGCTTGACCGCGTAAGGAATGTTGACCCCGCATTCCGGCAACCTCTGTCGGACGATCGAAAGCCTGTCAGCGATGGGGTATCGCAGTGTCTTCGAAATCCGAAACTCATCAATCTGTCCCTCGAACGTGCCAAAGTTCAGGTGGAAAGGTGGGTCCTGCGAATGTGGGAAACCGCCAATGACAAAAGGGACACCAACGTCGACTGCATCATTGACCATCACGCGAGGATCGCCAGGCGCTGGCAGTTCCACTCGCCGGATCATACGGCCGTCAAGAAAGAACCAGTTGGTCTGGTCTCGGAATCGAAACTGCCATGCCACATGATGCCACTCATGGTCAGTAATCACCGCGGGCTCGGCGCCGGTCAGTCCGGGCGTCATATATGGAAGCATCGTCCCACTCGTATCGTGATTCGGGTCTTTTCCTCGGGGAGAACCGATATGCCTCGCCCACGGCATCACCCCTCTGGTGAGCGTCCCTTTTCCTGACCTGCTGTGAAGACCGAAACTCCAGCCGCCTCGGAGACCAGTCGGCAGTGAAAATCCCTCATCATCGGTTCCGGCAATGTTGAGCGCGGTCCGCCCGCTATCAAGCCCTCCTTGCCCTTCGACCTTCACCCATGCTTCGATCGTCCATGCCTCAGCACACGAACGCAGGTGCAGCTTGTCGTGATTCGTCGGTCCGATGAGCAGATTGGGATCATCGTCCTTGCGCGTGAATCGGGCTGCCGAACCGAAGCCATCATGTTGCCCCCAAAGCCCCTGCCTGTTCGCACGCAGTGTCAGCGAATCGTCTCCCATTGCATCACGGGTGACATCACCAGTCCCCTCATCAAAGTGGTAGAGCACTACCGTATCCGAGTCAGGTTCAAACGGCTGTTTCCAGTCGCCACCAGCGGCAGGTGCCGCCGGGGAAGAGATCGCGGAGAGGACAAAGATCAGCCATGCACATTGACTGGTCGACTTTTGCATGATCTGGCTCCTTCACGGCAAGGGGTGAGAGCTGGACGGGATTCCCGACAGATCGCCCAACGAGCCATGGTGAACCCGCTCGCTCTTTCCGGTAGAAGGAAATTCTGGCGAACTCCACTACCGCAATCCCGGAGAGCAATAAAGCCGGTGTGGAATCGAGTCATTGGGTTGATGAAGTCATATGAAACCGGCGGACCGCAAGTTGCCCATGAGCAAACGTCAGCATGACCATATTTTTATTCCGTCCGAGTGCTGCATGTTTGATCTCTGTTTCGAACTCGCCGATCTTCAGAGTCGCGCGTTCGCCCTTCACGTTCAACTGGACGGGTACCCATTTTCCGTTCACTGCCGGCAGGTCGGGCATCTTCTTCGGTTTAATCGTGTCACCCTTATTCTGTTTTGATGACTTTGTCGCCCATGCAATGACTCTGGTGGGCACCTTCGACTGACCGGCAGGCGCGTTTGCTCGTTCATCAGCCAGAGTGACTCGAAAAATGTGTCCATCGCCATTCAGGGTGAATACGACCCGCTGACAATCGGCCGCTTTCATTTCGAACTCAATCGAAGCATCGTGAAACTCACGCGGCCACTTCAGGATGGGGCCATGGTTCCTGTACTTCCTGTACAGGTCCCGATCTGAGACGCAACTCGCAATACCATCCTTGAACTGCCACTCGCCGCGTTCGGCAACCCGGCCCTTGAATTCCGCGGATTGAAACTCGTCAACAATCTTATCGTCGGCAATCGTGCCGGTGGTGAGTAATGCCCCAAGGGAGACAAACAGGGGCAGCGCGGAAGGACAGAACTGTTGCATGGTCTATTTCCAACGGACGAATACTGTGGGCAGTCTTGTTTGATAGGCATTTGTACAGAAGCATTCAAGCAACCCGTCCCGGTCGCTTACAATACCCGAACAATGAGCAATGAACGTCCTTTGAGGAAGACATTCAACGTGCCCACCACCAGAGTCATAAATTCAGGGTTAAATCGACAGGCGCGGAACCTGACGCTGCTTCTGCTCTGCTGCTCAGCAGTATGTTCAGGACTCCGGGCGGCCGACGAGTCATACTCGCTCACCGGCATGAATTCGAAACACCTGAACACACTGACTCGGTACTGCGGAAAGTGTCACAACAGCGAAGAGGCCAGAGGCCGGTTTCGAATCGACGAATTGAGACTGACGATTGAGAGTTCCGGCGACGCGGACCGGTGGCAGAAAGTACTCAATGCCCTCAATGGCGGTGAGATGCCTCCAAAGGATGAAGAGCAAATCCCCGGCCCGATAAAAACCAACCTCGCCGATGACCTTGGTACGGCGATGGTCGCGCTGCGTTCAAAGATGAGTGATCGCCACGGGGAGATTGCCATGAGCCGCCTGAATCGGCGTGAGTACCGCAACACCCTCCGCGAACTCCTGGGTGTGGAAATCAATGTCAGCCAGTTACCTTCAGACGACGGACTCAGCAATTTTGACACTAACGGTGCCAGCCTTTACGTGTCGAGTAATCAGCTGGAATCCTATCTCGAGTTGGGACGAGAAGCCGTTGAGGAAGCAATCGACCAGTACCATGCGCGATCGGTGGAGATCACGCATCGGCACGAAGCAGAATCACTCACTGAAAAATACAGAGCCCATTTTGCCAAATGGGATGCTTCTCGCGCATGGCGTTCTGCTTTGGCTGAGGAAGGGCTGAAGGCGGAACACAAAGAGATTTATGACGCGCTAAAAAAGAAGTATCCGCGGCATCAGGACAAGTATCTTCCGTTCTATCTGTACTACAACCAGATTGCTAACGCCCCGCCGGTCCCCAAAGACCCGGCCTTCCGTTTCTTCGATAATCCGGCTCGGGTTAACCAGTTCATCGATTCTTCGGCCCCCAGCCACTATTACCTTATTCGTTATCTCAAGCTGCCTTCGATCGACACAGGCGCGTTCATTACCGTGCCGACCATTCATCCGAATCAACTGCCCACCGGTTACATCGAATACAACATGCCACCGAACTGGCCACCGGGAAAATACAAAGTCCGTTTCCGAGCCGCACGAGTTGACGACGCCCCTGACGATCGACGATTTCTGGAGTTCGGGCTGCGCGTTCGCAATGTGGATCTGCTGAGTGTCCACGAAGTCACAGGCACGATGGACAACCCTCAGATCATTGAAACATCAATCGATCTGACTCGAAAACACACCCTTGGTGAACATCGCGACGAGCGGCAGATTTACCTCCGTGAAAAGGGCATGCACCATCAGTTTCATTACCCTCGGAAGATCTTCCAGGAAGCAAAGAAACGCAACGGGTATGGTCCGGAGTATGTGTTCTGGATCGACTGGCTGGAGGTCGAACGCGTGACCACAGCAGACCAAACTGTGCCCGCTGGCCTGCAGGCGGTCGCTCACATGCTGGGAGATGATGTCGAACGCCCCGAGCCTGGACTGTTTGTGCATCAGACCCGAGGAGTCAACGGGCGAAAGATCAGAATCCTGAACCCTGACACGGGCGGAGACGACTACGTCCATTTCCGCGAAATACGAGTAATCAGTGGTGGAAAGAACATTGCCAGTGCGGGCACTGCATCTCAAAGTTCCACTCACGGAAACGACCGAACGGCCGACCGCGCCATCGATGGCGATCTGAAGACCATCAATCATACCGCGAATAAGGCCCAGCCCGGCGAATGGTGGGAACTGGACTTTGGTCATGATGTTACGATCGACGAAATCCAGATCTTCAATCGGAATGACTCGCCCAACATTGAAGCCCGTCTACAGAATTACTCCGTTACAGTTACGGACAGCAATGACCAGATCGTCTGGGATAACAACTTCACTCCAGGCGACCTGTCCGGGGGACTGGCAGACTTCTGTACGGCCGCATTTCGAGGTGAGCAGCCGGACGAACAGCTGATTAACCGCCTCGTCGCATACTACAATGACAAGCGAGAACTGGATGGCTTCAAACATCGTGAGGCACTCACACAGACGCTGTCGGTTGTCCTCAGCTCTCCCATGTTTCTCTACAAGTCTGAATCGTCTCTGAAGAGCCGGCAAACGATCAGCGAACAGGAACTGGCACACCGCCTCTCGTACTTTCTCTGGAGCGCACCAGCAGACAATCAACTCATGAAACTGGCGGCTGAAGGTCAACTCTCTGACCCACAGATCCTTCGCGAACAGACTAACCGCCTGCTGGATGATGCTCGATCACGGGAGATGATTCACGGTCTGATCCATCAGTGGCTGGATATGAAGCGGCTTGATTTCTTTAACGTGAACATCGTGAAGCATCGCCGCTACGACAACAGCGTGAAGCTGGCCGTGCGGCAGGAAGTTTATGAAACAACGGCCTATCTACTGGCAGAAAACCACAGTATCGCAGACCTGCTGAAGGCCGATTATGTCATCATCAACAACCTGCTTGCGCACTACTATGGAATCCCCGATGTCGACGGTGATCACTTTCGCCGAGTGAAGCTGCCGAAAGATTCTCCCCGAGGCGGGCTGCTCGGAATGGCCGCCATTCATCTGATGGGTGGCAACGGAGATGAATCCAGCCCGGTCGAACGCGGGGCATGGGTGCTGCGGAAACTGCTAAACCAGCCACCACCGCCAGCCCCGGCCAATGTGCCGAACCTGTCTCGTCTCTCAGACCGGATGCTGACGACGCGTGAGCGTCTTGCCGTGCACCAGGAATTACCGCAATGTGCCAGCTGCCACCGTAAGATTGACCCAATTGGACTGGGAATGGAGAACTTTGATGCGGTCGGTCTGTGGCGAACTAAAAACAGCTACGAACCACCGGACGCCGAGTCTGACAAAACTCCCGGGAAGACATGGAATATCGACGCCGGTGGCCGTTTCCACGACGGTGCTGAGTTTGCAGACTACTTTGAGTTGAGAGACCATATTGCAGGCCATAGAGATGATTTCGCCAGAAGCTTCTCCGCGGCCGTACTCGAATACGGAATGGGACGAGCACTGGGATTCAGTGATCAGTCACTTATCGAAGACATCGCCAAACAGGCGAAAGACAAAGACTACGCGATGAGATCATTCATTCACGCTCTTGTTCAGCACCCAGCCTTCCGACGAAAATGAGTCAACTCAGGCTTTGCCTGCCGAAGCCACACTCGAGATCCCCCTCCGAAATCCTCACCAACCCGATGCCAACCATGAAACACTCAATCGGACGACGCCCCTTTCTTCGATCTGCCTCCGGCGTTCTTGCGTTGCCCGCACTCAGCCTGTTTGCCGAAGAAAACTCCGGAGCAGTCAGGACTCCCGGCAAGCGAATGGTATTTCTCAGTTTTGGCTGGGGCGTCACCGAAGAGTCATGGTACCCCGATATCAGTCAGCCGGGAGACAGCTACAGGCTTCCATCCGGGCTGGCGCCGCTGGCAAAACACAAGAGTGACTTTTCCATCGTCCAGGGTCTGTGGCATAAATATTGTCTCTTCAACGATGCGGGCCATTCCGGCAGCACGTTCTGGCTAACAGGTGCCAACCGATTCGCTCAGCCGGGTGTCAGCTTTGCCAACACAATCTCCGTTGACCAGGTGGCCGCTCAGGAGTTTGGCAAACATACACGTTACAACTCCATTCAGATCAACGGTGGTGGCAACGTCAACGGCGACGGACACGGACCGGGGCTTTCCATGTCGTGGGACTCCAAAGGCAAACCACTCGGCGCTCAGAATCACCCTGTCCAGCTCTATCGACATTTGTTTTCCGGTAGCCGTGTGCCCGTCGACCAGGTTCAGCGTCAGCTGGCCGAGCGACGAAGCGTGCTGGACACGATGCTTGGAAACGCAAAGCAACTGCAACAAAAACTCGGACGTGCTGATAAAGATAAACTCGACGAGTACTTCGAAAGCGTCCGCAGCATAGAAAATCGAATCGCAAAAGAAGAAACATGGCTGAATGTGCCGCGACCCAAAGCCCCGATTCCCGAACCGTCAGTCAGTGGCGGACGTGAGTTGATTGAAGTGACCTATGACCTGATGATTCTGGCGATGCAGACGGACAGCACCCGAATCATGACATTTCGTCAGCCTGTGCAGAGTCTGCTCAACAGCGAGAACATCAAAGTCGGCGGACACGACATCAGCCATTACCACGGCAACGCAGAGAAGAAGTCGGCATCTGAGAAACGCGACACAGTGCAGAGCGAACTGCTTGCCGGCCTGATCGATCGTCTCAAAGCAGCAAAAGAAGCGGATGGCTCCTGCCTGTTTGATCACATCTGCCTCGTATACGGCAGCAACCTCCGCACAAGCCACTCACTCGACAACTGCCCGACACTGGTTGCCGGAGGTGCGTCGGGAATTAAGCTCGGGCATAACCATGTCATCGACAACGAAACGCCATTGAACAACCTGTGGCTGACACTCCTGAACCAGTTGGGAGTGCGGACAGAGAAGCACGGCGACAGTACCGGCGTCCTCGACTCAATCATGGCCTGAACAGCACATAACGTAGCCGCTTAGCAAGTAGCTGCTGTCGCCAGACGGCGGTCAACCACGCTCTGGCGAGCGTAGCTACTCCCAGTCCCTTGACTCTCAACTCGTAACTCAGCC
>CAJWGB010000042.1 GCA_913031625.1 uncultured Planctomycetaceae bacterium | reverse complement strand
CACACCGCGGCTTTACACTGATCGAACTCCTGGTCGTGATCGCAATTATCGCGATCCTTGTGGCACTGATTCTCCCCGCTGTCCAGCAGGCCAGAGCTGCTGCCAGGCGGACTGACTGCCGCAATCGCATCAAACAGCTCATCCTGGCGATGCACAACTATGCTGACGTTCATAAGGAGCACATGGTGCCATACGTCGTCGAGGATACTGCTCGACTCAACTATCTCACTACGTTCAGCGGCTCACCTGGAACCGCTCAGTTCTGGTTTGGAGTCGTCGACTACAGTCAGCCCCCTGAGAGCCAGCTCGATTTTGTCGCTGGTCCGCTGGCTCCGTACATGGAAACAAACTGGCAATCGTTTCAATGCCCCTCCTTTACTGCCGAGCAAATGCAGACTGTTCGGTTTGGGCGACCTGCGTCCGGCTACGCTTACAACGGGCACTTCCTTTCGCGCCCGATGGGAGTGGAGTGGCTTCCGCCAACGTGGGCCGCTCAGCCAAGCGGGCAGCCGATCTCTCGCAGATTCAGCCATGTTGCACAGATGACCGGGACGGTAGCCTTTGCTGATGCCGCTCAGGTAAAGACTGTCAGCTTCTTCCCGCCGGAATATAGTTTTGAAGAAACATGGCTGCTGGAACCACCGTCCAACAACTTCCCCAATGTTCACTTCCGCCATTCACACAGTGCCAATGTCGCGCTCCTCGATGGCAGCGTGAGAACATTTGCCTTCTCGACTGACATTGAAGTCCCGGGCCCCAATTACCTCAGCCAGCAGCAGGCAGATCTTATGCAGCGGGAAGAGCTGGGGTTCGTATCAGAAGGCACGCTGGGAGACCCTGACCGGCAGGATGAGTGGTACGACCGAAAGTAAACTGTCGGTTCTAGCCCTTAACTGCATTGACTGGTTCTGAGGACTCTTCAGGCACTTCCGACGAGTCAATCGCGTGCTCCGCTTTCGATAGAAGTTCCTTTGGTGCGTTGCCGCGAGCGCTTCGCATAACAACAAGACCTATCAGTATCAGCACGCCACCGGTCACCTGCCATCTGGTCGGTACTTCAGAGCGGCTGAACCACGCGGCAACGATTGCGACCAGCGGGATCACATTCTGAATGATGGCTGCGTGAGCGGCGCCCGCATGCCGCACACCATAGTTCCACATGGGAAGTGCGAGCCCGGAGGAAAGCACGCCGGCGTATGCGATGATAATCCAGACCTGCATCGACTGCAGGACTTCCTGCTGCGAATCAAATCCTTTGCCCATGGTCACGATGTAGTGAACCGGCAGCGAGACGACAGCCGCGATGGCGGCGAGTTTCATCGGTGAGATGTATTTCAGCAGTCGACGGCTGTAAACCGTGCCGCCTGACCAGGTGAGCGCTGCCCCAATCATAAACATGTTGCCCCAGAGGTGCTCGTGATTGGTCGTCACATCGCCTTTCTGGAACGCAACGATCATGGTACCGATCAGCGCCACCACAAGACCGCACCAGGCAAGACTCCTGAGCCGTTCGCCAAGAAACAACCATGCCATCAGAGCCGTCCAGATCGGAACGGTTGAGATAATCAGAGCCGTATTGCCGGACGTGGTGTTCGAGATCCCGAGTAAAAAGAGAACCTGGTACATGCCGGCGGCAAGAACCGCGTAGATGAAAAGTGCTACCCGTGAGATGCCCGGTTTTGAAACCGTTCCCCGAGCCCGCTCCCACCCTGCGAAGCCAGCGAGAACAGCCGCCGAAATTGTGAGCCGAATCGCGTTGAAGACGTATCGGTCCAGCTCATCCACTCCGGTTTTCATGAGTGGAATATTGACGCCCCAGATAATCGCCACTCCGAACAGGCACACATCAGCGAGGATTCTGGTACGCCTTGAAACTGGAGCGGCAGATTCTGAAGTGGACATAGTGACTCACGGTGGGGCTGCCGACGATGAGAAACGGCGCGGCGGTTGGCATAATAGAGTCAACCCTCAGGTGCTGACACGAGTCATTGCTGTCGGTGCGCAAAAACAGCTTCTTTCCCCTGGCAGAGAATGGCGTGCTTTCAGAATCTGAAATCGCTCACTATCACCGCGAAGGATTCGTCGTTCCACGAACCCAGCTCCCACCACAGCGGGTAAAGGAGCTGCGGACGGCTCTGGATCGGGTGATCGCAAATAATCCGGAGACCCGCCCCGAGCAGTTGGTCAGCGTTCATGTCGTCGCCCGAGGCGAAGAAGGTGTACACGGCGATGATGAGTTTATGGCGATCGCTGCGGATCCTCAGATTCTGGATCTGGTGGAGCAGTGCATCGGTCCGGATATCATCCTGTGGGGCTGTCAGGCATTCTGCAAACCGCCGGGAGACGGGATGGAGGTCCCGTTTCATCAGGACGGACACTACTGGCCCATTCGGCCGCTGGCGACATGCACCGTTTGGATCGCAATCGATGACAGTCTCGCGGAGAACGGCTGTCTAAGAGTCATTCCGGGGTCACACCGTGAACAGACGCTCTGGGACCACTCGACCTCAGCAAGAACAGACGTGGTGCTGAATCAACAGGTTGCCGACGAGCGGTTCGATGTCAGTACAGCGTTTGACGTCGAGCTGCCGGCTGGCAGTTTATCGCTCCACGACGTTTATCTTGCCCATGGTTCCGGCCCTAATCGATCACAGCGGCGTCGCGCCGGGCTGGCAATTCGCTATATGCCCGGGACATCGGTGTTCGACCGGAGTCGGAGCGACGATTTTGAGAGTGCCGGCTACCGGGTCGACTTTTCCGGGCGGCCTCTCTGGCTGGTCAGAGGCGAAGACAAAACGGGCAAAAACGACTTCACAATTGGTCGGTGACACCTTTCCCGGCCCGAAGTTGCAAAGTTCTCGTCTGCCCGCGGAGTCTGTAGCACTCCCAGAATGGCCTCAGATTGCATTCTGACTGCCGGAGGACTAGGCTCCGCGGTCCAAAACGCGAGGAATTTCCGCCAAACGAGGGAAATGAGCTCGCTCAAGGTAATTAGAACTGCCGAGAGCGATATTCTGCCCTTTGAAGTGCCGGGCTTTACGGCGCACCATCAGCAACGAATACAAGAAACCATGAGTCAAGACCACGACCACGACCACGATCAGGACAACGACAGCGATGATCTGGCGGAAAAGCTGTTCGGCATTTCCTCCGACTCATCTGGTGAAGTCGGCGGAGAGTTGCTGTTCGATGACTATGACGAAGGCTCGTCACTTGACAGTCTGCTGGGCGGCTCAGATGAATCTGACGATGCCGCAGCCAATGACAACGCTGACGATACAGACGCTGATGATGAAATCGACGACCTGATCATCTTTGGAGACGATGAGGACGAAGATGACGAACCTGCTGCCGAAGAAGACGAAGCGGATGAGGTTGTCGCCGAAGACGACGAAGAAGATATCGAGTTCGAGTCGGACGACGAAGAAGAATACGAGGACGAAGAAGAAGACGACGGCAGTGAAGCAGCAGAAGAAGTCGAGGAATCAGACGACGACGATGATGACAACATCGTGTTTGCTGAGGACGACGAAGAAGACGTAGAAGACGACATCACATTTGAAGACGACGACGACGAAGAAGAAGAAGAAGAAGAAGAAGAAGCCGCAGCGAAGCCCGCAGCTCGAAGTTCAAAAAATAACGACGACGACGATGCAGTCTGGGATGAGCTGGATGAATGGGTCTGGGATGACGACTCTCCTGCCCCGGCACCTGCTGCTGCTGAGTCAGCAGATGGGGATGATGACGACGAGGTTGATGAGCAGGAAGAAGTCGCTGAAGAACAGGACAGCGATGACGAAGAAAAGCCTCGTCCACGTCGTCGTGGACGGCGCGGTCGCCGTGGGCGCGGGCGTCGAGGTCGCGGGCGTAGTCGAGATGAAGAGCCGGCAGCCGAGTCTGCAGAAGACAGCAGCGACGATGATGACGACGATCTCTCCAATATCCTGTTCGAAGAAGATTCCGAAGACTTCGTGAGCGTCAGCTCGCACTCTGCTGACGAAGAGTCCGCAGACGCGGAAGAGGAAGCGGAGGAAGAGGAAGAACGTCCGCACCGCCGCGGGCGTCGGCGACGACGACGGGGTCGCGGACGACCAACCGCTGAAAAAGCGGAATCGGAAGAAGAGGACGATAATGATGCAGACATCGTGTTCTCAGACGACGAAGAAGAGGCAGCAGGGGAGGAGCGACCTCGTTCCTCCCGACGTGGTCGCGGTCGAGGACGTAATCACCGCCAGGACAATGATCAGGACGAAGAAGAAGATCGTCCGCGCCGTTCACGAAGAGGTGGACGACGTGAAGCGGCAGCGGATGGCGAACGCAAAGAACGTGGCAAGCGAGATGATCGCGGCGGACGCGGACGGTCGCGTGACGACGATGAGCGACCACGACGTCGTCGCGAGCCACGCAGTCAGGACGACGAAGAAGATCGACCACGTCGCCGAACTCGTCAGACTCCTTCAGAATTCGAAGGCATCCCAACATGGGAGGATGCGATCTCCCTGTTGTCTGTAAAGCCACCTCGTCGACGAGGTGGACGATCAGGCGGAGGCCGTAATTCCGGCGGTCACGGACGTCGGGGGGGAGGCGGCAGTCGTCGCGGCGGTGGTCGCCGTCAAAACCGAGACTGATTGCCGACGCATAAACAGGTTCCCTGATTCGGAGAGTTCCGCATGCGCGATCTGCGAATTGCAGCTGTTCAGTTCGAGCACCGAAATGCGGACAAACAGTTTAACCTCGCGAAAATCCGCCAGCTGACACAACAGGCGGTGAATCAGGGAGCCGATGTCGTCAGCTTTCATGAATGCTGCATCTCGGGATACACATTTGTGCAGCAGTTCGACAAAGAGCAGATGCTGGACCTCGCCGAGGAAGTTCCGGACGGCGAATCCATCCAGACGCTGATGGAGATCTCAGCGGAGTTCGGTGTCCCGATTCTGGCTGGATTCTTCGAACGCGAAGCCGGAAATGTCTTCAACACATACGTCTGCGTGGACGGGAAAGAGCTGAAGGCAAAGTTCCGCAAGCTACACGCGTTCGTAAACCCGCACCTGACGTCCGGGTCAGAGTTCGTGGTCTTCGATCTCTGTGGCTGCCGATGCGGCATTCTGATCTGTTACGACAACAACCTGCCGGAAAACGTTCGTATCACGGCATTGCGAGGTGCGGAAGTGATCTTCATGCCTCATGTGACCGGGTGCCTGCCGTCCGTGATGCCTGGTCGCGGACTCGTCAGCCAGGAGTTGTGGCAGAATCGTGAATCCGACCCGGCACGGCTGCGTCAGGAATTCAACGGTCCGAAAGGTCGAGGATGGCTCATGAGATGGCTGCCGACCCGACTTTATGAAAACGGTGTCTACGGGATCTTCACGAACCCGATCGGGATGGACGACGATCAGGTCCGCAATGGGAATTCGATGATCCTTGACCCGTTCGGCGAAGTGGTTGCGGAATGCCACCAACTGGGAGACGACATTGCAGTTGGGCTCTGTACTGCGGAAAAAGTTGCTCAGTCCAGCGGACAGCGTTACCTCCGTGCCCGCCGCCCTGAATTATATGGGGAACTGGTGGAAGAATCAGATGCCCCCCCGGTCACGGAACCTGGCTGGACACTCAAGTACGATCGTTGAGCAGGGCGTCCAGGCTCCATTCGCTGTGCTGTCTGCGTGGAGTTATCGATTGCCATATCGCACTCAGATTCGAGGCATCATGGCGGTCGGCTGGATGCTGCGAACAACATTCTGTTGGCATTCAATGAACAGTCTATTTGCATCTGATATTGCCGTCGCAATGGCCGTGCTCACTATCGCTTCATCTGGGGGAATCGGCGCACTTCATGATTGACATGCACTGAGGGAGCCGAAGGTTCGACAACCCGTCTCTGCATTCTCCGCGGCTCCAGCACTGGAGGCAGACAATCCCTTCGCCCCCTGCTGAATGACGTCCGTCTCAGGCGGTGTGGCGGATAAGGATACAATCATGAACTGAGGCACCGACCATCAAGGCTGCAACCGGGACCTCATTCTCACGTGCTCTCTGTCAAACTGATTAGGCGGCGGACGTTATCGACGTTCTCCTGTGAATCATCCGGCACCCAGCGGCAATCGACCCAACTGCTCCGAGTGCATAGACAACTCGAAACGCGAGGGCTGCTCCAGGCTCGAAGGAAGCCATGAACCCATACGTGCAAAAGAGCGTCAGGCATGTCAATGCGAACAGACCGGTCACGAACGATGCTCTTGAGAGTGCCACGCAAACGACAATGCTGGTGATGAGTACAGTGGTCACGAGAAAGACTGACATTGCGGTTCCTTTTGGTTAAGTGGCAGACAACCCACCCGGCAGCAAGTTGCGTGCCACTTAATCCACACCGTGACTCTCATCCCGCTCAGAGTCTGGATTAAGTTCTCTGAGTCGCTGCTCGAATCGTGTCCGTTTTTGGCTCGTCATGACGCTCATCAACGCTTCGTCCAACGAGCCGATGCCACCAGAACCAGGGTTTCGGGCACGCCATGCGATGTATGCTGAAGCGACCACTCCAACCTGCTCGGCAGGCCAAAGACTGGCGTCAATCGAAGCTAACGCTGCAAATGCCGCGGCATCTACGCTGTCCGTGTCTGTCGAAATGATGAGCTTAATAAGGTCTTCTGCACGTTCAGCGGGAGTAGTCTCGTTTCCCAGACCGGATTCTGACAGTGCCCGTATGGCCGCCATCTGAACAGCAGGGCTCAGCGTCTGAGTTTGAAGAATGGTCCGTACCTGGTCGTACAGCTCTCGACGAACGGGCTCTGCCGGCACAAACACCAGAGAGTTGAGAATCTCAATCTGTTCCTCGTCAGAATTGGCCGACTGCAGGAGCAGACCTGCATCTTCCTGCAGTGCTGCGGTGACACCTGTCACAACCCGACGACTGGACCTGCTGTTTCGAAAACGTGATTGTGACAACAATTCGATCTGCACTCGTCGGGACGTTGTCTGTTCCACAAACAGCAGCGTCAGGTTACGCACCTGCACCGATGAGGCGTCCTTCAGATTCTCTGTCAGGCTGCACAGCACGTTGAGGGGCGTCGTCCGTCGAATGCGTGCAAACCTGTGAATTGTTGCGTTAAGCTGTTTGGAGCTCAGGTCACGTTGCAACAATTCGAGACAGACCTCCTCCGACGGGGCCGCCCGCAGCAATTCAGCCGTCTCCAGTGCGACTGGATTAACCTGAACGGCTGAATCTGAATTCCCGGATGATAGCCCGAATCCGCACGCGGCAATCGATACAAGGCAGGCCAGCACGACAGCGCTGGTCGATCGCCTTTGCTGACTGGGAGATGAGCTTTGTTCTGCTGGAATCATTACTTGCCCGGTCTCAGTTTGGGAATGACCTTAACAGAATAGTGGGCTTCAGCTGGCCAGAGGTCTTGTTTTGCTAATTCACCGCTGGTGCTGATGTCGTACAGGAATCCGGGACGTAGATCCTTCACCATGAGTGATACGCGTGTCGCATCGCCGGAAGTTTTGATCTCCGAGACCTTCAGGGAATAGCGACCGGAATCCGGCGATGCATATCCACCACTCCATTTGCGGGTGTAACCCTGCAGTGACCAGTGCTCTGGATTCTGCAGCAGATGCTTTGCTATTGGCCGGAAGAATTGCACATCAAACCCGTCCGGCGTGATGGTGACTTCCTGAATCCCGTTCGGAAGCCCTTTCGCCGTCGGTGTCAGGCGGGTAATGCCGCCCGTGTTTCTTCCTCCCTGCCAGCCGCTGTCCCAGATGCTGCCAATGAACAGTTCACCATTCGGAGAAACAGCCGAACAGATCGGGCCAATAAAGTTCGTGCCTCCGGCTGGCTGATTGTGGCGACTGAATCGGTAGCTTGCCCCCTGCAGCACCCCGTCAACATCCTGCACAGTAAACCTCATCAGAAAACGACTGTCGTATTCACAGCCAATCCCGTGGCCACGCAATTCCTTCACTGGATAGTCGTCTGGAAGAAACAGAATGCTGTTAACGCTGCGTGTCCACGGATGAGGCACCATCAGCGCGGGAGTATCCGGTTCACCGATCGTGTCCGCGGGCTGATGCCGTGACGGAACTCCGTAATGCAGGCCCGGCCGAATGTGATTGATCTCGTTAAACGTGTTCTGCACCCCCTGGTTGTCGGTCGCAAACAAATTGCCGTGACGATCCATCGCAAGTCCCATCGGATAACGCATGGACATTCCCAGCGGTGTCACCAGACCGGATGGATCCACTTTAATGACACCACCACGCCAGCGATCCTGATTTGCCGGGCGAGTCTTCTGTGAATAGTCGCTGCCCAGCCCAAGGTACATGTTGCCGTCCGGGTCTTTGATAAGTCCGGATGACCAGTCATGGTAGTTGTCGTTAAAACCCCAGCCACTCGCGACCACGGTCCGCTGATCTGCGCGGCCGTCGTCATCTGTATCCTGAAGACGAATCAGTTCCGGTTTGTGTGCCACGATTATTCCGTGTTCATCCGCAAGGATGCCGAATGGAGCTGACAGTCCACTTTCAAACAGTTTCAGTGAATCGGGCAGCTGGTCATTATCAGTGTCGCTGGCAATCCAGACATTCCCTTTCAGCGAAGTAAAGACCAGCCGTCCGTCCGGCAGCCATGCCATCGCCGTCGGCATGATTGAGGCTTCGATCGGCAGCCGGGTTCCGATGAGGCCCGGCGTGGTGGTTATGGATTCAGGATCTGATTTGAGAGGTGGCTTCTCCGGAGGCAGCTGTCCTGTTACCAGTGGCAGCGGTGTCGTAAACCGTATGCCTCCAGTCTGTCCCTGCGCAGGTTTCTGTTGCCCCAAAGAACTCACCTGCACAGCATCGCTGGCCTCCGTGTTGAATGTTCTGTCGAGCAGCAGTCTCGCGCCGGGCGGGGCATTCAATACGTGCACCGAGTGTTCCCAGCCAGACATCCCCGCTTCAGAATACCGCTTAATGGTGTGCCGAGTGGTCACAGGCTCCAGTGGCCGTTCAGGATTGGCCCAAACTGTGTCCGTAAAGTGAGGCTCGGCTGAAGGAGCTGACGCAGTGTCTTCAGCGAGGTCAAACCAGCTGCGTACATTCAACCGCACTCCATCGTCGAGGGTCGAATAGGAGAGCAGCTCCGAGAATCTTCCTTCATCTTCAACTGCTGTCCGCTCATCACCGTTCGCAAGCTGAATCGTGATCTTTCGGAGCCCTGGTTCCTGGATCACGGTTCCGGGCATGTCCCAGTACCAGCTCTTTCCTTCGGTTCTTTGTCGAGCAAACTCACCAACAGTCCACAGTCGATGCTGCATAGTATCGAGGTCAAGCAGAACGTTGTGGCCGTGGTCGAATCCAATTGCCAAAGCACGCGCAACGGGACGACGGTCTTTGTTGAGTCCAATCGTAAAGACGTCACGAATGACCTGAGGGCTGCTGCCGGGAGGCACCGTGACAAACTGTTCAAAATTACTGGTGACGGTTGGGGCCTTGAAACGACTATCGGAAAGAGCCGTCCAGATGACACCGATCTGTCTTGGAAGCGAGTCATCAAGGATGCCGGGGACCCCCTTTTTCAGTGCCGGCATCTCGATGCCCGGCACCACCTGGATCGGGTTCTTCATCCAGCGTTGAAAGAACCTGGGGCGAATTCGCTGGCCCATCGTCATGATGTCTGAACCGCGCGTACCAAGTGCGACGTTCCGAGGCTCGAAACTCCCCGCCTTGTGGCACGCAACACAGTTAAATCCGTTGGCGCCGGTGAGTCGATTTCCCAGCAGCAGTTCGGCCGCAGTTGCCTTGTGTTCTTTGCTGAGATCAAGGTGTGCAAACAGAGCAGCGCGCGCTTCGTCTGCTTCGTCTGGAATTCGATCTGCCACGCGAATCGCGTGCAGAATGGCACTCGCGTCCTGCCTGGTATGTGCGAACTGCGGCATCTGAACATGAAGCCACGGCAACCGTTTCTCTTTTTGACGGCCGGCAATCGCCGTCGCGAGATAGTCGTCCTGCAATTTGTCTCCAACTGCAGTGAGTGAGGGCGGAATGAGTCCCTGACTTTGCCCGGCCAGATCGGGGTGCAGATTTGCAAGGCGACCCGCCTCTGCTGATAACCCACGTCCCGTATTCCGATCGTGACACGCGACGCACCCTTTGCGTGCCAGAAGCAGTTGCCCGCGATCCGTGATACTCAGGCTCGAAGCCTTCTGCGGCTCATTGGCAAGGGAGTTGCCCCATGTCTCGATTGCCTTTCGCTGTGCATCTGAAAACGAATACTCGGGCTGGATGCGATTCGGTTTTCGAGCAGTCTGTTTTTGCAGGCAGGAGCCGTCCCAGCCGCCGGACGTCAACGACCTCGCCGCCGGGCCGGACTTGATGCCCGGTATCGAATGACACGAAGCGCACCCGCTTTGCACGACGAGTTTCCTGCCACTTTCAATCGATTCAGCCGTGGGTTTGTGATCACTGGGCTCTGCTTTCGCAGGCTGACTCAGCGCTTCCGCAAGCTGACGTCGCTGGTCATTCGTGAGCTGGAACTTCGGCATGCGATGGGCAGCATTCAGGGTGGCCGGATCCTTGAGCCACCGCAGGATCCACTCTCGAGAACGTCGTTTGCCGACACTCGTGAGTTCCGGAGCCTCCCACGGCGCAGCCGGCACACTCACCCTGTTGGATTCCGTTGTTCGATGACATGCAGCGCACCCCAGCGAATGAAGGAGTGCGGTTCCCTTTGACCGGTCATCTTTCTTCGCAGCAACTATCGAATCCTCTTCAGGTGGCTTCGAAACGGATCGCAGAAAATCAGCAACCTGGGAGGCCTCTTCTTCGGAGAACTGAAAGGATGGCATGCGGCTGTTTTGGACAACGGTTTTTGGGTTTCTCAGACGCTCCACAAGAATCGAACGGGGCTGGCTGCCCCATACCCGATCAAGACTCGGACCAGACTCCACTACCATTGCCGCCTGATCGGTGTGGCAGGCCGCACAACGCATGGCGTCGACAAGCTTTGCTCCATGCGTGATCAAATCGTCTGTTGAGACTTCCTCACGAAACAGCACATCGCCCGGCAATGGTTCGAGAGCAAATGAATCTGATGACCAGTACACATTGAGGCGAGCGCGTGGCTTGTCTGATTCGAGTGGCGTGGCGTATCGCACTTCCAGTGAATGGTCGCCGGCGGCCAGCTGAATGGACTCACCGGATACGAATCCCCAGTGTTCGTCAGCCTCAAGAACCATCTCACCGTCGATCATGACAGTCGCACTGCCAGCGGCGAACACATGAAATGTGTGGGCTCCTCCGCCGCGAGACAGCAGGCTGCCTTTCCAGACGGCGTTAAACTGCCCGGAACTCAAACGCGGATCCGGAGCATAGCTTCCCCAGTCAAACCCGAGGGAGCGATCGATACGCCGCACAGTGCGCATTCCGTCACTGTACTCAGCAGACAGACCCTGAGGCAGGTCGTTTTGGGCCGGACATGAGCCTGCAGAGACAATGATCAGAGCTGGGAGAAAAAAACGGAACGAAGCACGTTCTGACATGTGGCATCCTCGGTGAAGGGTGGGGATGCTGATTATGCCAGATCGGGGACCGTTTCGTCAGCGAATGAAACAATACCGAAGCCGTGTGGCTCCACGACCGTGTTTTCAGGCTACAGATCAGACTCGATTATCGGAACTGCCGAGCGACCGGCGGTCTGGGTTGAATTGCGATGTCGGGAGCCTACGATGATTTAGCGAGGTTTTTGTGTTTCAGTGAAAAGGGAATCCCTGTGAGTAGTCTTGCTGACGAAGTGCAACAGCGTAGAGAAGCACTTGATGCACACACACGAGAAATCGTTCAGTGGCACTTTGGTGACGATACAGGCTCGCAGTTCTGGCTGGAGAAGAAGAAGGAATTCGACTTCGACCCTCTGACAGACGTGAACTGTTTCGATGACCTGAAGAAGTTCCCACTGTTTGAGGATGACTGGCTGCGTGGTGGTCCGATGCGTCGCTGGGTTCCTCAGCCGTATCAGGACAAGCCCATTTACGTTTTTGAGACGGGTGGCACCACGGGCATCCCCAAGTCTCGAGTCGTCGTGGAAGACCACTGGATCGACTACGAAATGTTCAGTGAGACACTGCCTGACGACAAGTTTCCCCACGGGGGCAACTGGCTGATGCTGGGTCCCTCCGGTCCTCGCCGACTGCGACTCGCTGTCGAACACCTTGCTCAGCATCGTGGCGGAATCAGCTTCTGCGTGGACCTTGACCCGCGCTGGGTTGTGAAGCTGCTTAAAAAAGGCAAAGTCGAAGAGGCCAAGGAATACAGCAACCACGTCATCGACCAGGCCATGGCGATTCTTGGTGCGGACAATGATATTCGCTGTATGTTCACCACCCCCAAACTGCTGGAAGCACTCGCCATGCGTCTGTTCGATGAGGGCAGCAGCATCGAAGAAGCGGGCATCACGGGCATCTTCTGCGGCGGCACGGAATTCACGCAGCAGTGGAACCGATTTGCATGCGAAGAGCTGCTCGGTCCCAATGTGTACATGACACCAACCTACGGCAATACTCTCATGGGGCTTGCCTGCGGTAAGCCGTTTGACCCGGCGGATGAGTACAAGGTTACCTACTACGCCCCTCAGCCGCGTGCGGTAGTGGAAGTGGTCGAGTTTGAAGACCACAACAAAGTTGTCGGCTTCGGAGAAACGGGCCGCGTAAAACTTTACACATTGACCAAAGAACTGTTTGTCCCCGGATTCCTTGAACGAGACGAAGGCGAACGAGAAGAGCCTCACGAGAAGTATCCGTGGGACGGTGTGAGTGGCGTCCGGCCGTATCATGTGTTTGCCAAGAACACGACGGTTGGTGTCTACTGATTCAGCTGTTCAGCGCAATACAAGCGAATGATGATGGCGGCTCCTGGGCCGCCATCTTTCGTTTGATGAAACTGGATGCGTCTGAGGCAGACCGACTTCGACTGACAGGTGTCCGAACAGAGACTGACATGGTCGAGGCGCTCTCCGATACCAGCGGGCAGTGTGACGCCGGGAATCTCAAGCACCTGGGTGCGGCGTCACTCATCCCGGAAGCCGGACTTCAGGGAGTGTCCGAGCGATTGGTAGATGCAGGGAAAGAGCGTGAGAGAGTCCCATACGCACCCGAGCTGGTCGAACCGGAAACAGAATCACCCCGCTGATCAGGGCCACAAAATCGTGACTGGCACAGTAACCATTCGCTGACCTTCGTTGGCAACCAGTTGTACAACGCCTCGAGTCACACCCTTCTGTGGCAACCGAGGCATTCGAATATCAAGGCGAATGGCTCTTAGCCTGTCACCCGACTTTGCATCTGTTTCAGGTTCGCTTTGCCCGTAACGGACTGTGAGTTCCTGGGGCCATGCTGACGCGTGACTAATGTCCCAGTCTGCCGGTACTTTGATCGCCACGCTGGCCTGACGCGCCTCCTTGTGAGATGCCGCAGCAAGGTGTGCAACAGCTGGTTGAACCGTTGGTTCAGGTTCAGTGACGTAGTTCGGGCCGGTTACAAAGACCGGTACTGTGACCGCCGGAAAATCATCATCATTCGTTTTGGCATTCAGAATGACATAGTGCCGCCCAGGAGGAACGGGGCCTGCGATCTTTCCATCGACCTGAGTGATTGTTCGCACAAGCTCCACGTCGTCCTCGGACTCCGAAGCAGGCACGATCGGGACCGGCTGTTTCTCAATATAATTGCCAGTGACAAACCATGCGGACGACTCCAGACCCGTGACTGACAGTGGCTTGTCGCGGTAGTCGCTGATTGAAACCTGAAATGGAACGTCCTGCTCGGTTCTCTGAGAGATGAACAGTTCCTTTGGTTCAGTGACAACCATCTTCTGAGGGAATGTCGCCTTAATCAGCAGTTGAGCCTTCCACTTCTTTGAGTCGCTGTATGCAACATCCAGAATATACTGATGTTCGCCAGGTGCCTGACGAAGAGTTTCAATGTCCACATAGATCGCGCCCACTTTCCCAGGTTGAATGGTCTGAGCATGCAGACGCGGTGCCAGACATCCACAACTGCGTTCAATCTGGCCGAACGTCACCGGTTCGTCACCTCGATTCAAACAATAGAAGGGCGTCTTGATCACGCTTTGTTTGAGTTCTTCTTCGGTGAATTCCACAAACCACGGCTCAAAGACCAACGGAGGACGTTCGGGGCCCTGGTAAGCGAGCCTGGGCAGCGGCGTGTCAGAAACGTTGACCCACGCGGCACTCACCAGTGGCACGAACGCCAGCAGTGCAATACATCGCCGCTTCCATACGGGAGTCTGAGGAGCATCGTTTGATGTCTGTTCCGGCTGACCATCCATGGCACATCCAGTCATTGAGCTGTTCAACCGCCTGCTGACGAAAGTCACGAAAAACTCGAGGCGGTGCAGGAATTCTGTTGGGGAGGTGGGAAATCTAACACGTTCCAGAACCGCCGGAAACGGTGATTTCACTCTGGTAGCGTTTTGACGCCTCAACCGCCAGAATTGAGAGCTTTGAGCACTGCCACTGTCGCAATCATGCTGTGGACTTTCCATCATCCCGGAGCAAATCCTTGAATCGAAGTATTCTGACATACTCCATCACATTGCTTCTGTTGTTTGCCCTGCCCCGAAATGCCGGCACAGCGCGTGCTGATGAACAAAAGGACGAAGATGCTGAGACGACAAAGCCGGATCCTACAGAAGCCATGGCTGCCAGAATCCGCAAATCAGTCGTCATTGTCAGAGCGTCAGGCCGGGATGGACGAAACGACGGGCATGGCACCGGATTCGTCATTTCCAAAGACGGTCTGATTGCCACAGCTCGACATGTGATCGGAGATCGACGGTCTGTCGAAGTTGAATTGCCCTCCGGAAAAACGGCCAGCGCAACGCACATTCACGCCATCACTGAGTCAGTGGACATTGCCGTACTGCGAGTCGATGCGAACAACCTGACGCCGTTGGAACTTGGAGAAGCGGACAGGATCCGTGACGGGCAGTCTGTCATGACGGTCGGCTACCCACGGACAACTCAATACAGCTTTTATCGCGGCCTTGTGTCCGGCCGTCACGAGATTGACGGACTTCAGATGCTGAAGCTCGCGATGACAGTGGAACCTGGCAGCAGCGGGGAACCCGTCGTCGATGAACAGGGACGGGTCCTGGGCATCGTGACACTCAAGTCAACAATCACTGCCAACGAAGGCTATGCAGTCCCGGTCAATCATTTGAAGACGCTCCTCGAAAAACCAACAGAAATGCCCATCAGTCGCTGGATGAGGATCGGCGCACTTGATGAAGGGCGCTGGGACATCGTCTTTGGCGCCAACTGGCGACAGCGTGCGAGCCGTCTGCTGGTCGACGGATACGGCAACTCATTCGGCGGACGGTCACTGTGCCTGCAGAAGCTCGCAAACACCCAACCTCCCTATGACCTGGAAGTGGACGTCAGGCTGGAGGACGAATCGGGAGCAGCCGGTCTGGCTTTTCATGCCGACGGCAATAACCGGCACTATGGTTTCTATCCAAGTGCAGGCAACATTCGGCTGACTCGGTTCAACGGTCCGGACCTTCAGTCATGGACTATTCTGCACAATGAGCCGCATCCGGCATGGAATGCGGGCGAATGGAATACCATCCGAGTTCATGTCGAAGAGGATTTCTTCGAGTGCTATGTGAACGGAGAACGAGCCATCCGTTCGCGCGACGATGCACTCACAAGCGGCAAAGTCGGGCTCGCCGTCTTCCGTGGAACGGGAGCGATGTTCCGTCGTTTTCGTGTCGGCAAAGATCTGCCATCAGGATTTCCAGATGACGGACAAATCGCACAGATGACGCAGATTGTGAATGCTGTCTCTGCAGTCCGTCCGGCTCCTCAGGAAGTCGTCACCAAAATGAAGCCTCACGCACGTTTTGCTGCGAGGTTTCTGGAACAACAGGCAGAACAGCTGGAGCTGAAGGCCAAACGCATGCGGCAGCTGGCTGCCGACGTTCATGCCGATCAGATCCGCACGCAGCTGCTGGCTGAACTTAAGGAAGAAGAACCAGACCTGCTGATGGCTGCATTGCTGGTTGCTGTGCTCGACAACCCGGAGATTGAACCGGCCACTTATGTCAGACGTGTCGAGCAGCTGGCACGTGAGGCCGCCTCCGACCTGCCTGATGACGCTTCCGAACAGCAGCGACTGGACACCCTGAACCGATTGTTCTTCAAAGAGTATGGGTTTCGAGGCAGCCGTTACGAGTACTACACGCGCAGCAACAGCTATCTGAACGAAGTCGTGGATGATCGCGAAGGACTGCCGATCGCATTGTCAGTGCTGTACATGGAGCTGGGACGCCGCCTCGATCTTAAAATCAGCGGTATGGGCCTGCCGGGGCATTACGTCGTCCAGCACCAACCAAAGAATGGGGATCCTCAGATTATTGACGTGTTTGAGCGTGGGGCTCTCATGAGTCGCGGGGAAGCGGAAAAGATTGTTCGCGATCGCGGATTTCCACTTCTGCCTCAATTCTTCGAACCGCAGACCCCCGTCCAGATTATTCGCCGAATGCTCGTGAATCTGCTGGGACTGGCCGAGCGCGACCGCGAAGATGACCGAGTCCTTCGGTACCTTGAGATCCTCGTGGCTCTTGATGAAAAAGATCCGGAGATGCGAGCCAAACGCCTTGAGATTCGAGCTCGCAGCGGTCGACTCCAGGAAGCATTGACGGATGCCGATTGGTTTATCGACAACCTGCCGGAAGGAACCAATATGGATCGTCTGTACGAACTCCGCGCGGCTCTGGAACGCCAGCTGGAAACACAACAACAAAAGTAGGTGGACAGGTTGGAACCAGACGAAGATGGTGAGTACCGGGACGACGAATAGACGTCCTCCGGGCATCTCTGTGAACTCTGTGGTGACTATCGATGTTCACCACTGAGAGCACGGAGGTTCAAAGAGGTTTTGGCTCTATTCCGGCGTCAGATCATGGCGGTTCAATGGCAGATTGCGGATCCGTTTGCCGGTAGCAGCGTAAATCGCGTTGCAGAGTGCCGGAGCAAACGATGGAACGGTCGTTTCTCCGACTCCCGCAGGAGCAGCATCGGACTTCAGGAGTTCCACGTGGATGTTCAGAGGAGCATCCGCCATCTTTGCCATTCGATAGGTGTCAAAGTTGTCCTGATTGGCAACTCCATTGGTGAATGTGATTTCGCCGTAACGTGCCTGCGACGTCGCCATGATGGCGGCGCCTTCCACCTGAGCTTTCACTCGGTCCGGACTGACGATTACACCGGCGTCCAGAACGACCCAGACATTGGGAATTGAGACCTCGCCCTCCGGAGAAACTTCAACTTCGACAACGTGCCCTGTGTAGCCAAGAAACGCTCGGCAGCAGGCGATCCCGAGCCCGCGTCCTTTGGGCAGGTCACGCTTCTCCTTCCACCCGGAAATCTCGGCAACGCGCCGAGTCACATTCTTCAGCCGACCGATGTCGTAGGGATAATCGTCCGTTGATGCGCCTCGGTTCGACAGCTTAAGAGCCTTCATGTCGAGCTCTCGATCATCGCCAAGCAGGTTCATCAGGTACTGGTAAGAGTCTGCGCCTGCCAGCACCGCCAGTTCATCGGCAAAGGAGCAGACCGCAAAGTTCTGCTGGATGTGGCACACACTCCTCAGCCAGCCAATCCGAACATGAGACGCCGCCGGACCGGTTTCAATCTGAACATTTGGAATATCGTAGGGCAGGTCTGATGCGCCCATTTCCTGTTCAAACGATGCTGGCGAGCCGGCACGCGGATTGAAGAGCGACATGATCGTCGGGTAAGAAACTCGCTGCAGCCATGCTGTGGGAAGGCCGTCCTCGCCGACTGCCGCTTCCACATGAATCCGCGAAATCGTGTGGAAATAGTCGTGTCGAATGTCGTCTTCCCGAGTCCACGTAACGTGAACGGGCCGTTTGAGGGCTCGCGAAAGGACGGCGGCTTCCACACAGTAGTCCGGTTTGCTCTTGCGACCAAATCCAGCGCCAAGCAAAGTTACGTTGACAATGACGTCTTCGTTCTTCATTCCCAGGGCAGGACCAACCGCCTGCTGAACGGCCTGCGGGTTCTGAGTGGCTGCGTTAATCACGCACGATGTGACCTTGCCGGTGGAATCCGTCTTCACATCGGCGACGGCGCACGGGGTTTCCATTGGTGCATGCGACAGGTGAGGAACAAAATAGTCTGCGGAATGGGTCCGGGCGCCGGCCTTGAGTGCAGAACCAACGTCTCCCTGTTTTCGGACGGGTGTCCCGGGCTGACTGACTGTCGCTCCCAACTGCTCAGCAAACTTCTCAGAGTCATAATCGGCATTCGGACCGAGGTCCCAATCGACCTCAAGGGCTTCTCGTCCCTGAATCGCCGCCCATGTGCTGTTGGCACAAACCGCGACACCGCCAAGTGGCTGGAAAGAAGGAGCACCCTTGAAACGAGGGATCTGCTCAACGGCAACAACGCCCGGCACAGCCAGCGCCTTATCCGCATTCACTGACTTCACACTGCCGCCAACTACCGGAGGCCGCGCCAACACCGCGAACAATTGATTCTCCATGCGAGAATCAATTCCATAGACAGCCTTGCCCGTCAGGATGTCATCCATGTCAGCAACGGGCACATCCTTACCGATGTACTTCCATTCAGAAGCTGGTTTCAGCTTGAGCGTACCGGGCTTTGGAACATCCAGTTCACGAGCATCTGCCACAAGATCGCCGTAGCCAATCTTTCGATTGGATTTGGTGTGCACAACCTCGTGATTGCGGCCTCTGCATTCTGAAGCTGAAACACCCCACTTCTCTGCAGCAGTCTGTTCCAGCATCGTTCGTGCAGTCGCACCCGCAACGCGCATTCGCTTAAAGAAGAACCGAATACTGTTTGACCCATCAGTGTTCTGGTCGCCCAGGCGTTTATCACCAATTGCCTGTTGAATCACCACGCGATCCCAATCGGCCTCCAGTTCATCCGCAACTACGCGAGGCAGGCTGGTGCGGATTCCGGTACCCATCTCTGATCGGTGCGCCACGATGTTGACGGTACCGTCAGATTCGATCGATACAAACAGATCAGGATCAAAGGACTCGACGGTTTCGGGAGTTGCACCGGTCACAGTCAGGCCGGCTGAAGACGCTTTGGCCATCAGGACGAGGCTGCCGGCAGACAGACCCGCAAGGAAGTCGCGACGGCTGACAGAAGAGGATTCGGTCGTACTCATTTGTTTCGCATCTCCGTAGCTGCAGTCTTAATGGCGGCGCGAATTCGGTTGTAGGTCCCGCAGCGACAGATATTCCACATCTCTTCGTCGATCTCCGAATCAGACGGATTCTGATTCTTCTTCAGCATTGCCGAAGCCATCATCATCTGACCAACCTGGCAGTAGCCACACTGCGGAACATTATGCTCCTTCCATGCTTTCTGCACCGGGTGAGTTCCGTCCTCAGACAAGCCTTCAATCGTCGTGACGTTGCCCTCACCCACTTCGCTCAATGCGGTGACACAGGACTGCACGGACTCGCCGTCCAGGTGCACAGTGCAGGCTCCGCATTCCGAAACGCCGCACCCATACTTGGTGCCGGTCATTCCGAGGTGATCTCGCAGAACCCACAGGAGTGGGGTGTCCTCCGGCACACCTTCCACAGAGTGTTGCCGACCATTGACGGTTATTGTGTTCATGAAATCATCCGAACAGTGATTCAGTCTGGCTGCCGAAGATGGGCGGGGCCAAGTTTATCAAACCATTTGATTCCTGCATGTATCCGTCTGTTGCAAATCGTCCTGACCTGACCAGCCCTCACAGCTTCGCAAAACCGACTGCCTTAACTTTGTCCGTGTGCACGCAGAACGTGTGCTGGTTCACAGGTTTTCCCGTGACGGTTTGAGGCGGGCGTTTATGATTTCGGCTGGGAAAGCTACTACGGCTGGCGAAAAAAACGGTCCTGAATCGAAGGCAGCGTTGGAGCCCCCTGTTCTTTGCTGAGTAGCCATCCTTTCTGTTCCCCGCAACTTCTAATTGCTTCAAAAGGGGGTAGACTGGATGACTTGGTAAACCGAATTCAAGGTCTAAGCCTGGCAGGAAAGGTACCGAATGCTGACCGTCAAAAAGACTCTGGCGTTCGCACTCTCACTAGGAATCGCAGCAGCATTGCTGGATCCTGCAGCAGCGCAAACGCCCCGCCCACCGGGACTCCCCACATCCAGTTCCAGTGAGTTTCCTCCGCACACAAAAGTGCTGGATGGATTCACGAAGATCGTGACACAACCCAACGTCACACCAATGTACAGCCTGTACGTCCGCAAGAAGGACGGACAGATGTATGCGGAACTGCCGCGTACATACTCGATGAAGAGGTACTTTCTGGCGATGACTCAGGCCAGTGGAGACGCTTACGCGGGACTCCAGAATGCTGATATCTATGTCTACTGGCGACGGTTCGACAAGAGACTGGCTCTGATTCAGCCGCAGATCAGCACACGAGCCATCGGTGACCGCGAGGCAGCTTCTTCAGTGAAGCGATTGTTTACTGACCGCATTCTGCTGGACCTGCCGATCGTCACCATTGGGCCTTCCGGTGGTCCCGTGATTGACCTCGACGCCATGCTGCTCAGTAATTCGTCACGCCTGTTCTCAGGTGGACGAGGGGGCAACGGCAGCATCGCATCTTCTGCTCGCCTGGGACTGTTCTCAGTTTCAACTGCCAAAGCCTTCAAGAGCAACATCGAAGTCGCGTTTGAAGTTCCTGACCCATCCGGCAAGCTCAAGAAACTCCACTTCTCCATCAGTGAGCTCACTGCATCAACAGGCTACAAGCCTCGCGTGGCTGATCAGCGAATTGGCTTCTTTACCACCAGCTACACGGACCTCGCGAAGTACAACGATCGCGACACAGCCGTTCGCTACATCAATCGCTGGCACCTCGAAAAAGCTGACCCAAAAATCGCCGTCAGCCCGCCGAAAAAGCCAATTGTCTTCTACATCGAACACACCACTCCGATTCGATATCGCCGATGGGTGAAAGATGGAATCCTTGCATGGAACAAGGCCTTCGAGAAAGTCGGAATCTCTGACGCGATCGAAGTTTATTACCAGGACGCTTCTTCCGGTGCCCACATGGATAAGGATCCGGAAGATGTAAACTACAACTTTGTTCGCTGGCTGAACAACGATGTTGGTACCGCCATCGGACCAAGCCGCGTCAATCCGCTCACAGGTCAGATTCTTGATGCCGACATCATTCTGACTGACGGCTGGATCCGACACTATAAGAATCAGTTCAGCGAACTGTTTCCGAAGGTCGCGATGGAAGGTTTTGGGCCAGAGACCCTGGCATGGCTGGCAGATCACCCATCCTGGGATCCTCGGATTCGAATGGCTCATCCTTCGCAGCGAAAGCAGCTTCGAGCTCAGATTCTGCGAGACAGCCAGGCACCCCTGGCCGGACACGCCATGGGCAACGTTGACCCGTCGATGATCGGTGACGATCAGTACGACGGCCTTGTTGGCCGAACCAGTCAGGTCAACGGTATGTGCCTTGCCGCCGACGGAATGGCATTCGACGTTGCCATGATGCGAATGACCATGGAACTTCTTGCCGCCGACGAAAATGCGGGCGACGAGAAGAAGGACGAAGCCAAGGAAGAACCGAAGAAGGAAGAACCGAAGAAGGAAGAACCGAAGAAGGAAGAACCCAAAAAGCCAGCTGCTCCGAAGGGTCAGCTCCTTGACGGAATTCCTGAGACCTTCGTTGGACCGCTGGTTGCTCACCTTGTCGCTCATGAAGTCGGGCACACACTCGGACTTCGACACAACTTCAAGGCATCCAGCCTGTACACCTTTGATGAAATCAATAGTGACAAAGTCAAAGGCAAGAAGCAGATGGCTGGTTCGGTCATGGACTACATGGCGGCCAATATCCACGCTGACGGAAGCAAGCAGGGTGACTACTGCATGTCAGGGATTGGCCCGTACGACATGTGGGCCATTGAATATGGCTACACATTCGGTGACACCAGGAAAATCCTGTCTCGTGTTGCCGAGCCGGAACTCGCGTTTGGCACCGATGAAGACACCAACGGACCGGACCCATTCGCCCGGCGTTACGACTTCACCAAAGAACCACTCGATTTCGCAAAGAATCAGGTCGCTCTGGCACGACATCATCGTGATCGTCTGCTGACGACCTTTGTGAAAGACGGTGAGAGCTGGGATCGAGTTCGCTATGGATACCAGTTGACGCTCTCGATGCAGACTCGAACCCTGTCCATGATGTCAAACTGGATTGGCGGAGCGTTTGTTTATCGTGACCGCAAAGGTGATCCAAACGGCCGCAAACCAGTTGAGGTAGTTTCCGCAGAACGTCAGCGAAAAGCTCTCAAGTTCGTGATTGAGAACTGCTTCCGTGATGAAGCCTTTGGGATCACTCCGGAGCTGACAGCTGCAATGGGACTTGATATCTGGTGGGAATCTTGGGACGGCAGCACTTATGCTACCTGGCCGATCCACGACCGCATTGTTGCCATTCAGGCATCAACGCTGACGATGCTCATGAACCCAACCACTCTGCGTCGGGTCTACGACAACGAGTCTCGCGTCCCCGCTGACCAGGACTGTCTGACTCTGCCTGAACTGCTGACTCAGCTTTCAGACTCTGTCTGGACCGAACTGGGTCAGAATGGCAACGAGAAGTACACCGCTCGCAAGCCGAAGATCTCAAGTCTCCGACGGAATCTTCAGCGTGAGCATCTCGAACGTCTGATCGACCTGACACTTCCAGACAGCCGGGCCAATTCGGCATCCAAGACAATCTCTATGCTGGCGGCTGAGAATCTGAAGCAGCTGGTTGAGAAGATCGATGCTCAACTGGCAGCGGGAGCGAATCACGATCAGTACACCACCGCTCACCTGTCTCAGGCCAGGTCACGAATCCAGAAAGCTCTGGACGCTGACTACATCCTGAATCCAGGCAGTGGCGGTGGAGGTGGAGGAGGTGGATTCATCTTCCTGCGTCCCGAAGAGAAGTAGTCATTCGACTCAACAGATCGAAGCCCGGCAGGTAACTGCCGGGCTTTTTTTATGTCTGTTATTTACCGCGTACGATGGGAGAAAATACGCGCCGCAGGGAGTGCCACATCTTTTAGAAACTGCGATAAGTTTCCACGTTCATTGCCGAGATGCAGATTCGTGAACGGGCATCGGCTCTGGCGAAGCCCAATACCTGGATGGCAAGCGAGACACCGTGCTAGACCGGTTCGTTAATCACGGGGTTTGTCAGGTCGCCGATGTTCTCAATTGAGATTGTGATGGAATCTCCGTCCTTCAGATAAACCGGAGGCTTTCTCGCGAGTCCGACTCCGTGAGGAGTTCCCGTCAGGATGACTGTGCCTGGCATCAGTGTCGTGCTCCCACTGAGGAATTCAATGAGTGTTGGCACGTCAAAGATCATGTCATCCGTATTCCAGTCCTGCATCGTCTCACCGTTCAGCACAGTGCTGATCCTGAGTGCATTCGGATTTGGAATGTCATCAGTCGTCACGAGACATGGTCCCAGCGGGCAAAATGTGTCAAACGTCTTGCCTCTGCACCACTGACTGCCGCCGAATTTGATCTGCCAATCCCGTGCGCTGACATCGTGTCCGCACGTGTAGCCCTTGACGTAGCTCAATGCATCTTCTTTCGACACGTTCCTGCACTTCCTGCCGATCACAACCGCCAGTTCACATTCATAGTCGACTTCTTCGCTTTTGAGGTGCACTGGAATTTCGATCGGATCACCGGGGTGCTGCAGTGTCGTTGGAGACTTCATGAACAGAATCGGGTGTTCCGGCTTCGGCAGCCCTCCCTCCTCCGCATGATAGAGATAGTTCAGACCGATGCAGTAAATCGTCGGAGGATCCACGGGCGCGAGCAATTTCTGGACGTCCGCTACTTCATCGGTCACTGAATGTTCACCGAAAATACAGCCGTCGATTCGCAGCGTTGAACCGTCTTCCAGCTGGGAGCCAAAGTGAGTGTTCTGTTGTGAGTCCTGATAGCGAATGATCTTCATGGGAGATCTCGAAGGGTAGGAACATGGAAGGAACTGAAAGAATAGCACGCTCGCTCAGAACCTCCAGTGGCTCGAGGATTTGACTTAATTTGACGATCAGTGGTCAGTCGTAATGAAATATGATTCGATTGCCTGTCTCCCACATTCTCACTGAGCAGGAATATGCACATACAGTCATCACGACGAACAGTTCTTCGCGGGCCTGGCACGGCGCTTACGATGCCGGTGATGGAATCTCTTGCGGAGGGACAGAAACCAGATACCAGCGTTAACGGTTTACGCTTTGTCTGTGTCTCGCCCACATACGGCATGCACCCAACCGGATTCTCTCCGGGCACGAGTCGTCATCTGTACGTCCGGGGGCAGCGAAGCAGCCTCATGCCCCTCAACTGATGACAAGTTGCTCGCTCATGCGAAGGTTCACGTGTGGCTCATCGTTCGAGCACCACAATTTGGGCCAACCGGAGTTGTCTCACGCGACCTTGTGGATATGACTGACGTTGTGCTAACCATTGCGAACCTCGCAGAATTGAAACACCCCGCACCACTAAACCTTTGTCCACTAACCCCGTCACTTCGGGGAAGTGCAGATCCATTTGAGAAGCGGAACTGGATCTTCGCAGCAACTACGAAAGTCCAGATGATCCGCGATTGGCAGCATATTCTGGATAGTCAGGGCAACTTCCACGACCTGTTGAAGGACCCGTGTCAGCAGGAGGAGGTCAGTCCGCTGGACAAGACCGGGCCGGGGCGTCGTCAGCGTCTCCAGCGAATCCTCGACCGTTTAAATGGACTGCCGGTCGATGCGCCTCCCGAGCCCCAATTGCTCTGAACAAGTCGGCTCTCGAATGTAAAAATTCGGGACGGGATTGGAATATTTTCCAGATCACTCGAACAGTAAACGGCTTCTTGGGACTCAAGATGCCGGATTGAATTCTACTTCGTCCAACCATCCCAACAGTATTCTGGAGAAAGCAAATGGCGGTTGTCCCCGGTGTCATGGAAATCATTGTCCTCCTGCTGACAGGAGGAACACTTGGAGGCGGGGCGCTCCCCGTCGGCATTCCGCCTGGCCCCAATGATCCAATGCTGGCTCATGTCGCGCCTGGACAGTGCTTTGCTTATCTGTCATGGAACGCGATGGCGGAACCTGATGCCGCCAGCGAAAACTACACAGAACGGTTGCTGGCTGAAGAAGAGATTCAGCGATTCGTTGATCAGACGACGAAGACGATTCTCCAGAAGATTCAGCAGGAAGCTCGAGGAAGTGAAGAAGACGCCATCATGGCGGTCAACGTGCCAAAACTTGTACGAGCGCTGATCACAAACGGGACGGCGATTTACATTCGGCCCGGACCGGGAATGCCGGCAGGCGGACTAATCTGCAATGTTGGCAAAGATGCGGCTCGTGTTGAACGGTGGCTCAGTCAGGTTCAGGGAGTTGTGACCGGTGAACCTGTGGGATCTGATGAAGGAATTTACGACTGGCCTGTTGCTCCGGGAGCTCCTGCTCTCCAGTGGACCGTCAACGATGGCTGCGTTCTGATTGGATTCGGAGAAGGAGAACTGAGTGACCTGATCGCACGCCGCGGCGCCGAGAAAACTCCAGCATGGCTGGCTCAGATTACGGAACGTCTTCCGGTAGAACGTCCCTCCAGCATTCTGCATGTGAACGTCTCTTCCATCATGGAGATGACGACTTCCATGATGCCTCCCGAAGCTTCTGTTGCAGTGGCGGCATCAGGTCTGCAGAACATTCTTTCACTGAATACGGTGACTGGTCTGGATGAAACAGGCAGCGTTTCCCATACATGGCTGCGAACCACGAAAGAGCGATCCGGACTTCTGAGCCTGCTGGAAGCACGCCCACTGACGGAAGCGGACCTGAAGTCAATTCCAGCCGACGTTCGAGTTGCCTCTGTCTTCCGACTGGACCCTTCAAAAATTCTTGAGAAGGCTCTGGAAGTCATCGAGGAAGTTGAACCGCAGGCCGCCAGCATGGCCCGTAATGAACTGTCTCAGAGCCGCCAGATGATCGGCATGGATGTTGAACAGGACATTCTGGGAGCAATTGGCGACAGCTGGAAGATTTACCAGTCTCCATCTGAAGGCGGAGATCCGGTCACCGGCTGGACGGCCGTTGTTTCCGTACGAAAGCCGGACAAACTGCGGGACCTCACGAACATCCTTCGCGGCTTCGTCGCAGCTCAGAATTCCGACCCACGTCATCAGGTCCGTATCGACACCTTCGATGCCGGGAAGTACACGGGCCACTTTGCCAACGTCATCGGGGAAGAGTTCCCGGTTGCTCCAGCATGGTGTGTGACAGACAGTGAACTCGTCATTTCGCTCTATCCTCAGGGAGTCCGCTCTTATCTGAATCGTTCAGCAGACTCCAAACGACTCAGTGATCTGCCTCTCGTGCAGGAACGTCTGGGCGACAACTCCGTTGCCTTTGGATATGCCGACACCGCAGCTCTGTTTGAGCTGGCATGGCCGTTTATTCGTAGCGGTGCAGCCGTATTGGCCAGTGAGATTCAACAGGAAGGAGTCGCTCTCGACATTTCACTGTTGCCCTCGCGCAATACGATTATGAAGCACCTGCAGCCGGCTACGTCTTCCGTTCGAGTCACCGAAGACGGAATTGAGATGATTCAGCATCGTACGGTTCCTGTGGGACTTGAGCCGCTGGCGATCATGGGAGCGACAGCGTTCCTCGGAGTTGCGAGGAACGCGCCCATGAGAATGGGCGGTGAACCATCCATGATCGCGAAGGCTCTGTCTCCTGTGAGTGTTCGCAGAGCACAATCCATGAACAACCTGAAAATGATTATGCTTGCGTCACATAACTACCACGAAGTCTTCAATCACTTCCCGCCTCCGGAAGCGAAAGTCGAGAAGGGCTCCGGTCTCAGCTGGCGTGTGCATCTGCTGCCGTTCCTCGATCAGGCACCCCTGTACAAGCAGTTTCGCATGGACGAACCGTGGGACAGCGACCACAACAAGAAGCTGATCCCCATGATCCCACAGGTTTACCGATCTCCCGGGACAAAGTCAGAGGCGACAAAGACCAACTACGTTGGAATTCGTGCCAAAGGTTCGATCCTTGAAGAGCGGGACAACCGTCCGATTGGGTTTCGAGACATCATCGACGGAACGTCCAACACGATCATGGTGGTCGAGGCAGACGACAAGCATGCTGTTGTCTGGACTAAGCCCGATGACCTGAACTGGGACGAAGACAAGCCGAAGGAAGGACTGAAAAGTCCGTCCATCCGAGATGGATTCCTCGCCGCGCTGGCCGATGGCTCTGTGCGAGTCATTATGGACGACGTTGACGGTGATTTGATCCGTCGGCTGTTTCTGCGGAATGATGGTGAAGTGATCGACCAGTTCTAACAGGAACTGTTCACCTCAAACTCACGAGAGCGGAGTTCTGGCAACAGTCAGGACTCCGTTTTCTTACTGGCAGGCCGGGCGAGCGAAGCGAGTGTCGGCGTTGTGTTGTCTCACCATGAATCAATCACGTCGGCGTCCATCACTGGGCAGTCGAGGTCATCCGTCATGCGGTCCATTGCTGCCGGATCCTTGAAGCCGCTGCCCGTGACCATGCAGACGATTACTGCATCCGGATCCAGCTCCCCCTGCTGAGCTGCCCTGATTGCGCCGGTCAGGGCGACGGCTCCCGCCGGCTCACAGAAGACTCCTTCCTCACGCGACAGCCGGCGTTGAATGTCCCAAACACTTTCGTCTGTCACCAGATGTCCGTTCCCGCCCGTCGCACGGCATTCACTGACTGCAAGGTGGCCATCCACCACACTGGCGACCTGCAGTCCACTGACCTGTGTTGTACAGGCCACGTCCTGAGCCTGCTCATTACCATTTCTCAGAGGGCCGGCGATGGTGTTATTACCTTCAGGCTGAACACAATGCACGGCCGGAATATTCCACAACTGCTCACTTTCATTCAGTCGCTGGAAGCCTCGCGCTACTGCGACACACATCCCGCCACCGCCAGCGGGACAAAACACATGGTCAATGGAAGTTTCGGACTGACTGGCCAGTTCGAAGGCTACCGTCTGTACACCTGACATGCCTTCCGGGCTGTAGACAAATGCACTCACCTGCATGGCCGAGTCTTCACGCTGGCCGAGGCGTTCCAGTCGGTCAAACACGTCCTGTGTCACGCCCGCGTCCATGCCAAATTCTCTGATGCGTACGATCTCAGCGCCGTAAGCCATCATCTGTTTCAGTTTGCCGACCGGAGCCCCCTCCACGATCGCAATGCGACAACGGATTCCTGCTGCCGCACAATACGCAGCCAGGGCCGCCCCCGTGTTTCCGCTGGACGTCGCCACACAGTTCGTTTTTCCCTGCGCGACCATGTGAGAGATTGCCGTGAATGCGAAGCGGTCTTTGTAGGATCCAGTGGCGTTTCCGGTTTCCAGCTTAAGGAACAGGTTGCTGAGCCCGGCAGACGGTCCAATGCGCCGTGAACGAATCAACGGGGTGTCGCCTTCGCCCAGTGTGATGCGGGCGGCCTCCGGAACAGGAGCGAGGTGTTCGGCCCATCGCCAGATACTCATTGAGTGTTCTCCCCATCCCAGTCGAAGTCGGATTCCAGTGGGAACAGTGGCTTGCGTCGATGCTGGTAGTTGAGTTGATGCATGTCAGCTGTTGTTGAACCGCACGTATTGACGCGAATGAATCGGTCGCACACCTCTTCGTAAGCCGCGATTGGAGCGTTGACCCCTTTGGCCACCAGAACCTGAAACGACTCCGGTTTGAGTCCACAACTTCGCAACTGCTGCAAGCTGAAGGGAACCATCCGTCGACTCGTTAACATCAACGTCTGACCGGTTGCCGATTCACAGATGGCTGTTGGCCCCTGATCGAATTCCGAAATCCCGCCGTGTCGCGGTTCTGACTCTCGGAAGACTCCGTCATACAACCCAGTGACCTGAAGCGTTACTTCAACGGGGCTCCCATGCTGATCATCCGTATGTCCACCAACGCTGCAGGTAACCGTGCTACCGACTCCGGCTTCTCGACACATCCGCTGAGCGGCCTCGTCGAAGAGGCAAACGAAGCTCCTGGGAGTCTTCTGGTCAATCAGCGCCTGCAAAACTTCAGTGCCGTCCGCTGCCGAGCCACCGCCAACGTTGTCCCCCATGTCCAGAAGGCAGGTTCGAGGCCCACTGGCTGCCCAAGCAACCGCGTCAGGTGCTGCAATCAGATCCCCCACAAAGGCCTTCCGCATCTGCCACATCTGCTGGCCCAGCGCCGCGACCGACGATTCTGCAAGGGCCTCGTCTCCGTCCGTGACCACAATGGCAGCAGAGCCCATTTCAGCCACATCGGAATAGGGAAATCCGAGGAGGATGCTGTTTGTCAGGATACCCGGTTGCTCAAGCTGCCTGTTAGCGAGTTCATAAAGAGGCTGCAGCGCGGCTTCTTCCGTACACTGCTGTTCAATGCTGATCGCAACGGGAGGAAAGACGGCTCGCATCACCGGACGCACCTCTTTCCGCAGCATGCGAGTCAGCAGTTGAGCGGCTTCCTCTCCCCGAGCTCTCTGGTCAAGGTGCGGATTGGTTCTGTAGGCAACAATGGCGTTGACGTTGTTAACCATGAGGGGCGAAAGATTTGCATGCGCGTCCAGTGTGGCAACGATCGGCAGGTCAGGGCCAACGAGTTGCCGTAATTCGGACAGCCACTGACCGTCTGCATCGGGAAACTCTTCACTGACCGTGGCCCCGTGAGGCGCTGCCAGAATGCCGTCCAGCGGTCCTGCATCTCGAACGGACTGTAAGAGTTCGTTCACGATCTGACTGTAGTCATCCGCTCGAATTGTGCCGGACGGGATTGCTCGAGCTGCATACAGAGGGACTGCCGTGGCTCCGGCCTCTTCAAGGCCTCCGAAGAAACCTCCGACTTCGTGATGTGAATCCGCGAGCTGCTGACGGATGGACTCACCTGCCAGCAGAGTGTTCTGTTCGAATGACTGCCGCGTCGTCGGCTGCGGGCAGAAGGTGTTTGATTCGTGCAGAAACGCAAGGATGCCTATTCGCATTGTACTGCCTTACTCCGGGAACGAGCTGAACGATCCGAGTAGTTCTCTCGGTGTCCGCTTCAGAGCGGTGGGCTACGGGACCACTGGTTTCAATTCATTTCCGTTGCTGTCGACGGGGTAAACCGCATCGTGCTGGTCCAGAGCTTTTACCATCCCCTGCATCATGCTCTTGAGTTTCTGAGGCTCAGTCTTTGCAAGGTTTGTTGACTCAAACGGGTCGTCGGCAAGGTTGAAGAGTTCATAGTGACCATCCTTAAACTGAATATGGCCACCAGTCGTCGGGATGTGTGGCAGAGCATGGTAGACGACTTTCCAGTCACCATCCCGCCATGACGTGAAGTAGTTGCTTCGGTGTGTGCCGTGCGGGTAATGCATCAGAAACTCTTCCGGATGTCGCTGGTCTGCCTGTCCCATCAGCAGCTTCTGAAGAGGCCAGCCGTCGACCTTGTGATCATCGGGAGACGAGACCTCAAGCAGACTGAGAATCGTGGGGAACAGGTCGTTGACGGAGGCGATTTGAGACTGAACCTTTCCGCTGGGAATCGAAAGTGCTGCCTGGTGAATGTTGAGCGGGCTGGACTTTGCCCATGCCGCGATGAAGGGCACTCGCATTCCGCCTTCGTAGTGTGCTCCCTTCTTGCCTCGCAGAGGCGCGGCACACGCGACAGCATGCTGCTGTCCAAGCGGCCCATCTGACCCATTATCACCAAGGAACAGAACGAGCGTGTTTTCAGCAACACCCAGATCTTCGAAATGGTCCAGCATGTCACCGAGCGACTTGTCCATCCCTTCAATCAATGTGGCAAATGCCTGAGCAGATTTCGACTTGTCTGAGTCTGCATAGTTCCTGGCAAATCTGGCGTCCGAATGAAATGGTGCATGGACCGCGTAATGCGCGAAGTACAGGTAGAATGGCTTTTCATCCTTCACAGCTGCGGTCACACGTTTCTTAGCCTCAATGGTCAGCGCCTCGGAAAGGAACGTGTCCGTGCCGTGGTAGTCTTCCAGGTGAGGCACGGCGTGATGCGAGCGTCTTGTCCCGTGACCATAATTCTCTTTCCCGTAGTAGCTGCCTGGTGCTCCAAATGAAGCCCCTGCAACGTTGACTTCGAAGCCAAGATTGAGCGGTTCCGCACCTTCGTGTTTTTCCGGCCCGAAGTGTCCCTTGCCCACATGAATGGTGCGGTAGCCAGCGTCAGTCAGAAGACCTGGCAGTGTGACATCTCCCTTCCTGAGTCCTGCCCAGTTCCAGTTGGGAGGACCATTCCTGCCTCCATTGTTGGAGCGAGGGTTGATCCAGTTGGTGGCGCGATGTCGGGCTGCGTTCTGCCCCGTCATGATCGAAATCCGTGTCGGTGAGCAGACGCTCATGGCGTAAAACTGATTGAATCGAATTCCCTGGGCTGCGAGTCGTTCCATCGAAGGAGTACGGTACCAGTCGTTGAGGGGATACCGCTGGGGATTGCCAGCATCGTCTGTCAGGAATGGCACCGACGTATCCATAACCCCCATGTCATCCACCAGAAAAACGACAATGTTAGGTCGAGTCGCCGTTGTGGGCTCAGAGGCAGAAACAGAGATCGCCAGCAGAAGGAGGGACAGGAATTGAAAAAGCGGTTTCATGAATCAACTCGGTGAGGCGTACGAATGACTGAACACCTCCGAGTTTAAACACGTAGGTTTCCGAGGGCGAGCATATCACCCATAATGATGGTTTCGAGCACATTGTATTCATCAAACTCAAATTGGTTCTGTTTGAGCATGGAGATGGTGGTTTTTTTGTCTTTGGC
>CAJWGB010000041.1 GCA_913031625.1 uncultured Planctomycetaceae bacterium | reverse complement strand
TTGTTCAGCTGGTTGAAGCAATGGAAGAAAAATTTGGCGTATCGGCTGCTGCTGCGGTTGCAGCTGCTGCGGGTGAGATCGAGGCCGGTTTCGCGCTTCTGCTCGTGAACGAATTATTCAGGACGTGAAGGCCGGAAAATTTGAACGGTCGAAACTTGCTCAACTTCTGAATGGATTAGACATCAGAATCACAGAGTCCATCGAACGAGCAATGGAAACTGCCTCTGATGAAACGCATGCGATTTACAGATTTCTTCTGAAGCGAACGCAGGAGGAAGAAGCAGCAGGAAAGATCAGTCAGGAGGAAGCAGAACAGGAAAGAGATCAGCACAGAACGAGGATGTTTGGCGAACTGGCGGTCAACCTTCTGCGTGTTTCGGATGCGATGAGAGAAATGCAGGCAATCGAAGCCGATCTCCGTCGCGGCCAAATCGGTGATCAGGATGCAAAACTAAAGATCGCAGAGCTCCAACGTCAGCTTGACCCCAGGATACAGCACCGTCACGAGTCCGCTGACTACCTAAAAAAACGCTTCCTGGCGCATCGACTGCAACTCGGTCCACTGGGCACAGAAGCGGCGAAGCAGCTTTCGAAAATCGAGGAACACGTGTTCAGCAGATTCTGGATGGCATGGTACAGTCAGAGCCTACACTGGCCGATCCAGCTGACCCATCTGCGAAACAACTGGATTCGCTTCAAAAGGTCAAAGCGCTTCATGCCAACGGACAGATCTCTCAGGCGGAGTCAGAGATTCGAACAAAGGCAGTGCTCATATTGCCCCAAAAAACACGAACGACAGGAATGGTCCGCCAACTGCGGCAATACGATCCCTCCACAGATTCAGTGTACGAACAGGCTGTGGCCCCTCTCATGACACAGCATGCCCGGACAGCCTATCAGAAATGGAAAGAGTCACGATTACTCTACCGCGAGTCTGCCACGAGAGATGTTGTGGAGATCCTGATTCAGGCTGAACTGAAACTGACTGAGTCACAGGCTGGACCGATTGGCGATCGAATCAGGAAGCTACCGGTATTGGCGTCCAGAGCGAACGCGCTGCAAACGCAGAATTACCCAACACCAGCGTTACAATTGCTTGATAAGGTCGTTCAGTCAATTGACCTGAAATCATTGACAGAAGGTCAAAAGAAGAGGGTGCTGTTTTTGGATTGGTATATCGCCGAAGCCCGCAAGGGTGTCGACCAGATCTGACAGCGATAAGCCACGTATGACGGACTTCCAGTCCGTCGCGATCACATTTGGCTCCGTAATCACTCCCGACTCTGGAGAGTCGGGCTACGCAACTAGAATTCGGAACCGATGACTTCTTTGCCGTTGCGTGTCCCGAGTGCTCGCCAGATGGAAAGATCGATGGAGTCAGAAATCGAACGGACTGAACCATCAGCAAGGGCAGACTGAACAGAACCTATGTGATGACTTCGCGACGTGATGATGGCGTAACTGGGGGGGCCATTCAGGCCGTTCTTGCCTTCCTGCCACGAGTTGTAGTCACAGCTCTCGTAGACGGTGGTTCCGTCCGTACACGGGGTCTCTGTGTTGGGGCCCATTGTTGTTGTGAAACCCTGATGATGAACTCGCCCGTCCGGCCATTCGGTGTGACCTGTCCCTTTAAACTGTACACCACTGGCGATGACCAGCGTCGCTTCTGCGCTGAAGTTCGGGACGTTCGTTGACGGTGGGCCGCCGTTGCGGAAGTACGGCGTCCATGCTTTCACCTCGGACGCCAGCAAAGTCTGGCTGCTGCCGTCCTGCATGGACGCAAAGGTGATGCGAGCATTGGGAAAGAATAATCCATCGGCAGTGCGGGACGTATCATTCGGGTCGTAAATGAACCATGTCCCAAAATTGAACCCATAGGTGGTCGGCCAGAGTCGCGCCCGTCCTTTGCCGGGGTCGCGCATTTCTTCAGCAGCCGGATCGCTGGGACAGTGATAGACGGGAACTCTCAGACCATCAATCGCTGCCTGGTAATCCCATGCCGTGGACAGGTCGACAGCGTTGTAAAGGTTGCCCTGTTCAAGGTACGGCAGTATGCGGCCGTGGACTCCCCAGGATCCGTTATTTCCTGTCGCTGTGATCGCCGGATTGATTGTGGCACTCGGGGGCAGTGCTCGGTTTGCATCCGCATAGTTGTGAACGGCGAGAGCGAGCTGCTTCAGCTTGTTTTTGCATTCCGTGCGGCGAGCTGCCTCCCGTGCCTGCTGAACGGCTGGCAGCAGCAATCCAACCAGAACAGCGATGATGGCGATGACGACCAGGAGTTCAATCAGCGTGAATCCACGATGTCGGCGGGGCAGTGTTCTCATGGCTTCCCTCGGAACTGCAATTTCTGTGCCAGAGATTATGAGCCGCATTCGGAAGTGATTTGAACAGAATCATGGGCAGATGGCGGAAATCACGGCGCCCGTGACGGTTGAGACGTCACAGCCCCTCCAGTTCCTCCGGGCAGCCATGGATTCCCTGTCGCAATCGCGCCTGCTGGCGGTATCCTGTCCGGCACGGTTTCTGCATCAGAGAATTCCATGAGATGGCCGCTGCGCAACCAGATCTTCCTCCCGTTTGCCGGACTCCTGACTGTGTCCGTCATTTTGGTGACGGTTGTGAGCGCCATGTACGCCGCACGCAACAGCCGACAACAGAAACTGCAGCACCTCGAGGCTGTCACCACGTCGCTTGGTGAAAGTGGGTTTCCACTGGCACCGACCGTCGTTGAGCGAATAGCTCCCATGATTGACGGCGATGTGGTGGTGATCGATTCTCAACGACAAATCACGGCTTCCACATTGCCGGCTTCTCAGGATCTGGCAGACCAGTTGACCGCACTGTCGGCAGGCAGGCTGAGCGACACAGATAATCCGCGTCTGCAGACTGCAACACTAACATGGGACTTGAAAGAGTACCTTGTCAGCATGGTTCGCCATCGTCACGTAGCTCGAGTACAGACTCTGTACGTTCTGGTACCGCAGGAGGACTTCCTTGCCCTCCAGCGAGACTCAATCCTTCCACCATTGATTGTGGCCGTGCCGACTCTGATTCTGGCGCTGCTGCTGGCGATGATGATTTCCGGCCGAATTGGCGGTCGAGTGCACCGCCTCAAGGAACTGTTCCGGTCACTGTCGCTCGGTAACTTTCAGACAGTTTCGGTGGCAGGTCGCCACGACGAACTTCGCGACCTGCTGATCTCTGCGAACGAACTGGCCGCTCGACTCAACCAGATGCGTGAAGAACTGTTGCTCGCGGAACGCCTGCAGTTGCTGGGGCAACTGTCCGGAGGCCTGGCGCACCAGTTAAAGAACTCCATCACAGGGGCTCGGATGGCCATTCAGCTGCATCAAAAACAGTCACTGCCGGAGTCTTCTGAATCACAGATGCTTGAGACTGCAATTGCTCAACTGAAGCTGACGGAAGAGCAGGTGAAAGCAGTCCTGTCACTCAGGCCAAATCAGGATCCGGTCGTTGCCGAAGTTGAAACTGACCTTTGCGAACTGATTCAAGACGTCAGAGGGTTGCTGGTGCCTCAATGCGAACACTGGAAGTCTGAGGTCAGGCTGGCTCTGCCGAAAGACTGCTGGCCCGTGCGTCTGCAGTCGGCCTCCTGTATGAAAGGAGCACTCCTCAACCTCGTCCTGAACGCAATCGAGGCGGCAGGAGTTGGAGGGTGTGTGGAGGTCCTTGTGGAACCGGAGCAGGACGAGTTCACTGGAATTCAGATTCTCGACAATGGTCCCGGCTTTAAACACGCGCCCGATAAGCTGACAGAAGCATTTCTTACGACCAAGCAGGAAGGCATCGGATTGGGACTTACGATCGCCATGCATGCCGTTCAACAGGAAAACGGAGAACTCACAATGGAGCGTATCGACGATCGCACATGCGTTCGTATTCTCCTGCCAGCTCCGGTCGTCGAGGAGGTACAGGGATGACGCATGCACTTGTGATCGACGATGAGCCTGCCATCTGTCACTGCTTCGAGTCACTGTTTGCGGATCTGAACTGTGATGTCACTACGTGCCCGTCAGCAGAGGATGGTCTTGAACAGCTTCAGGCGAACTCATTTGATGTTGTTGTTCTCGATGTCAGGCTGCCGGGTCTGGACGGTGTCACCGCGCTGCCGCAGATCAGACAGCTGACCGACGCTCCAATTGTTGTGATGACCGCGCACGGAACACTCTCGACTGCAGTGAGTGTGGTGGAGGAAGGTGCCTTTGAATACCTTCCCAAACCGTTTGAGCTGGACCAGGTGACCGCCGTGCTGGAACGAGCGCTTGCTCAGTCAGCAGCCGGCAGCGTGCCGGGGCCATCATCAGATTCAGCGGACAGCGATGTGGAGATGGTGGGAGACAGTGTCCCCATGCAGCACCTGTTTCGGCAGATTGCACTTGCTGCTCAGCATGATGCCCCCGTCCTGATTACCGGCGAAAGCGGAACCGGAAAAGAGCTGGTTGCTCAGGCGATTCATCGACATAGTGCGCGAAAGTCGAAGGACCTTGTACCCGTTCACCTTGCGTCTTTGAGTGAGAGCCTGTTGGAGCGTGAACTTTTTGGGCACACGGCCGGCGCATTTACCGGAGCAGAAGAGTCCCAGACGGGAGTGATCGATCAGGCAGATGGCGGGACCCTCTTTCTGGACGAAATTGGTGAGACGCCGGTCAGCTGCCAGATAAAACTGTTGCGGACTATTGAGTCGGGTGAGTTTTATCCCGTCGGAGCCTCGCGGCCGCGGTCGTCGCAGTTTCGGCTGGTGGCTGCAACAAATCGGTCTGCTGAGTTCCTGCGTGGCTCAGAACATTTTCGATCTGATTTCTTTTATCGAATTGCAACGATTCAGATTCACGTGCCGCCACTGCGGGAACGCCGGGAAGACATTCCACAACTGGCAGACTTTTTCTTAAGACAGTGCAGTCCTGAGCAGACCCGCAGCCTGAGTCCGGCAGCCCTGGATCAGCTGCAGCAGCGAAGCTATCCCGGCAATATTCGCGAACTCAAGAACCTGATCATCGGAGCAGCCGCTCAGTCGACGGAAACGGTCATTGGGCCAGGGGCCCTTCAGCAAACGGTGGAGGTGGCTGCTGAGTCCGGCAGGTCTCCGGAGCAGCAACTGATCTCAGCAGCTGGAGCATGGGCAACCGCACAGATCTCGACGGATGACGAATCCATCGTGCACTCCGCTCTGGAACTTGTGGAACCGGAATTGATTCGAGCAGCATTGAAACATTGCAAAGGAAACCGATCGGCGGCCGCTCAGCGTCTTGGGATCCATCGTGAAACGCTGCGAGAAAAGATGGGACGCTACGGAATCAAAGTCGAATAGTACGACGTACCCAATTGGGCATTAAATCGCTGTCAGCAGCGGCCGCTGAACTCAAAGTGAAGACCGATTCACTGCATCTTCCAGGCCTGCCAGACAGTCGGGAAACCGGAATGCCTGTTCGAGCAGATGATGGTGCTCAGAGATGACTTTCCGGTTGCCTCCACGACGCGGTGACTGTCCTGCATCAAAAACTGGCGCGGGGCAGCTGGTTAAGGAAGCAAGGTGACCGTAGTAGCGGCGGCGACTGACTGATTGGGGCGCCACTCCATTCAGGATTGGTGGCATCGAGTCCTGCGTCATGATGAGCTGAACGAGTCGGACAGCATCATCCACGTGAACGAGGTTGAGAAGTGACTCCGGGTCTCCGGGAAGAGGCACCTCATCTTTCAGGTCCTGGACTCGACGCAGTAATCGCTCGGGACCATAGATCCCTGCCAGTCGCAGGATGTGCCCAGCAGTCGGAGTATCTGCAAAGAATTGACAGACTCGATCTTCGGCTGCGACACACGATTTCCCACCCTCAGTCACCGGCGAGACAGGTGTGCTTTCTGATACGATACTGCCATCACCAGAGCCGTAGACGCTGGTACTGGAAATGTAGACGAATCGCTCCGGTGAGTCTGGGAGTGCGTTGAGGAATCTCTCCAGTCCATCATTCCAGATTGCCTCACGCGATACGCCGGCATTGCGGTCAAATCCGACCGCCCAGAGTACGAACTGTGCCGTCGGAAGCTCTGAAACAGAGGTGGAGCTGCTCAGATCGAGGACGATGGGTTGGATCCCGGCGGATTTGAACTCATCCGCTCGTTCACGGCTTCTGGTCAATGCAGAAACAGAATATCCCTGAGCGATCCAGTCGTGAGCAACACGAAGTCCAAGATAGCCACACCCGGCGATCAGCAGATCAACTTGCTCAGCCATCAGTCGGCCACCGGCAGACGAATACATGCGCCGTGGACCGCCGGAAGCTGATTGAGCTCCATGTCTGCGGCCCGCAGTTTTCCTTCCGTTGTGCGGTGGGTCATGATGACCAGAGAAGCAAGGCCATCATCGTTCTCTTCCGGAGTCTCGTCCTGCCGTACAAGGGAAATACTGATTTCATGGCGGCCCAGGACGTCAGTGATGTCCGCCAGCACATGAGGTCTGTCTTCGACGGTCAGCCGCAGGTAATAACGACGACTGAGTTCTTCCGGTGGCTGTACCTGAAGGGATGGTCCAGCTGTCGACCGAAGGATTGAGGGGAAAGTGGCCGCTGCTCTGCCGGTTGCGTAATCCAGAATGTCAGCAACGACAGCCGACGCAGTCGGCAGCTGTCCGGCACCCGCGCCCGAGTAGGTTGTCTTGCCGACAAAATCTCCATACACGGCGATAATGTTGTCCGGGCCGTCGATCTGTGCGATCGTTCGGTCGACTCTCAGGAGTGTCGGCTGGACGCTGAGCTCAAGGCGATCTTCGTTGACTCGAGCAGTTGCGAGGAGTTTGATTTTGTAGCCGAGTTCTCCGGCAACCTGAAGGTCCGTCAACTGCAGATTGTCGATCCCACGCTGAACGCAATCCGTCAGCGAGACCTCGGTGCCGAAGGCCAGCCATGTCAGGATGGCCAGTTTCTGCGCGGCATCGGTCCCATCAACATCCATGGCCGGGTCTGCTTCTGCATATCCCAGTTCCTGCGCCTGAGCGAGCGCGTTTTCATACGACTGCTGACGGTCCAGCATCTCCGTCAGAATGAAATTGCTGGTGCCGTTCAGAATCGCCTCGAGAGCGTTGATCCGGTTTCCGGTGAGTGCCTGATTAACGACGTTAATAATCGGGATACCGCCGGCGACTGCCGCTTCGAAACCGATTGTGCGCCCGTCCGCAGCCGCCTGGCGAAACAGGTCAACTCCGTATTCGTAAAGCAGCGCCTTGTTGGCTGTCACGATATCTTTGCCGGCCGCGAGGAACTTCTGAATGTAGTCGTAAGCGGTATCAGTTCCGCCGATCAACTGGACCACGAGGGAGGTTTCCGAGTCGGCCAGGATTCCGTCGATCGAGTCGGACGGAGTGACTCCTGCAGGCAGGTGGTCTCGAGCGCGGCCAGGGTCCCGGATGACAATATGGCGAATCTGAACAGGCTGCCCAGCGCGGGCTGCGATCAATTCAGCCGACTCATTGAGAATACGGGCAACACCGGATCCAACAGTGCCAAATCCGACCAGACCGATATTCAAAGGCGAGGAAGCCATCGTGTTTTGTCGTGTTCTGGGAGTTCAGCGGGCTGAACTCCGGTTAACCTGGGAGAAAGTCAGCGGATACTAACAGGGAAAGAGAGACGTCCCGCAGGGAAAATACGGATTCTGGCATTCGAGACATCAGCTTATGTGAGAACTCGGTTTTGCCCGGTTGAGTCGCCAATTTCTGTGTTTATACTGCGGTTTTACCTCAGTGGCAGCATGGAGAGCCCGCCAATCCGGCAGTGCGACTCACCATGGATCCGTGCGGACACTTTGCGACCCCGCTGCGGACAGGATCATGATTAAGCGAGTATATATGGGCGCTCCCCATCGAGAACCTGCTGAAGTGCGGCTGGGAGCCGTCAGCTATCTCAATTCGCGCCCGCTCGTGGAAGATCTTGAGAAGCTGCTGCCGGGATCTGATATCCGCCTGGACTATCCAAGCCGACTTGCGGATTCGCTTGGGCGTCGGGAGCTGGACATCGCTCTGATTCCATCCATCGAATACTTCCGTCGGCCCGGATACGAAATCGTCTCCGATGCCTGTGTGGCGGCTCGAGGCGAGGTGTTGAGCGTCAAACTTTATTGTCGCGTCCACCCCGGCAGCATTCGACGTCTGGCTCTTGACGAAGGATCTCGGACCAGCGCTACTTTGTCCAAAGTCATTCTTGCTGAAAAGTACGGTTCGTTCCCGGAGTCCGAATCGCTTTCGATGGAGTCACTGACAACCGACAGCTCGGCTGATGCAGTTCTGCTGATCGGCGATCGGGCCATGCACGATCCGTCTGAGACATTTGTCGAGGTGATGGACCTCGGGCAGATGTGGTACGACTGGACCGGACTGCCGTTCGTCTTTGCAATGTGGGTGGCTCATCAGGATGCCAATATCCGTGGGGTCAGCGCGGCACTCAGTGAAGCCCGAAATCGTGGCGTCTCTCGTCTGCAGCAGATCGCAGCAGCGGAAGCACCCGGACTCGGAATCACTGAGCATCTGGCCCATCACTACCTTACCGACAATCTTCACTATCACATGACGTCTGCGGAACGCAGCGGTCTGCAGCTGTTCCACGAACTTGCGTCAAAGCACAATCTGGTAGATCAAAATGCCAACCTCATCTTCTCCGATTGCGTCACTGCTTGAGAAAGCCGTCGCGGGCGACCGATTGACTCCGGAAGAAGGTGTGGCGTTGCTCGAGTCGCATGATCTTCCAGCCATTGGTGCGGCTGCCGATGCTGTCACACGACGTCTTCATCCGGAGACGTATCGTACCTACAACATCGACCGCAACATCAACTACACTAACGCATGTACTGCGGTTTGCGACTTCTGCGCCTTTTACCGGCCGCCCGATCATCCGGAAGTTTACGTTCTGCCAATTGAAACACTGTTGCAGAAAATTCAGGAGACCGTTGATCTTGGCGGGGATCAGATTCTGCTTCAGGGAGGCCTGCATCCCAAACTTCCGATGGAGTGGTACGAAGACATGCTGCGTGCCGTCAAAGAGAGGTTTCCGCAGGTGAACATTCACGGGTTCAGTCCGCCGGAGATCCATCACTTTACAAAGATCGCAAAACAGCCACTCCGAACTGTCCTGGAGCGCCTTAAGGCCGCCGGCCTCGGAAGTCTGCCGGGCGGCGGTGGTGAGATCCTGGTCGACAGGGTTCGCAAAGAGATTACGCGCGGTAAGGTGCTGACCGACGACTGGTTGAACGTAATGCGAGTCTGGCATGAGCTCGGCGGGCGTTCAACGGCCACAATGATGTTTGGTCACGTCGAAACGCTGGCGGAACGCATTGAGCATCTCGAGCGTGTCCGCCAGTTGCAGGACGAGACGGGCGGGTTTACGGCGTTTATTTGCTGGACGTTTCAGCCGGACAATACTGACATGGACCATATCCCTCCCGCCGGGGCTTTTGAATACCTCAAGACTCAGGCGGTCAGCCGACTGTATCTGGACAACGTGCCCAACATTCAGTCGTCGTGGGTAACTCAGGGAGAGAAAGTTGGCCAGATGGCACTGATGTTCGGTGCCAACGACATGGGAAGTCTGATGATCGAAGAGAATGTTGTTTCGCAGGCAGGTACCGTTTACCACCTGTCGCTGGAGACGATTCGCCGATGTATCACAAACGCGGGCTATACGCCTCGTCAGCGTAATGTGTTTTACGAGTGCATTGACGAGGCCGACGAGGTGGTGTTGAAACCGTCTGGTCCAGTTCTGCCGATTCTGCCGTCGTAAACCTCACTCAGGCCGAGCGTGAACATCCGGCGGCTGACCTGTTGTGTGGTAGGGTTAGGGAGTAACTCTCGACAGCCGGCACGCCAACGCAGGCTGTTGATGCGAGCGAATTCCTCTCTTCTAAGCGCATCCGATGATTCGAGTTCAGGGACTGACGAAGGAGTTTCACGACTTCACAGGCGTCTTTCGCGCTTTGGACAACGTGTCCTTTTCAGTTCCGCCCGGAGAGATCTACGGTCTACTTGGTCCCAACGGAGCAGGCAAGACCACCTGCCTGAGAATCCTGAGCACTGTGCTGAAGCCGAGTTGTGGAGTCGCCGAAGTCGCCGGCACAAATGTCATGCACGACGCCGCAGCTGTTCGCAGCAAAATCGGATTCATGTCCTGCAATACAGGCATCTATGATCGAATGACGGCTCGTGAGATGGTCGAGTACTTTGGTCGCCTCTATGGGATTCCGGAAGACAGACTGCAGCCGCGCATCGAAGAGATTTTTGACGTGCTGAACATGCACGAAATTCGCGATCGACTTGGAAGCAAAATGTCGACCGGGATGCGGCAGAAAGTTTCCATCGCTCGCACGATCGTCCACGATCCAACTGTGATTATTTTTGATGAACCAACATCAGGGCTGGATGTACTCGTTGCTCGCAACGTGCTGGACGCTGTTGATTCCCTCCGGGATCAGGGCAAGTGCATCATCTTTTCCACTCACATCATGCGCGAAGTGGAAAAACTGTGCGATCGAATTGCCGTGATTCACAAGGGGCAGATTGTTGATGAAGGAACTCTGCCCGAACTGGCCGACCGTCACGAGCAGCCAGACGTGGAAGAGTTGTTTTTTGATCTCATTAAGAAACGTGAAAATGACCTGAAACAGCAGAACCTCGCTGAACAGGTCGTCTAACTGCAGACACATTATGGCATGGAAGAACGTCAGCCTGATTTTCCTTCGTGAGGTTAAGGACCAGCTGCGCGACCGGCGTACGCTGTTCATGATCACGATCATGCCGGTGCTCGTGTACCCGATGTTGGGCATGGGCGCGATGAATATGATGCTGACATTCAATAAACAACTGCGTACCGTTGTTGTCCTGAATGCAGACGAACTTCCGGATAGCCCGGCACTGCTGGTGGACGGTTCTGTTAATAACCAGTGGTTGAATGACGATGCTGATGTGAAGAGTATCCGCGTCGTGACGGATTTGCCTGACGAACAGCCTGTGACTGATGCAGAGTCGCCTGAAAAGAACGAGCCGCGTCGCGGTCTGACCGACGCTCAGCTGGTCTCAAACGGGGAACAGCTGGCGAAAAAGTTCCAGAGTCTATTGAATTCGACTGATACGGATGAGATGACAGATGCCCAGCTGTCTGCAATCCAGAGTCGGCTCAGTCAACAGTTCAGTGAGAGCGGCATCCAGGTGCTGGTGATCATCCCGGAGGGATATGCTGCCTCGATCGCCCGGCTGAAAACAGAAACAGCACGTGCTGATGCCGGCAACGAATCTGACCTCCCCGTACTGCACGTGCTGAAAAACAGCGCCGACGATAAGTCATCAGTGGCGTTCGCAAGAGTGCGCGATTTGCTGCAGAACTGGGAAAGTGCGTTGCGGGCCGAGACATTCGCTGCGGCTTCGCTGCGTCCCGAACTGCAACACCCCGCCCGACTGCGGTGGGTTGAAATCGCGCAGGGCGAGGAAGTCGCTGCCAATATCTGGAGCAAGATGTTCCCTGCACTGATGGTGATCATGACACTCACCGGCGCGTTCTATCCGGCAATCGACCTCGGTGCCGGTGAGAAGGAACGTGGCACCATGGAAACTCTGCTGATCAGTCCGGCGAAACGGATCGAGCTGGTCTTTGGCAAGTTCCTGACCGTGATGATGTTCAGCATTGGAACCGCCCTGATGAATCTCCTGAGCATGGGACTCACAGGCCAGCATATGGCGTCAGTTCTGGGAGGAGCAGAGACGAGATTGAATCTTGAATTTCCGGGCTTTGAGTCTCTGATCTGGCTCTTGATTCTGCTGATTCCCCTCGCCGCACTCTTCAGTGCTCTGTGTCTGGCGCTGGCGACATTCGCAAAGTCGACCAAGGAAGGTCAGTATTACCTGACACCGCTGCTGATGGTCGTTCTGGGCCTGACACTTTTCTGCCTGATGCCAGGCGTGGAAATCACTCCGCTTTACAGTGTGGTTCCAGTCGTGAATGTCGCGCTGCTGTTGAAGGGAATGCTGCTGTCAACGTCTCAGTCTGGTGACCTTCTGATGTACGCAGTCCCGGTCCTGGTGTCGAGTATTGGGTACAGTGCGCTTGCCATCTGGTGGGCCATCGACCTTTACAACAGCGAAGGCGTTCTGTTCCGTGAGGCCGAGAAATTTGATGTGCGGCAGTGGTTTGTCAGCCTGACGCGCGACAAAGAACCGGTTCCTGCTATTCCGGAAGCCGTCTTTTGCTTTCTCATTATCATGATGCTGCAGTTCGTGGCTATGAACTACCTGAAGCCCGACATCAATGCGGCTGATTCGGACCGTCAGATCCTTCGCACTCTGGTGATTCAACAGCTGACAATGATTGCCTGCCCGGCCATCTTTATGGCTCTCATACTGACCACAAGTCTTAAGGCTACGCTGCGACTGCGAATGCCTTCTCTGACATCAATGATCATGGGAGTATCGCTGGCCTTCTTTGTGCATCCACTCAGCATTGAACTCTCCGGCTTCATGGTTGAACGTGGAATCCTGCCACCACCACCACCTGAGATTTCGAGAGTGAGTGAGATTCTCTCAGGATCCAGTCTGCCTGCTGTCATGATCCTCGGCGTTCTGGCTGTTACGCCCGCCGTCTGCGAGGAGATCGCCTTTCGCGGCTTTATTCTCAGCGGTCTTGCACGCGGTGGACGTCTGAAAGTGGCAGTGATTGTGTCAAGTATGATGTTTGGAATTGTGCACATGATTCCACAGCAGGCGTTCAACGCGGCTCTTGTCGGGCTGGTGATAGGCCTGTTGGCTGTGCACAGCCGCAGTCTGTTCCCGGCAATCGCTTTCCATCTGTGCAGCAATACAATTGCTTCGCTCCATGCAGGCAATGGGTTTGGTCTTCAACCCGACGGCGTGTTCTTCAGTGAAGTCGAGGGGCAGCTAAGATACGAAACGCCAACGCTGTTGCTGTGCGGCATTGCTGTATCAGTCGTCATCGCTCGCATGATCCGTGACCTGAAAGCGGAACAGAAAGAGAAGCATCGGACGGCCATGAAGTCGTTCGAACGGCCAGCGCAGAACGAGAGTTTTGCGGCTGAAATCTGAGGGCGTGCGTCCGCCAGTCAAACGAGTTTGATCACAGTTGCACCGACCGTGGTAAACTCATTCAGCCGCATCAATCGTTCACAGGATTCTTCCAGCGACACAACGTCGCCGATCAGCAGCAGCGGGTTAATTCTTCCCGCTGCAATCATCTCCAGCATTCGCGGATATTCGGCTGCTGCCATGCCATGGCTGCCGAACACCTCCAGTTCGCCGGCAATCACAGCGGACATTGGGATCGGCGGATCGCTTTCCGTCCCCAGAGTCAGACCAATCTGAACGTGCCGCCCCCGTTTTCGCAGAGAAGCGATCGCGTCAAAACACGTCTTCCTGCTTCCCAGAGCATCAACAGTGACAGTTGCTCCACCGTTCGTCTGTTCTCGAACAGCATCAACCACTGAGCAATCGCTGGCGTTGATCGTCACATCTGCACCACACTTTTTCGCGTGCGCAAGTTGCTCGTCGCCAATGTCGATCGCAATGACGCGAGCATGCATTGCCTTTGCGATCAGGACTGCAGACAGCCCGACTCCACCGCACCCGAAAACTGCGACAGTGTCTGAATCAGTCACTCTCCCCTGATCAACGACTCCACGAAATGCGGTTGCAAATCGACATCCCAGTGAGGCCGCAGTGACCGCATCCATTCCGGACGGTAAGGCGACAAGATTAACGTCCGCATGCCGAATGATGACGAACTCCGCGAAGGCGCCCCACTGAGTGAATCCCGGCTGAGTGTAGGCATCACAGATATGTGTGCAGCCGTCGATGCACTGCTCACAGGTGCCACAACCACAGCAAAACGGGACTGTGACCCGTTGTCCTGACTGCCAGTCACACACCGCTGCCCCAACTGCATGGACAGTTCCTGCCAGTTCGTGGCCCGGCACATGAGGAAGCCTGACGTCACTGTCGTGACCCATCCACCCATGCCAGTCACTGCGACAGATTCCGCAGGCCTCGACTCGGATCATGACAGCGTCGTCGGGAAGTTGCGGTTCTTCGACTTCCCGAACCTCTATCGGCCCGCCATATGCTTCAAATACCGCTGCTTTCATGAACTGTTTTCCGTCGCCTCACTTTGCCCTGCCGTCTCCTGCGATAAAGTTCTCGCAGCGGCAATGATGATATCGCCCTGTCATGGCGGCACGTGCGCCTTCGGGTGCCGGTTAAAGGAAGAGTAGGCGATTCATTCCCTCGACTGTAGCGCCGGACAGGATGGAGCAGACATGTCAGAAGAGACCGGGTTCCTGTCAGATCTCACGCGGGACGGATTTGCAGCGATTCGCGGATTTATGAATCCCAGCGAGGGAGGCAAACTGCAACAGCAGATGGATCGCTATATCAGAGATGTTGTGCCCACCATGCCGCCTGAACATGTCTTTTACGAAGACAAGGCAGACCCGGCATCACTCAAACAAATGCAGGATCTCGGGACCTATGACGAATGGTTTGGTGAGCTCTTTTTTGAAGGTCCTCCGAGACAGGTGGCCGAGCAAGCGCTGGGTGCCGATGTAATTCCTAAGAATCTTCAATACTTCAGCAAGCCGCCGGCAGGCAATGCAGTTGCCGGTGGAGGCCGGGCGACTCCTGCTCACCAGGACGGCTACTACTTCATGCTGGATCCGTGCGAAGCGGTGACGTTGTGGCTGTCACTGGATGACATTGATGAAGAGAACGGTTGTGTTCGCTACGTCCGTGGTTCACATCTGCGGGGTATGCGTCCTCATGGACGCACAGCCACGCTTGGTTTTAGCCAGGGCATCACGGATTTTCCTTCGCTGGTGGATACTGAGAACGAAGTCGCCGTGCGCACGTCGCCCGGTGATCTGCTGGTCCATCATGCGATGACCATCCATCGGGCCGGAGCCAATGGCTCTTCCAGTCGGCTTCGTCGAGCGTTAGGGTTTGTGTACTACAGCGTGAATGCAAAGGTCGATGAGGCAGCTGTGGAAGCCTACCGGCAGCGGCTGCAGGCCGATATGAAAGCAGCCGGCCGGATATAAGAACTGCCCCAATAAGACTCGCCCCGCAGAACACCTGTACGCCGGGGTGAGCGTAACGAGGGCTTGCAGCTCCACTGAGAGTTGCCACGAACTATCACCTGTCTGCTCCGGCGACCGTGGAACTGGACCTCGCTGCGATCGCTCCGGTCTGATTCAGCTTCCTTCGAGTCCGAGTCGCTCTCGCTGGTAGTCGCCGCTGTGAATGCGTTGCACCCATTTCGGATTCTCAAGATACCATTTCACCGTGAGCTCCACGCCGGCAGCAAAGTCCTGTTGAGGTTCCCATCCCAGCTCATCACGGATTTTCGATGCATCGATCGCATAGCGTCGGTCGTGACCCGGACGATCCTTAACGTATGTGATGAGAGATTCGCAGGGGCGATGTGCCAGGTCCGGAACAAGGCGATCCACTGTCTGGCAGATCGTGCTGACGATGTCGATATTTGCCTGCTCGTTGTTGCCACCGATGTTGTAACACTCTCCGACGCGACCATTCTTCAGCACGGCTTCGATCGCGCAACAGTGATCCTCTACAAACAGCCAGTCGCGAACATTCAGGCCGTCTCCATAGACCGGAAGCGAACGGCCTTCAATGGCATTCAGAATCATGAGCGGAATCAGTTTCTCGGGAAACTGAAAGGGGCCATAGTTGTTGCTGCAGTTGGTTAACAGTGTGGGCAGGCCGTACGTGTGCTGCCATGCCCGCACAAAATGATCCGACGACGCTTTTGATGCCGAATACGGGCTGTTTGGAGCGTACGAAGTCTCTTCTGTAAACAAGCCGGTATCGCCCAGAGATCCGAACACTTCATCTGTTGAAACATGGAGGAAGCGAAATTCTTCCTGAGCTGCGTCAGACAGTTGCTTCCAGTGATTGTGAACCGACTCGAGTAATCGGCATGTGCCAACAACGTTTGTCCGGACGAATTCCATGGGGCCGTCAATTGAACGGTCCACGTGAGACTCAGCGGCAAAATTGATAACTGCAGTCGGCTGGTGCGCGGACAGCAGGGATGTGACAAGGTCAGAATCCCCAATATCACCTTCAATCAGCTGGTGCAGTTCACCATCTGCTGGCACGGAATCCGGATTGCCCGCGTAGGTCAGCTTGTCGAGATTGATGATTCGTGTGTCACCACGTTCAATGGCACGGCGAACGAAACAGCTGCCGATAAACCCGGCACCGCCTGTCACAAGCAGAGTGGATTGTGTTGCGTTCATTCAGGCACCCAGTTACTCATGGCCTGTTCGAGCGACTCTTCGATTGGTAAGAGTGGCAACCCTGCAGCGATGGCCTTCTGACTATCCAGTACGCAGTTTGAACGAGGAGCGCTGGCTGCCTGCTCCATGAATTGCTCAAGTGATTCAAAAAACGAAAAGGACCTGTCTGTGAGTTTGTGTCGTTTGATGAGTTCCACAACGTCACGTGTTGTGACGGAACCGGGATTTGTCAGGTTATAAACACCATATTCAATTTCGGTTGTGTGGCACGCGACACACGACTCCACAAAATGTCGCAGGTGGGACAGACTGTTTCGCGCATCCAGCAGACAGTCGTACCTCATCATCTTGCTGATGTAATTTCGAGGCGAATCGTATTCGTCAAACGGGATTCTCAATCGCCAGACATAACACCGTTCCGCACCGGCGAGGATCTCTTCCCCAAGCGCTTTTGTTCCGGAATAAAAACTGCAGTTGTTCTGCCGAAACGAAAAGTTGGGCGGGTCCTGTTCGTCGAAGCCGGTGCCGTCTGCTTTTTCACCCGTGTAAATACAGCCGGATGAAACGTGGCCCCAGGGCAGTTTCAACTCTTCACAGACGGTACGGATCGTGCCTGGCAGGACAGCGTTTCCTGCAAGGCAGTGGGCCTTCTGTAGCTCACAGGCGTCTACATTCGGACGACCAGTAAACCCGGCCGTGTTGATCAGGAAGGTGGCACCTGTCGTCCCTAACCAGTCTCGAAGTGTGAGTTCATCGGAATAATCGACTTCGCTCCGTGATACACTGATGTAGGGTATTCCCCGGCCTGTAAGGCACTTTTGAAATGCGGTGCCCACATATCCATTGCCGCCAAGCAGCACAAACATCCGTTTTCTCTGTTGCGAAAGGTGAATTCAGGGGACCCGCAGCGCCGACACTTATGGCGAATTCATGTTGTCGCAAACTGTCTCGATTTTCGCCAGTCCAATTGGGCTTCCTATTTCCCCGAACAGACGAGCGAATCGTCTGAGGTCAGGTGAAATTCGGGGCGAGATGCCATGAATCGCTTGCTCAGCTGAATTCCACGTCCCACACTTGCGCTGTCTTTACTTGCTGCGTGCATGCAATGCCTATTCTGCAACAGGAACCAGACCTTTATCCCGAGGACCTGCTGTCATCAGACGCAGTTGCTGAGCGGGACTGGTACGTCATCTACACACTGTCGCGGCGGGAAAAAGACCTGATGCGGCGGCTGCGGAGCCTCAAAATTTCGCATTACGGCCCGATGGTCGAACGCCGCACAAAGTCACCCTCCGGACGAGTTCGCACCAGTTATGTGCCGCTATTTGCCGGCTACCTGTTTGTCTGCGGTTCCGAGGAGGACCGCTATGAGACTGTCTCGACCGGCTGTATCTCTCAATGTATCCCGGTTTCAGACGCCGTGGAACTGGTGCGGGACCTGCGACAAATCAGGGTGCTTGAAGAACATGGGGCTGATCTTCAGCAGGAGCTGAGACCACGCGTCGGTCAATTGGCGCGAATTGTGCGAGGCCCCCTCGCAGACCGACATCTGATGGGAACAATCAGCGAAGTCAATTCGCAGCATCGACTGACAATCATGGTGAACTTCCTGCAACAGGGAGCGTCAGTCGTGGTTGACGAGACTGACATCGAACTGCTCTGAGCAATCGCAGCTGTCGCTTGCTCGTGCCTGCCGCGAACCTGTACCCATCGTTGTGACTGGTTGCCACGATGAGCCTTGCTGCATGAAGGACATATTCGCCGAAGGCCGCGAGGCCTCGGCAGGCAGCCAGCGGCCAGACGGTGCGTGTCGTCCGGAGGCTCGCGCGTCTCGGCAGCCGGAAGCAATGCTGCCAAACGACTTCTGTCGCCAGATGCAATTTCGTGTCGCGCCGCGGGCTTGCAAAACGCCGCAGTTCCGTGACTCGGTCCGACCTAAAACAGCGACTTATAGTCTGTCACAACTTCGATCTGGCTGCCGATCGGGATCGCCGGCCATACGCGACCACACGGGTCAACACGGACTGTGATCTGAGATCCATCGCTTTCCGCCAGCATGGGCATGTTGGAGACAGTTCCTCGAAACTGCTCGCCTCCCGGAAACACAAGGCCCACTGTATTGCCCGGTGCCACTTCGTTAATTCGATGGGCGGGCACGTTAAGGATGACGTAGCGGCGATCAGAGTGGAGAATCTTCAGCATGACTTCACCGGCTGTCATGGTGTCTCCCGCTTTGTAGCGAATCTGTCCGACGCGGCCGTAAGAGGGGCAAAGAACTGAACTGTCTCGGCTGACGGTCTGCATCTCCTTCAGTTTCTGAGACTCTTCGTCCAGCTTAAGTCGCAGCGTTTCGACGCCCGCGGCCGTACGAACCTGTCGCGGAAGGCTGTCGCGCATTGATTCCAGTTGTTCAAGACGCTGTTGGATTCGCAGCACTTCCGCTGAGACAGCAGCAGATTCGCCCGCGGATTCAGAGGCAGGCTGTACGGCCGTCGCAGGGGCCTGAACAGTCTTTGGGGGAGACGGACGACGTGAACGGTCTTCCGATTTCACGCCGTGAGTATTCTTATTTGATTCACCGCTGAAGAAGTACATCCCATTGGGAGTCTGCGGCGCGACCTGCTTTTCCCTGGGCTTTGTACCCTCGATCGTCCTGGATTCACCGACAGGTGTGACGCGGATTCCAGACTGATCCTGATCGGTCTCTGGTTTCAGCTCTGACTCTTTCCGGTTGACTTCCTGCATCAGCCGAGCGCGAGTTCGTTCTTTTGTTAACCGGCTGTCGATGTCCTCACGGCGCCATGCCAGTTCAAGTTCTGCTTTTGCTTCAGCCTGCTCCAACTGCTGAGTAAGTTCAGAGACCTTCTTCTCCTGCAGTGAAATTGTCTTGAGGTGAGCCGTTTTCTCGAGCGTCAGCAATTCATCACCGGAATGTACTTCCTGACCAGCTTCAACCTTGACCTGAAGCAGGCGAGAGTTCACCGGGACCCTGAGAGAGGTGATGTCCGCGGTCACAACCCCCGTCATTGGCATCCCGCCAGCAGTATTCATCCAGTAGACAACACCGCATCCAAAGATGACTGCACACGCGACGAACAATGTCGTCCTGAATAAGCCTGCTGGCCGAGGTGCTGTTTCAACGGGCGGCAGAGGACGTGTCATCACATCCACAGCCTGTTCCGGCCACTGCTCGTCGATCAGTGATGAGGGATTCATTCCCAGCTCTTCTGCCATCGCACACACGACCGTCTCATCCCATGTTGCAATCTGCGAGTGAAAATACACGCCGATGCGATTGAGAATGACCGCTTCGCGCGTATCGATTCCTCGAATGAGCGTCAGGTCGTCAGCGCGCGAAGGGGCCATGTCGTACACAGGCCCCAGTCGACGATCAAGACGATAGCCGTAGGGAAGATGTTCGTAGATAGTTCCAGAGTTAGCTGTCATCATGACCTCCTGCCGGGGAAGGGGATCGGCAGAATGTGCGGATTCATAAAACGATTGCGTGCGTAACTATCGTGCAACCGGGATCCGGCAACAGTTCTCTCATCGGCGCCCGGTTCGTAGTGCATTCGCAAAATCGACCGAGCAATGTGCTTCCTAAATCGCAGGCGTACGATTGGGGAGACTGGAACCCCTCTCAACAGTCGGCCTCCCTGGAAAAAACTCATTCCGAGTGTGAGTTCCGGCAGAATCTGCGGGTCGGACGTCACCTGGAGGCTGAACGGTGTGCTGCCAACTTAGCCGGAAGCCATGCCTGCGGAGCACCGTGTGGCGGATCCCCGGTGACCACTATTCAGTCAGGTCGACGGTGGCACGCCCGGTCAGTTCCAGGACTGGCAGGAATAAACCAATTCCTGTGTCGTCGTCCGGCATTGTGGAGTCGCCCAGTTTGATGTGCTGCAGTCCGCTGCACCCTCCCGAGATGGCCGCGTCAAATGGCAACCATGTCTTACCCATGTTCGCCTCAACCCACGTGTGCCCGACAAAACCATAGTGTCTGGGCGAGTAGATGAGCCCCGAAGCAATTCTTGACTGTATCCCTCGACTGCGGATCAGAGTGGCAAGGAGAAGTGCATATTCCGTGCAGTCTCCACGTTGTGTTTTCAGGATTTCGCTGACGGGAGTAATCGACGCGGAAAACGGGGCCGTACGAATGCGTTCAGCAACCAGTCTCTCAAGTGTCCTGCAAAGCTGGTATGGATTTCGGTCACTCCCCAGAGCAGATCCCGCAATCCTTCGGACTGAAACATCTTCACTGGGCATCCAGCGAGTGGACGGGAGTGGATCTGTTCGTTGCAGTTGACCGTCCAGATCGGATGGGGGGATGAGCCGTTGCAGGCTGACATGAATCGTCGATCCTGATTGCCGAACGGTTTTCTGAGTTGCTGACGTGGGAATGTCTGGAAGGAATCCACTCTTCACTGTGAGTGCCAAAGTGAGCTGCTTCCGGGTGGCCGAATTTGAAAGTACGTGCGAGATGGGAATCACCGAAAGCAGGTCCAGATTCAGTGACTTACCACTCACAGCAGCAATTGCTTCTGATGCATTCACCGGTCGCATCGTCAGCTCACCACCCAGAATCTGTTTCTGCTGAAGCACGGTTCGGTTGTCCTCACTGATGAAGAGTTGGGTGCTTTTGTCTGGGGCGAGCTGCGGGTGGAATCGAAGTTCGGAGACGGTCACTCGATCTCCATGGATCCGCCGTTGCCGTGGCGACTTGAGCTGCGCTGAAATGGCTGCTGTGCGTCCGGATTCGGGAAACAGGACTGCCCAGCTTCCGCTACGTTGTTTTCCATGCATCTGGCCCGGCAGCCACGTAGAAATCATCGGTGAGTACACAGGCTCTGCTGAGCGCAGCAGGTACTCTCGTCTTGAAACGGCCACCCGTTCCTTGACAAGGTAGGCACGTTTGTCGGCATCCCATGAACCTCTTCGCTGAATGCGAGCCCCGGCAGCATCGACGCGATTGAGGTTGAACTCCTGCAGGATGCCGGTGGCCGTCTGTGTGGTGGAGAGATCAGCCTGCAGCGTCAGGTCTCCGCCAAGTCTCCTGAGCTTCAGTCGAGTTCGTCGGAAACAGTGGACGAGTCGATTCTGTGAATCTGGGTCCACATCCTTCCTGACCAGCTCGTATCCGACCGGTTCTCCGTCGAATTCGATCAGATACCACGTTTCTCCGGCTGCTGCACCATTCCACCATGTCCCTGCGCCGAGCAGGATTGAGGGCAGGAGTTTCAGGACTGAATTGTAACTGGTGAGGCTCAACATTCGGGTCGAAAGATTACTGAGTCGGGTTGTTCCGTCCGCACAGTCTGCAAGTGTCACAGCGACCGTGACAGTCAATAGGAAGATGCCGGAGGGCAATTGTAACGATGATCCGGAATGTCCGGGCTCTCAGTTTGAGTGGGGGTGCGGATTCGCCTCAGACGTAACGGAAACGCTACTGATTGTGCGACTGTTTCTGTCCGGAGATTTTCTCAGGACACCGTGTCTGTGTCAGCACCAAAACTTCCTGCCGCGATTTTGCGTCTCATGGTAAATCGTCCTCATCAGGCGACATTCGCATGCTAGGTTTGGACCGTGAGAACAACGGATGAGTGCAGGATGTATTCGTCGCTGAAACAGCCTGGGCGGGACGCTACCCGTCTTCCTGGACCTCTTCAGGATCAGGCCGATGACGCAATTGAGAGGTTGTAATGGGTTTTTTGAAGAAGTTTCTGAAGTCTAACTATCGCGATGGTGAAGCCCGCCATGGCATCAGCAGTTTCCGCGACCTCTCGGAAACACAGCTGGAAGAACACATGAGCGTGGCACGTTACGGTGACTTTACGCTCACCGATGCGATCCGCCCGTCCTACGACCTCGTGGTAATGCCTCAGAACGGGTATCGCCATGAGTCGTGGGTTGATCAGGAATCCGGAGCTCGAATTCCGGTTTTGATGTCGGCCGTGACCCGCGAGCGACTGTTCGATACGTTTCTGTCGTTGCTTGACCCGCTCGGTGATTCAGTGGATGTCGTGCTTGAAACCAGTCACGACAAGGAAAATGGAAGCCATACCGACCTGTACCGCGAACAGATCGACATGGCAGTATTGCAATCAATCTTACATGATTTTGAAGATTTGCTGCTGGATGACGGATGCTGCGGAATCGCCGTCCTGAACCCACGCAAGCCGATGGAAGTCCATCTGGATGAACACAAGCTGCTGTTCGTCTACGGACACGATAACAGTGAATACGAATGGGCTCTGTCTGAAAACGGTGTTGAATGCGACGAGGGGATTCGCTTCATCACAGAGGCAGAGCATGTTCATTCATCGAGTGATGAGTTTCAGCGGAGATTTGACCAGCTGTGCTATCACCTCGGAATTGACGACTGACACGTTCTGATTCGGGCAGGGAATGACTCGACTCGGGACGGAGGGGCACATCTCTTAAACTAATCCCTCACAGACCAGTGGACCTCGACTGCCACCGGTCGCCACATCCATCACAGATGGATTCGGAGTCCCTGCAATGTGGATCCCCACTCACATCCAGATTTGTAACATGGCACGCGCCATGGGAAGTCTGTTGTCACTGACAGTGATCTGTGGCTGCGCCACCCCTCTTGCTGGTCTCGACGAAAGTCGTGAACCGTGGACTGAGGATCTGGTCTACGATCCTATGGCGGATGACTCCCAGCCTGTCTTCGACGAAGACGACTCCATCGAAACGCAGCGTCTGGCAACACGGAAAGAAGTGCGCGGAATTGTTTTCGCTCCTAAGCCGTTTCGCTGGGACCTGGCCGGACAGTCGGCCGGTAATCGAGACCTGCAAAAGATCACCGCAGGCTCAGGGGACTATCGTATTCTCGTCATCGGAAGCCTTGCCGGACACGATCCTTCGGCAATTGAGCTGACAGAAACGCTGGCCCGGGAGATTCACGACAACAGTATTGTTCTTGGTGGAATCGAAGTCACAGTGATTCGAAACGCGAATCCGGATGGTGAACTCAGTTACTCGTCCAACAATGACGATGGTGTCCGAGTGAGTCGTCAGTTTGCTGACAACGCAGTCAATACCAGCCGGGAGGCCAAATTGATTCAGCGGATGCTCAAACAAAAGACATTCCATCGCATTATCCATGTTCGCGGCCATTCGAACCCGGATGGTGTCATCGCTGCAAATACTTCGGCGAAGACGGCAGCTCGTGAGGTCAGCAGCTGGCTGGGGATGGAGTTCGTTTCTCTGCCCGGACGTTCGAAAGAAGGAACTCTGGAACGCTGGATATGTGAATCGCACGATGCCGATATTGTCACGTTCGCGATTCCGAGGAATGCTGATGAGGAATCGCTATGGGAGGTTTACGGCGACTCGCTCATGAATCTGCTGCTGGAAGAAGACTTCGAAACACGTGAGCTGGCTCGCAAACGCCAGCGGCTGTCGTCGGTTGTCGATGACGACGAACCGACGGAGAACAAGCGTCCCGGTGCAAAGAACCGACCAGACTACCAGAACTAACAAGGACGGTGTTAGCAGGTAGACCTGTCGGAATTCGTAGCTGACGTCGTGAGTCTTCAGGCTGTCCCCGAGAACCATTTGAAGTCTCACGACTTCATCCACCGAACTGCGACGAGCAGATTTCCGGGGGGGGGAACGCTACGGCCTCGTAAACTGTGGTCTAGTCGATCAGAATCAGTGTGTCAGCAATCTCATTTATATCGCCTTCTTCGCGCGGGAGCACATCCGACAGCTTTGTACCCGCTTCGGTAATCACTTGACTAAGTGCTGTCGTAATATCAGCCGATTTGAGTTCGCTGGTCAGCTTCTCACACAGCTGGTCGATCGTCCCCTGCCCCAGTTTCTCGACTACCGCCTGGTCACCAAGAACCACGGCCATCTGCTCAAATAGTGAGACATAGATCAACAATCCTGTACTGCCTGAGGTGTGGTGGACACGCTTGTCAAAAAAGACCTCACGGGCGCGAGCAGAGACCTCCTGAAACTGCTGAGCGCGAGGTGTAAAGAGTCGACGCAGAGCCCCCACTTTGCTCCCGGCAATCGCGCCGACGACAAATCCTGCCACCACACTGACAACCATGGTCAGGAGTCCGATGGCGATTGAGGAGCCACCCCAGTTGCCGGAGTCGTCCAGCTGACGTGGGGACAGCAGCCAGACCGTGGCCGCAGTGAGCGTTGCCATCCAGAGGCCCACAACGTCTTCAGGGCGGTCGTAGCGGCCGGAGGATCCGGCCACGACAGGAACGATTTCGCAGGATGTTTTCGCCTCCGCCTCCTGAACACAGACTTCGACCTGCTTCCGCTGGTCACTATTGAATTGTTCTGTTGCTCGTTTCATTCTGTTCTCTCCTACCATGACCCGGTGGCACCACCGCCACCTGAAGATCCACCGCCAAACGACCCGCCGCTATATGAGCCACCACTTGAACTTCCGCTGCTCGACGCAAGTGCATACAGGATTGCTCCAATAACGGAAAATACGGCAGCCCAGAAAACAAATGCCCAGCCGCTCTGTCCACGACGTGCCAGCGAGACGACCGTAAAGATAATCAGCCCGACAACGAGGGCTCCGATGAAGTAGTGGCTCGCAGGTGTTGGAGCCGAGGGGAGCTCAAGCTTGCGAGCCATTATGTCGAGGCCGTCCACACCTGCTTCGATCCCTGCCGCAAAGTCACCACGTTTGAATTCAGGAATAATGTGGTCATCCATGATTTCGCGGCAGAGTGCGTCTTCGCGACGCCCCCATCCGCCACCTAACTCAATGCGGGCCTTGCGGTCATCCTGCGATATCAGCAGCAGTATTCCTGTGTTCCAGTCCTGACCATTTATCGTTGCCTGACCGATTCCCCATTGATCAAACAGCAGTGTTGCAAAGGTCTCGATTCGAAGTCCTGGAGCTCCGCGGGCAGCCATCGAATCGATTGTGATGACGATGATTGGTGTCGCCTTTTCCGAAAGCAGCCGGTCGCATTTCTCCTGAATGCGCCGTTTGGTCGCTTCGTCCAGCATGCCAGCCAGGTCGCGGACGAATTCACGCTCACCGGGTCGCTCCAGGTCAATTTCAATCGCGGACACCGACGGTGGTCGCAGCGACAGGTAACACACGACAACAATTACGATGGCCGTTATTCTGGTGGGATTGGGGATATTCATATGCATCCTGAGTTCAAGGAGTGATACGTGTTTCTTTTGGTGCTCAGACACAGTGGAGTTGCTCGATGTCACCAAAGGGAACTGCACAGTTGGAGAGTAAAGAGTTCAACTTCGCGACGCCGTCTTTCGTCACGCGTGATTGAGCGACATAGACCTTTTTGAGACTCCTGCATGAAGCCAGCGTTTCCATTCCGGCGTTAGTGATTCTCGTTTCCTGAAGGGGCAACTTCTGCAGTTGTTAGTTTGATGCGGTTCCAGCGACGCATTAATCTTCGGGAGCACTGGTGGGTATTGTATTCGTCACTTGTTCCGGAGCCCAGAAGGTGTAGTGGGGACATACCCACCTTGCCGTTCAGGATGTGGTCCCAAAATCACTCGGGATTGCTTTCCCTGCTCGACAATTGCTGCGTCTGTAATCTGCAGCATTGGTTTGCGACGGTTCCAGTGCGGGGCCTTGCCGCCTTCGGTTAGGATGTCCTTCATGCAGCAAAGTCAATCGCTGCAACCTGTTACAACGACGGCTGCAATTCCCTGTCACGCGTCGGGTTTGCATTCAAGCAGCCGCCAGACTTTCCTTTCCCAAAAGGCGTTTGATCAACAGTGACCAGGTGCCGTGATGAGACAGATGCCGAAAGCAGCATCGTGCTCCCAACAGCAGGACTGATCAGTCCGCGTACAGAAATTCATTACTATTGAGTAACACATGGCAGAGTGATGCCAGTGCCAGATCTGCCGGCGATCTTCTGCCCTGTGTTTTGTGTGCCGTATATGACAGCCCATACTTCACTGACAGAAGTTCCGAAAACTGATTCAGCTGATCATCAGTCAGCGCGGAATCAAAGACCATGATTTCGGCCATGTCCCCGGTCCAGAATTCTCCATTGATGTTTCCCTGCTGACCAATGACCCATTCGGTCCCAAGACGCCGACCAGACAGCGCCGCTGCGCGTGATGAGATGACGCGTCCGTTCTGCCGGATCGACGCGCCGTTACCGCCGTTACGGGCCGCCAGCAGGAAATGCTTCTGCCGATTCTGAATCGTGCCGGCCGTTGAATACTGGTCGCTGAACCGAATTATGTCCGTGTCCTTTAACCCCAGAAAGATACTTGTGGTGACGTTCTCACTTCGGTTCCAGTTTGAGATGACCTCGCGCAGTCCCGGTTTTGCTGCCGTGTCCGAGACCACTGCAAGAATCGTACACTCCGGGCTGGTCAGAAGCTCCTGATTGAGTTTAAGGAACTTCCCCTGACCATCGAACCGGATTACCGGGTGATCATTCAGAACATTCTTAACGAGCTGCGGCTGGGCAGACGCTGTCGTCTGCGCTGCAACGTGCGACCCACTTCTCGATTTCCACTGCGTCACCTGTCCCCGGGCGTTGACACTGACTCCGGTGTCGGCAGAGACATGGAGAATGGGAGTCTCCTGTCTGGTGTTGGGCCTTGTTTCCATTGCCGTTTCAAATCTCTGCTGTTGCTCCCTGAGGTGTGCCGAGGCCAGCTGGTGTTCTCGCGGGTCGGGAGACCGGCCTAATGCAAAACGCCACACGGCTTCAATCTGTTCATCGGGAATCTGTGCGACTGACCTGACACGTGCGGCAAGGGCTTCACTGCGATCGTGGACAAACTGATTGTTCATCATAGCCAGCGCCTGAGGTGCAACTGTGGTTACATCACGCTGAGCACTGGGAAGTGTCGTATCACACTGATCAAATGTCGTCATCATTGGCGGCATGAGGCTGCGCGACACATAGATATAGAGACTGCGACGTTTCTGTTCTTCCGGTGGAGAGGCCGTCCAGACAGCTCCCTTCCGACTGAAACCCTCCAACGCCTCGCTGCTGATCGTCGGTTTAAATCCTTCGCCGCCGACACGCAGATCAATCTCGCCCGTCGCTGCAAGCAGCGAATCACGAAGTGCTTCGGCATCCAGTCGGCGGCGTTCCGCTCGCCACCAATAGTTGTTTCCACTGTCACGTAACGAATACTGACGGGCCATTGGATGAATCACAGACTGTTGCCATGTCTGCGACTGAAGAATCAGACGATGGATACGTTTGGCGGAGTATTTCGATTCAATCAGCTCCGCCGCCAGCCAGTCAAGCAGTTGTGGATGGGTGGGCGGCTGACCACGAAACCCAAAGTTGTTGGGTGACCGGACGAGTCCCTGGCCAAAATGATTCTGCCAGATTCGATTTACAAACACGCGTGCGGGTAGCGGGTTGCGTTTGTCGGAAATCCACTCTGCCAGCTGAAGCCGGCGTTTCGTGGTCCTGGCGCCGGCTTCCGGCGGTGCAAACGTCCTTGCCAGGTGCGGGGCATAGGTGAGTGACGCGGGGATCACTTCATGCAGCGGCTTGTCCCGTTCTCCATTCTTCAGGACGTGTAACGGTTTTGGCGTCGCTGAAATATCGGTCCAGCCAAGTACGCGCTCCAATCCCAGTTCTGCCTGTGTGGGGCCACCAAGTTCCTTGCGGCGGCCGCTGATTGGCCCGGCCCAGAATGCGGACGCCATGCGGTAATAATCCTCCTGAGGAATCGGGTCGAACTTGTGGTCATGGCATCGAGCACATTTCACCGTGAGGCCGAGGAAGGCTGATGATGTCGCATGCACCATGTCTTCAAGGCGTTCGTACTGATAGTCCGCATCATCGTTGGGTTCATCATTCCATGTTCCGAGTCGAAGAAATCCGGTTGCGATCACAGAGTCTTCCGTCCGCTCAGGAACTTCGTCTCCGGCAAGTTGATGCCTGATAAACGTTGGCAGTGGCATGTCAGTGTTGATTGCGTTGACCACCCAGTCTCTGTACTTCCATGCAAACGGCTTCGGTTGATCTCGTTCATAGCCACTGGATTCTGCGTAACGGACAACATCCAGCCAGTACCTTGCCCAGCGTTCGCCAAAGTGCGGACTGGCAAGCAGGTGATCGATCAGGTCGTCGAAGTGGCCGGTCTGCTGATGGATGTGCTCCCAGTCAGCAAGTTCTTTCGACGATGGTGGGAGGCCTGTGACACTGTAGTACATTCGTCGAATGATCTGCCGTGGAGCAGCAGGTGGCGCTGGAACCATTCCTTCTCGCGTCAGCGTTGCCCGGACGAAGGCATCAATTGGTGACACCCTTTGAGTGTGGGGGACCTTCGGGCGTTTAATCTCCTGAAACGACCACCAGTCCCGACCTCCTCGGATATCGGTGGTGACCTCATACAGATCCAGCGTCCTTCCTTCCGGCCATTGTGCTCCGTCTGAGATCCATTGCTTCAGGGCCTGAGCCTCACTGCGGGGCAGTGGCTGCGGAACCCCTTTGACTGCTGGTGGCATTTCACCGTCATGAACTCGCTGCAGCAGGAGACTTTCGGCGGGCTGGCCTCTTACCACGACCGGACCGGAATCTCCTCCTTTGAGAAACGCCTCACGTGATTCAAACGAGAGCCCGCCGGATGGGTCACTGCCCTTGTGGCACTCAAGACAACGTCGGATGAGTACTGGCGCTGCATCTCTTTCAAAATCCGCTGCCGCGCATGAACTCAATGGCAGCACCAAAATCAGAATCAGGGCAGCAGTGAAGCGGCTCATACCAGACCTCAAGACAGTGAACCGGGGTAGGGCAGAATTCGACAACCCACTATGCTACCTGGTCCCTTCGGCGACTGTCCAACAGAAGCCATTTTCTCTCAGAACTCCCCTCTCAACGCGAGCACGACTGACTCATGGATGAGCAGCGTTGTGAACGTCTTTAAGCTGCGGAAAGGAATCTCATGCGCGCCCTTCCAGTCCTCGCTCTAGCGTTCCTTGCATCACCAGCTCTGGCTCAGGTCAAAGCCGTTCCGCCGGCGTTGGCACGGCTTTCAGTGGATGCTGTCGCTCAGACGCCAAAACGAATTCAGCAACTCAGTTTTACGACCGACAGTGAAGTCGTCCCTCCTCCACAGGCGGGGCACGCGTTTGGAGATGAAGAGCAGCAGATTACTCTGGAAACTCGATTTCTCTCTGCACCTCCTGAAGTATTTCAGAAACTGCTGAAGCGTGGATCGCTGCAGGTTGCAGCACGGTCGAATGAGCTGTCAGTTCCGGATGTGTCCGATAAAGAACTCGCCGCAACCGGCGGAGTTCAGCTGGTGTCTGCCGAAACAGGAACCCAGACGCACGCGCCCGTCAGCATTCAGCTTCTGGAGGACCGGAATGTGAAGGCCCTGTTACAGGCCGTTCAGGGAGACGCACGGAGTAGCGTCCTGTTTGCGCCGAAAGTGACTCTGTTCAATCGCCAGACCGCCGCGATCGCAGATACACGTGTCTATCCGTTTGTCGTCGGCGTAGTCCATGAGAATGGTGCGGCGTCACCGCAGATTCAGAAATTTGAAGATGGAACACGGCTTGCCGCACGATGCCGACTCATGAAGAACAGAGGAGTTCGACTGGATCTGCACGTTCGCATGTCGACCATGGAGGACGTTGGTCTGCTCGAGGTTCAGGAGCAGGGAATTACGCTGCAGGTTCCCACGGTCCACACACAGGACATTCGCACGTCCGCAAATGTCCCTGCAGGGCGAACGCTCGTGATCCGCGGACTCTATCGGACCGTTGAGAAGCGGGTGGAACAACCCGTCCTGAAGAAAGTTCCTTATGTTTCGCGACTGTTCAAAGACACAGCCGTTGGCCGAGAAACTGAAGAACTTGTCCTTCTGCTGACGCCTCGAATCATGGATATCGAAGAAGAGCTTCCAGCGCTCCTGGTGCGCTGATGACAGACTGCCGTTAAGACAAATCTCGGATGTCAGCTTGAACGTAGAAGGCAGGGTTGTTCAGAGAACGCCAAACGTTTCATATGCCTTCACAGCTGACATTCCGTTTCGAATGGCATCACGCACCTGATTCTCCGCGTGAACCTTTTCCCATGCGAGTCGTAACACCTGAACTTCAACTTCCTGGGGGATCACAACAACTCCATCTGAGTCAACCATCACCAGATCTCCCGGTGCAAAAGTGACGCCGTCGATCTGTACCGGGACATCTCTATCGATGACACGCTGTCGATCTTTGCTGTCATAGATACATCTTCCACGCGCCAGAACAGAAAATCCCATCGCCTCGATCTTTTCGATATCCCGCGCAGCGCCGTCGATTATGGCTCCCACGCAGCCACCATTCATTACTGCAGTCGTGAGCAGTTCGCCCCAGATGCCTGACCGCATAGATCCACCGGCCGCAGCGATCAGTAGGTCGTCTGGTTCACAGCTGTCAACCGCCTGCAATTCGAGCTCATAAGGACTTGGGTCTTCATGAAACATGTCAGCCCAGAGAGTCGTTCGACAGCGTCCCACGATCGTGCCCGTGCCTGTCAAACGCTGCAGCTCAACACGAGGTGACTGATTGCTATAACCGAGTGAATCAAGGGCGTCACAGATGACAGCAGAGTAAAGGTGCGTTCGTACATCCTCGAGGGTCATAAGGTCAGGAGCATTCATGGAGAACAGTTCGAAGAGTGTGGCGAGATACTTACGATGCGGCAGAATGAGTTCGAGGCCGCGTACTTCCCAGCCTCTCCTGTTCCTTCTTCAATGGGGAGCATATTGCACATCATACAAACGGGGCCTGCAACGGACACTCAGGACCGACAATTACAGTGGAGCAGGCCTGCAGTTCAACTTCCTCCATGTCTCCATAGAAAAACGGCCGAAGGTAACACCTTCGGCCGTTTTTTGTGATTGAACTGTGAACTCCGAATTACGGAGTTGCCAGTCCCGGGCCAAGTCCAGATTGAGCCAGACCGGTCATCATATCGTCGATTAGCTGATTCAGGTCTGGAATTGTATTGCCTTCGAAACTAATCAGTGTTGGATTTGAACCGAAACTGCTGTTTCCAAATTCAACCTTGTCGGTACCGGAGCTTCCAACCAGCGTTGTGGTACCGCTGACAGACGAGCCGTTCACAACACCGATCTGGTCGTCGCCAAGTGACGTGTCAGAGTACAGGTAGCCACCGACGGTCGTGCCGTCAGCTGCGAACAGGTCATCGCCGGTTCCGGCCAGTGCGACCAGTGGACCGTTGATTACCGAATTGCGAACAACGACTTTGTCGTCACCGCCGCTCGTAATGATGTTTGCAATCGTTCCTACGTTGACGTTGTCCAGCAGGACCTGTGCATTGCCAACGTTGCTGTAGGCGTCAAACGAAGTACCAATGCTCGAGTTACGGCCAACGATGGAATTGTTGCCGAGTCCGGCATCGGTCAGCATGTTGGCACCAACGTTGATGTTCTCGAAGACCATCGCGTCATCGCCACCGACCAGGTAGCTGATCAGGCTGCCATTAATGCTGGTCCAGCCTGGGCTGACCCATGGGTTTGCGGACTCGTTGATGGTTGTCTGACCGAGGCCACGGATCGAAACATGTCCGTTGCCATTTTGATAGACGAAGACACCATTGTGGCCTGCGTCACCGTTCAGAATCAGCGTGTTCCCAGCAGTGATGACGTTCACGTTACCGGTTCCGGCATACTCAGACGACGGAGGTGGCGGTGGCGTGACAGGTTCTTCGTAGTTGGCGAAGTTGATTCCTGTCACGGTCTGACCAGGATTGACAGATACCCGCTGCTCGTATGGGTTCGTGGCATCGTACAGCAGAGCCGGATTGGCATGATGCTCAGGACTCGTGGAGGCCACTGGCGTGCCTGTCAGGTGCATTTGTGACATTGTGTCCCAGCG
>CAJWGB010000040.1 GCA_913031625.1 uncultured Planctomycetaceae bacterium | reverse complement strand
CGACCTGGTGTTTCTATCTGCGATGGATGCGATGTAGACTCGATCAGACACATTACAGGCGTCGATGACCTTTGCCTTGTAGGCTTCGTGCTCGGCAACCAACTTGTTGATCTTGGTTTCCAGCGCGGTCTTCTCAGCACCGTCGGCCATCGCCTTCAGCACCGGGAACCCAATCCCGCCGGAGATCGTATCGAGCTCCTGAGCTCTGGTGATCTGCTCATCGAACGCGCTGGAAGCGTCGCCGTCGTTGAACACCATCCTGGCCAGCTCTGCATCTCTGGGCTTGCCTGTCTTGTGCAGCGTGGCAATGGTATGACCCCGGGCATGACCAACGGTATTAGATTGGCCAGCGAGGATGAACACTTTGAGCTTCTCTCCAGCAGATACGCTGCCGACCAGCGTCAGAATAAGAGCTCCGATTACCAGAATGAGGGTGATGTTCGATTTCACTGTTGCGGGTGCTACTTTGTGGCCGAATCGCAATTCATCCTTGTCGCGGCCCTTACCACATTTTGCGCGACCAGATTTGGCATGTTCAATCACACTGCTCATAGCAGTCCTTTCTCGACGACAGGGTGAAGGCCGGAGAGTGTTTGTGGTCCGCCGGATCTGAGGGGAAATGACCACGTTTCACTGTGCAAGGTCCACTTTTTCGGCCAGAATTCTATCCCTGATGTCGATTTATGTCAGAATTCCATATGCCGAACAGACTTCAGAATCTGATATATTTGAAGAGTTTCACCTTCCCGAGCGTTCCCCACATTCGCTGACGCTCACACTTTGTCCCACCTAATCGACGAGTGCCAATCATGCTGAATATTTTCGGACAGGCCTCTGCACGCAATGAATTCTGCGATAACCTGACTCGTCGCAAGACACTTCAGATCGGTGCACTCGGCGCTTTTGGTCTGGGGCTGCCCGGGCTTTTGAGCGCAGAAAACAGCCATGTACACCCGGCAGCCGCTTCGAAGAAGTCGGTGATTCTTGTGTGGATGCATGGGGGCCCCTCCCAGTTGGACATGTACGACATGAAACCGCTGGCGCCGAAGGAGTATCGTGGGCCGTTTTCGCCGGTGCGATCGAACCTGCCCGGACTTGATGTGTGCGAACTGCTGCCCGAGCATGCGAAGGTGATGGACAAGTGCACGGTGATCCGCAGCTTTAGTCACGGCAACGGAGACCATTGGGCGGCCGCCCACTGGATGCTGACTGGACGACTTGGTTCAACCGGCAGCGATCGCAAACCGCGACAGCCATCGATGGGGGCGGTTGCCTCTCATCTTCTCGGGCCGACTCAGCGTGGTTCCCTTGCCAGCGTCAACATGAATGACGGTGGGTTCGGATTTCATGGCGGGGCATGGCTCGGAGTGAACTACAATCCATTTCGATATGGCGAATTCAGCTACGGCAATGAAGCCGGCCGGTTGCCGACAGGTGATCACAAGAGTTTTTCACTTGTCGATGGACTGTCTGAGAAGCGAATGATGAATCGAGTTGCACTTCAGCAGCAACTGGATTCCGTCAAGAAGAGTGTTGATCGAAATCGAACGTTTGATCAGATGGATTCGGTCAACCAGCAGGCACTGGATATTGTGCTGTCCGGGCGAGTTAGAAAAGCATTCGATGTTTCTGAAGAGCCCGAGCCACTGCGAGCGAAGTATGGAAAAGGCTGGGGCGAACAGGCGCTGCTGGCGCGACGGCTGATCGAAGCCGGTGTTCGCTACGTTTCGCTTAATACCGGGTACTTCGATGACCATGGGAATATCGAACGCGCACTGCGTGACAAGCTGCCCCGTCATGACAAGGCTGTCGGAGTTTTGATTCAGGACCTTGCTGATCGTGGCATGTTGGACGATACGTTGGTGATCGTCGCCGGAGAATTCGGACATACACCTCGGATCAACGCCAACGCGGGACGTGACCACTGGCCTCAGGCTCAGAGTATCCTGCTGGCCGGAGGGGGCTACAAACATGGTCAGGTCATTGGTGCCACCAATGAAAAGGCCGAGCACCCGGTGTCGCGGAAGATCGGAGTCGAAGATTTCTGTGCGACTGTCTATCACTCACTGGGACTGCGGATCGATGATGAAGTGATCGATATGTCCGGCCGCCCTGTGCATCTCGTGCCCGGCGGTCAGGTACCTCGTGAACTGATTTGATTCGCTGAGGATCTCAACCGGCAATGGTGGAATTGAGTCTGAGGAATTGATTGCGACCTGTGGATTCGTCGAGCGAACAGCACAGGAGATCGTCGACCGGTTTAAATTGCGAAGAAACTGCGAATCGACCGCCTGCATGAGTACGTTCAGCCGGCACTTGAAATTGCAGATGCTCGTCATTGCCGGGTTAGCGCCACAATTTCCGCGGGCTGACAAATCGCTCCTGCGCCTCAAAAGATCGACCGGGTCCCTGTATCTGTGCTCTAAAGGCGTCACAATGCGGCCATAATCATGTGGCAGCAGTTTCTTTCCAGTCATCGCATCGGCAGTCGGCGGTCTTCCGCCACGGATGTTTCGCGCTCCGAGTTCCACAAGGACTACGATCGCATTATTTTCAGCAGCGCGTTCCGTCGGCTTGCGGATAAGACGCAGGTGGTTCCGTTCCCGGAATCAGACTACACGCGCCAGCGGTTGACTCACAGTCTCGAAGTTTCGTGTGTCGGTCGCTCGCTGGCGACCAGCGTTTTTGAGGCTGTCCGAAGTGAGATCGGGGATCTTGTTTCCCAGGGAGATTTCGAAGCCATCGTCGCGGCGGCGTGTCTTGCTCACGATATCGGAAACCCACCATTTGGGCACTTCGGAGAGAAGGCAATTCAGGAATGGGCCGAGTGGCGCCTGAAGGAACCGGAATTCAGTTCTCTCACTGAGTCAGAACGAGCGGACCTGACACGGTTTGAAGGAAATGCTCAGAGCTTCCGAATTCTGACACGGCTACAGATGGCCAATCGGCCCGGTGGAATGCAGTTGACCGCGGCCACTCTGGGAGCGTTGATTAAGTATCCGCGAGGCAGCGTGGCGGGAGAGTCGAAACGATATAAGAAGCACGGAGTGTTTCAGGATGACCGTCCGCTGTTCGATGAAGTGTTTGAGCGTGCAGGCCGAGTGGTGGACGAGTTTCAGCAGTTCAGCCGGCACCCGTTAGCACTTCTTTCTGAGGCCGCCGACGATATTTGTTATGCCGTGATTGATCTGGAAGATGGCTGCAAAGCAGGACTCATTTCATGGGACGAAGGCCTGAGCATCCTTGAGGGTCTGCGAATCGGATGTACGGGGACTGAAAAAATGCCCAATGCCGATCGGCTTTCCATGGGACGGGCCATTGTCATTGGCCAACTGGTGCAACAATGTGCGGAAGTGTTCCAGTCGCAACAGGCCGCCATTCTTGAGGGGACATTCGATGGATCACTGATCGACCTGATTGCCGTTGCCGACGCCTACAAGGCGGCCAAGTCGATTGCTGTTGAACGAATCTTTAACAGCCCGCGGGTTCTTGAGCTCGAAGCTGCAGGCTACCGAGCGATTCAGGGACTGATGCAGGTCCTGACGTCTGCAGCACTGGCAGAAAGTCCCAGCGGATTCGATCTCCACATTCGGAAACTGAACAACCTGGAAATTACTGATGAAATGTCGACGTACCAGAAGCTCGTTGCCTGCACCGACCAGGTCAGCGGAATGACGGACCGCTATTGTGTGGAACTGTTCCGTCGTGTCAGCGGGCAGGCAGACTGGAAGGTGTCCTGATTGATCCTGTCCACTTTGAACGTTTCCTCAGGCGCGTTCAAAAGCAGCCACGTTTGCAACGCTGCGTTTGCCGGTTCCCCCTCATGGACTCTACAGTTTGCCGGCGGCTCGCATCCCCGAGCCTCGGCGGTTGTTGTCGCCCAGATCCTGACGCATCTGTTCACCAAGTTCGCTGAGGCGTTTGACGACTTCCGGGTGCTTATCGGCGACGTTGTTGGTTTCGCCGATGTCTGCTTCAAGGTCAAACAGAGCCAGTCCAATCTTTGCCTGGCTGTAGTTTGTCGGAATACCGTCTTTGCCACCCGGACGTCCGGCCATCGTGCGGTAACCGTGAGGGAAATGGAGCTTCCAGCGGCCGCTGCGGACTGCCTGCAACTGCCGCCCGTAGTAAAGATAGTAGGCCTCCTGCGGTGACCTTGCTCCGTTTTCGCCTGCCATCAGCGGCCAGATGTTCTTTCCGTCAATTCTATGATCCGGCAGTCTGGCGCCGATCAGTTCAGCAACCGTTGGCAGAATATCGATGGTCATGGCCGGTATGCTGCAGAACGTACCTGCCGGGATCTTACCTGGCCACCACATCACGCAGCTTTCACGACAACCGCCGTCAAACATCGTTCCTTTGCCCTCTCGCAGTGGCCCCGCACTTCCGCAGTGGTCTCCGTAGCTTAACCATGGCCCGTTGTCTGAAGTGAAAATGACAAGCGTGTTGTCGTCGAGTTCATTCCTGCGAAGCGTGTCGAGAATCTGCCCAACGGACCAGTCGACTTCCATCATGACGTCACCGAACAGTCCGCGTTTGCTTTTGCCTCGAAACTTATCAGAGACGTAAAGCGGCACATGGACCATGCTGTGAGGGACATACAGCAGAAACGGATTCTCCCTGTTCTTTTCGATGAACTGCACTGCCCGTTCAGTGTACTGCGTGGTCAATTGCTCCTGATCTTTCGGACTTACCTGATCGTTAACAATCCGGTTGCCGTCAATCAGTGGCAGGTGCGGCCACCTCTTGACCCGTTCTGCTTCCGGCAGGTGGCGTACTCCCGGATGATACGGCCACATGTCATTGCTGTATGGCAGTCCGAAGTAGTCGTCAAACCCATGCTGCATGGGGAGAAACTTCTTATGGTGACCAAGGTGCCACTTGCCGTAGCAGGCTGTGGCGTAACCCTTCTGTTTGGCGATTTCGGCGAGAGTCACCTCTTTGTCACTGATGCCGATATTCGATTTCGGGCCGAGCGCACCAAAAATGCCAACACGAACGTTGTAACAGCCTGTCAGCAGTCCAGCGCGGGAGGCCGAACACACAGCCTGGGTTACATAAAAGTCGGTAAAGATTCGCCCTTCTTTGGCCATTCGATTCAGGTGAGGTGTTTCGTATCCTTCTGCCCCAAACGGACCAATGTCTGCATATCCCATGTCATCCATGAAGATGACAACAATGTTGGGAGACCGTTCTTCGGCTCCTGCAAACGAAATGAGAAACAGGCAGAGAATAAGCGCGAACAGACGTGTCATGGAGGTTGTCTCGGAAGAACTCGGAAGCTTTCAGCGGTTCATGCTACAGCGGACCGACTCCACTGTCAGCTGAGTCTGTCAGGGACGCAGGCTCCGGTGAGATTTGACGATCTGTTACCATTTGGTCACTCGCTCTCGTTTCATAAAGAGTTGTTCCCATGTACCGGACATCCAGACAGACCTCTTCACCACCACCCGACCGTCCGCTTGAGCCTGCTCAGGTGGATCAGTTATTTCGGGAGTTGTTGCGGAAGGATCCGGAGAATTCGGAACTGCTGTCGGATTATGCCGGATTCCTGAGGTCGATCGAAAACTTTGATCGCGCGTTGCAGATGTACGAACGCGCAATTGTGATTCAGCCTGACAACGCAGATGTGCTGTGCGACTTCGCTGATCTGTTGATGAGCGTATCGGATGATCGTGAGCGGGCGGGGGAATTACTCCGGCGAGCGATGGAATCGGATCCGGAGAACGGTCTCGTTGTTGCCTGTTATGGCACCCTCAGGTGTATTCAGGATGCGACCGACGAAGCAGAGTCCCTTTACGAACGCGCGTTGGAGCTTTCGCCCAACGTTGGGGAGGTGCATTCCCGGTTTGCATGGTTTCATACGCTTGAGGGGATGGACTGGGATCGAGCTGAGTCGTTGTATGAATCAGCCATTGAGATTTCTCCGAATGACTTCACGACTTTGTTCCGATTCGCTCGGTTTTTGCGTCACATCAGAGATGACACGGACCGGGCGGAAGAGTTCTACGATCGGGCACTGGATGTCGATCCCGCCGACGCGGAACTTCTTTGTGAGTATGCGCTGTTTCAGATTCAGGATCGCCAGAACTTCGATCGCGCAGAGGAACTGCTGAATGCGTCAGTCGCAAATGATCCGAATAACGCCAGTATCCTTGGAAACTTTGCTGTGTTCTATCATAAAGAACGCCAGGACTCTGGTCGGGCAGAAGAAATGTATGAGCGCGCTCTGAAGGCCGGGCCCGATCACTCTAACAACATGATCAACTTTGCCGGCTTTCTTTATTCAGCTCGAGATGACGTCGAGCGGGCAGGTGAGCTTTTTGAGCGTGCCGGGGAACTGGGCGCGGACACCGCCAGTTACTTTGGTAACTACGGACAGCTCCTGCTTTGCCAGGGCAATTACGATCGCGGCATGGAGTTGATCGATCGTGCGAACGTGGTGGACCATGATGATCTCGAACTGGAGATCGAGCTGGCATTCAGTCGGTACGTTCATGGTCCCGTGGCCGAACGTGGCAAATGCCTGAACGAAGTCTTGCGCATGCTGAATGATGGAGTCCGGTCGCCAGACTGGAATCTGCAGCCGCATGTTCGAAGAGCAGTTGCTAATGGTTTTGAGGCGGAGGCCTCGCTTTCGGATCTGGCTCAGGTAATCGTTGCCGCGACGGACATTGAAGAACTGGCCAAGCATCCTGAGTGGCCCGCTACGTCGTGAATGGTCTGTGGCTGCCATCGCCTGACGGTGCGAGTTTCAGCGTTTCCAGACGGTGGCGGCGTTCAGTCTGACACGAGCGCGCGTCCAGCAGGGCTCGCTGTCCTTCACTTGTTTGCGCTGCGGGCTGGTTTAACGCTCGAGTTAGTGCGACGCAACACGCTCTGGCGAGCGTAGCCAGAATTAGTGCCGCGGTCGTTTATCTTCGGTCGCCAGCAGGCTGCGGCGAGTGCCCTGCCAGTCTCGAATGTCGATGCTGACAGCTGCCGGGCCACTGTCGAATCCATCGTATTGGCGCTGATATTCGGCGAGACGAGCGATCTTTTTCTCGACCGAAAGCTCACCGGGATGCTGGGTACCGGGGGGGCGGCCCCAGACGATTCGCGATCCACCGTTGGTCTCAATTTCGAATTGCAGCTGATCTGGTCGGGATGCAACCGACAGTCGGCGCGGAGCCAGAATTCGTTTGAGTTGAAAAGACTGCCAGAGAGATCGTCCGTCGTGTTCTTCAGTCAGCAGAGCGGCCAGTTGGGCGGCTCCCGCAACTGCCGGATCTCCCCAGGATTCTCCCTGATATCCGGTTGGAACTGTGGTGATTCGTCCGATCAGTGGATAACGGTCGATGTCTGCGGGGCTGAAGTCCTTCTCCGGGAGCAGATGACCATGACGATCGACGGGCAGATAGCCGCGACCAACGACTTCCACCATTGCGACAGGTCGGCGATAAACGACTTCCACGTAAACTCCGGCTGGCCATGTTCGCCGAACCTGCACCAGCTGCTCAACCCATGGCCATGTATGAAACGCGACCGCTACTTTCTCATTCAGCCGTGGATCGAGCAGCGAGAGTGATTCATCAAACCCGGCCCGGTCAAAGACTTTCTCTGCAACATTTTCCGGCACCCATCGCGGAGGTGGTGTGACGGTCACCTGAGCTGCAGTGACCCGGTACTCTTCACGATCCTCGAGATCAGGCAGCTGCCCTTTCAGGATGGGCCAGCAGAGCCATGCCATCAGCAGCATCGCCACACCAGACAGCCGCGTGGGACGAAACATCCAGCCGACCATTCGCTGATGCAGCGACTGACGTTTGCGGCTTGATCTTTTCGACGAACGTGGCATGGGAGGGGATTAAGCAGACTGTTCTGGAGATTATCCGTGCGCACCCTCGCACGGCGTGCTTAACACTTGCCTGGAGGGGCCAAAAGTCAATTTCTTTCTTGTGCCTCGTCACCGTGCTGAGGGAATGGTGAGGCGATGATTGCGTGATTTGCATTTCCCCTACAGCTTCCGGCATTTTCGGCGGCGGGACCAACCGTGTGATTCGACCTGCCCCCGCCAACCTTCGCGTCAAAACCGGTGCAATCGCCGAAATCAGGACAGATTGACGGGGGCCGGGCAGGTGAACCCTGCAGAACAGGCAAACTCTGCGTTTTTAAAAGCCGGTTTGATCCGGTCCTCTGCTTTCTCCGTTGCCGGCCCGGATTTTTGGGCCAGATTTGTCTGGTGTTGCAAATAATCAACGTCACGGACTGTTCCTGCGTAGGAACAGTCATCAGTTCTTCGCGGGAACACTTCTGTGCTGTCTCAGTCTTTCATTACCAAAGACCTCGGTCCGATTCTGGAGCAAATCTCCAGTCTGACGGCCCCCATTATTCTGGGAGCAGCCGGTATTCACTTACTGTTCTTTCTGGTGCTGGTGATCTGGTATCGCCGCGACCTGAAAACAATTGCCGTAAGCCTCGATGACTTTACGCGAGGCTTAAAACACCGCAGTGTGTTGGGAAGAGCAGCGCCGCTGACAAATCAGATCGACGCATTCGTGGAAGACGTCAATGATGTGCTGAATGATCCAACGCGAACAGAAGATCGCGCGGAGTGTTTGCGTCGTATGCACATTCTCGATGAACGTCGCAGTTATCTTGATTCGCTCTCGTTCGAAACAGCACGTAATGTCGCGCGAGTCATGATTGAGGCCTACCCGTTGGCAGGTGTCCTGGGAACGATTCTCGCGATTGGTTCTGCAATGCAGTCGTCTAAGACGGCAGAGGCAGCTGCTACGATGTCCGGGATCGTGACTCGCTTTGGTGACGCTGTGTGGTCCACGTTCTGTGGACTGGCTGCAGCCATTCTGCTGATGTTCGTCAACAGCCTTCTCGAGACTCGCTTTTCTCGTCTCACTCAGAGTCGATCTCATGTACGTGATGTTGTTGCTCGAGCTAAACGTGAACTGGCGATGACAGCTGTCCCTGGCGCTCGTGTTTCTTCGCCTGAGGCCTCTGCAGTCTCGGAAACTGAGGAAACGACGGAAGCTCAGCAGACACAGCAGGCGGAAGTGTCATGACTCAGCGTCGGCTCACATTTCAGCTTGCTCCACTCGTGGACCTCCTGCTCATTGTGATCTTCGCTCAGTACATGGAAGTGCAGCAGAGCGCAGCGGACGGACGCGCTGAACTGGACAGGAAGCGAGAATCACTGCAGGCGGAGGCGCAGGAAGCGAGACAAAAGCAGGAAGCCGATCTCCGAGAGCAGGCTGCCAGTATGCAGGCAGACTTCGATCGAAAGTCTCAGGAACTGAATCGTAAACGTGAGACCTACAGTCAGCAGTTCGAACAGATTCTGCGACAGCACCAGCAGGCAGGTGAAACCCTGGCGGACTCCCTGAACCTGTCCGGGCGGTTGATGGAAGAGGTTCTGCGACTGAGGAAGAGCGGCAACCCGGAGGAAGCTGCTGCTTTGGCGGAGGCGGTCAAGTCTCTGAACTCGGAACTGGACTCGCGAGGCGACCGGATGATTCAGTTTCTTCGCCGGTACGATGAAATGCAGAAACACGTCACCATCTGGGATGTGTACCTGCAGGACAACGGACAGGCGATGATCTCCGACGGTGATCAGGAGAAAGCAGTCATGTTCTCGTCCTCAGAAGAATTTGCTTCCCGTTGTCTGATGGCGACGAAAGGATTTACGGAACCCAGACCACTTGTCATTATCCTGTTGTCTTGGGGGAGTACTCAGGCGGGCCAGCGTCAGCGAGCGACCAAAGCCATGCCACTGTTGATGGAACAGCTTCGTCGGGACGCCGGTAACACCCGGTGGTTTGACTACTCTCTCATGGGCTATCGGCTCACGCGACCAACACTGACTCCGATTGAAGAATAGAGCAGGCTTACGATGTCTGAATCCAGGAAACCCGCTTTCGCAAAGAATGTGACTCGAGCCGCGACCGGTGGAATTGCCGCTGTGATCGCAGTCATCCTGCTGATGTTTATGAATGGATTTGGATCGGGAGACGGGGACTCGGACTCAGACGATGGCGGCAATAACCTGATGGTGTCCTCAGACCCGCAGAAAGATGAGCAGGACTCGGACGAAGACTCGGATGTAGCCGGAGGACTGACGGATGATGAAAAGAAAGCGCTCGAGGATGGTGTTGTTGAATTGCTGATCGACGACACCGAATACTTCCTCGTGTTGCCGGGAGAGGAACCAGTTTATCGGCCGACACCGATGGCTGACCTTGTCAGACTGGCTGGTCAGGCGAAGGGTGATTCCAACGGGATTCGCGTCAGGATCCTGCGGCGTGAGACTTCGCGCACCAAAGCCGAAGTGGACCTGAAACAGGCGTTGGAGGATGCCGGTATCGGCGATGATGCCGTGTACATGCCCAGCGAACTTCTGCCTGCTCAGTAGGCTTCTGCTGAAACTCCACTATGAAACTCAAGTGCCGTCCGGAGGACTTTCGAGTCACGGAACAGATTCGTCGGCAAACGGGGCACGGCGAGTATTCGCTGTATCGGCTTACGAAGACCGGATTTACCACTCCGGATGCAGTCCAGAGAATCTGCCGCCAGTGGAACCTGGCGCCGAGACAATGTCGGCACGCCGGGCTCAAGGACCGACATGCCTGCACGGTTCAACACCTGACGATCGCCCGTGGACCGGAGGCAGACCTGCATACTGAAAGCATTCACCTTGAGTTTCTCGGCGGAACAGACTCTCATCTCGATGCAGCGGACATTGAGGCCAACTCCTTTGAAGTGGTTGTGCGCTCACTGACGCTGGGCGAATGCGATGAGATTCAGTCTGTCCTGCCGATCGCAGCTGAGACTGGTTACCCAAACTATTTCGATGAACAGAGATTCGGATCCTTAGGGCCCTCCCGGGAGTACGTCTGTCAGGCGTGGTGCCGCAGAGACTATGAGCGCGCACTCTGGCTGACCTTTGCAGAGCACAACGTTCATGACGATGCGGAGGAACGAAATCAAAAGCAGTTGACACGCGATCTGTGGGGCGACTGGGATGATTTGAAAGCTCAACTGGACAGGTCTCACCGGCGCAGCGTCGTCACTTATCTTGTTGATCATCCCACGGGATTCAAAAAGGCGTTTGCACTGGTCAGCCCGGACCTGAGAGGGATTCTCCTGTCCGCCTTTCAGAGCGCCGTTTGGAATCGAATGCTGGGGTTGGCATTCAGGGATCGGAGCTCGTCTGCGACCATCGAAATTGCGGACGCAGTCCTGCCATTTGCTCCGGGCAACATTCCATCGGTGGCCCTGATTCCGCTTCCATCGGTACGTGCGAAGGGGCTCTCGCCGGAACTAAAAGGGCTGTATGAATCGGCTTTGCAGCCTTATGAGATGAAACCGGGAGAAATGAAGATTTCTTTCCCCCGTGATCGCTGGTTTTCGCGTGCCCGTCGCGAGACGATGGTCGTCCCGCAGAATCTGAGGGCAGTGGTGGACACCGACGACCTGTACTCGGGCCGACAAAAAATGACTCTCAGCTTTGATTTGCCGCGCGGGTGTTACGCAACCATGCTGATTCGGTTTCTTACGGAGTCCCTTCACGGTGACTGAACCTCTGACTGTCCTCTATGAGGATAACCACCTTCTGGCCGTCAACAAGCCGGCAGGTCTGCTCACAATGGGTGACGACACGGGTGACGAAACGGTCGTCGATCTTGTGCGCAACTATCTTCGAGAGAAATACAACAAACCGGGCAACGTTTACGTGGGTGTTGTGCACCGACTGGATCGGCCGGTCTCGGGAGTGCTGTTGCTGGCTCGGACCAGCAAGGCGGCCGGACGACTTTCCAATCAGTTTCGGGCAGGAACCGTCCAGAAGACGTACCATGCGATTGTCGAGAAGGCTCCTGATGATCCGGAAGCAACTCTAACCGACTGGCTGCTGAAGGATTCCGCCACCAATACGGTTCGCTGTGTGACATCCAAAACAGATCGCGCCAAAAAAGCGGTGCTGGACTATCGACTGCTTGGAAATGAGGAATCTGGCACACGTCTGGAGATTCGGCCGAAAACGGGTCGGAGCCATCAGATCCGCGTGCAGTTAAGCTCTCGTGAGATGCCGATCGTCGGTGACGTGAAGTATGGCGCGAGCCGGGGATTGGGACACCGGATCCTGCTGCATGCTGTCGCTCTGGATCTCGAACATCCAGTTCGGAAGGAACCGCTTCGCGTTGAGTGCGCTGCTGAATTTGATTTGTGCGGCTAAATAGTCCTGCGTGATTCCTGGTGAATCCAGATCTTACTCAGCAACATGCACCTCGAATCGACCGCCCGAATCTGCCGCCGCTCTGGACATTCCCGGAGTGTTGAACTCCGTCACAATCTGCCCGTCGTGGCTCACTGCGATGATACCGCCTCGCACCTGGTGTTCTTTGCTGCTCAGAATCTGTTCGATAGCTGTCTTCGCTGACACACCTTTGTAGGCCATTCGAGCAGAAACATCGTAGGCGACCGCATTACGAATAAAGTCCTCACCGATTCCGGTGCAGGACACTCCACATGTCCTGTTGTCCGCATATGTACCGGCGCCAGCGATCGGTGAGTCGCCGATCCGTCCGAATTTCTTGTTTGTCAGCCCGCCTGTCGACGTGGCAGCGGCAATGTTTCCATTCATGTCCAGAGCCACGCAGCCGACTGTTCCCATGCTGTCGGACTCCTTTTGTTTTTCCTGCTGCTGCACTCGCTTCAGACTGGCCCGTCGATACTCCGTTGAAAAGTAACTGTTGGCGACTCGCTGGATCATTGGGTCGCTGGCATAGTTGTCCGCGAATCTGTCTGCCCCCGCGGCGACTAACAGTACGTGCCGGGTATCCGTCATGACGCGTCGTGCAAGGGACACCGGATTCCGGACGGTAGTCACACCGCCGACGGCGCCCGTGGACCGTGTACTGCCATCCATGATGGTTGCGTCGAGTTCGTGTGTGCCTGCCGCGTTGAACACAGCCCCTTTGCCGGCATTAAACATGGGGGAGTCTTCGAGGATCCGGACGACGGCCTCGACGGTATCAAGGCTGCTGCGTTTTTCCTGCAGCATTTTCTGTCCGGTTGTCAGCGCGTGCTTGAGGATCCGTTCGCGTTCTGCACGGCGTTCGGGGTTGGAGGAGATTCTTCCGGCGCCTCCGTGAATGACGATTGCATACTGCTGTTCCTGAGCGAAGCTGAGGCCGAAGCAGAGAGTGAGGGACAGACATGCCGGAAGGAGCGAGTGACGCATTGGAGAATCCTGCTGCGAGACAGAGTGATGAACTGCAGCAATTGTATCGCTCACGCTCGCAAACGATACCGCTCAGGAATTGGTATCTGAGCGCTGGAACAGCAGCGGAGTGTCCGCGCCTGGCGGAGAAACTCGAAACCCTACATGGCCGTCCATGACGTCAAGCATCAACTGCCCGAACTGTTGCTGTCGCCATCCGGTCAATAGCCGAGGAGTTCCGTTTTTTTGGTCATTGAACCGGTGATACCTGACGAGTTCAGTCAGTTCTCGGTTGTTTGCGACCAGAGTTTGTGAAATCTCCAGTTCGGCACATCGATTGGCGAGCGACAGAGACAGCAGTTTTGAAATCACCTGTTCATCAGACGTCGACTCCTGACGCCGATTGCCGACTCTGGGAGGGAGGTCGTTGTCAGGAATGTCGAGTGCGTCGCGAATCACGGCCACGATCTGATCAAGCTGTCGCTTGTATTCGGGACGATTCATGTCACGTGTTGCGAGTGCCTGCTTCAGACTCTGCGGTTTCCGGCGGGCGAGATCGATTAACAGGTCGTCACGCATGACTCGACGCAGAGGTCGATTCCGTTCTGCTGCGGAGCTCTCTCGCCAGTCGGCCAGCTTTTGAAGGATCGCCAGTTCCCGACGAGAAAGTTTGTGCGTTCCGCTGATCTTTTTCCAGGGAGGGGTTTGGTCATCAGCAGCGATGTCATCGACCAGTCGCTGCATCTCGTCGGTCGCCCAATCGAGTCGACTGTGAGTCTTGAGCCACTTGCATTGCCTGCGGTGAATTTCAAGGACGTGCGTAACGTCTTCCAGAGCGTACTTCAGCTGGTCGGAAGAGAGTGGTCGGCGGGTCCAGTCGGTTCGTGTCTGGCTGCCGTCGACGCGTTTGTTGAGGACGCGATTGACGATCGCTGAATAGGAGAGTGGATAGCTGCGGCTTCGAAACCCTTCGGCCACCTGAATGTCGAAGAGGCAATCAGGTGGACGTCCAATGGCGTGAAGGCAGAAGCGAATTTCGGCCTGACCGCCGTGGACAACCACTTCCGTTTCTGTGTCCGCCATGATTTCCCACCACGGCGTGAGATCCTCAATGGCCAGTGGATCCACTGCACAGGCTCTGGTTTCGGTCGCGAATTGCAGCAGCCCCAGTGCTGGACGGTAAGTGCTTTCCGACACGAATTCTGTATCGAAGGCGACTCGACCGGATTCCTGAATGTGTCGGCACACATCGAGGAATTCGTCCTGAGACTCTATAAGCAAAACTGACATGGATATTAGTGCTGGGACTACATTTCGGCGGATTTGTATCCGCCAGGCAATCCCGGATTTCATCTGGAGACTGGAAATTCTGATTGTCGGTCTGAGCGTTGGTTCAGGGCAACCCCGGAAACGCGAATCACGAGGGCGATACCGGAATTCCCTGACGAGACGTGCGATCTGCGTGACATCCCGCGGATGTGTGATTGACCTCGGACGGTGTTCTCCTGAAAATCAGTGCCCGAAAGGCGCACAGGTCAGGAGAACTTATGGTTCAATCCGGAAAGATCACACCAGATGAATTTGCCCAGCGGCTGATTCAGGCCATTCAGGAGGCCAGTGGTCGGGAATTCACGTTTGATGATTCCGAGTTTCGTCTGATTGAGCCCGATGGTGACGGATTCCTGAATCTTGGGGCGTTGTACCAGGAACACTGTGACAAGTCGGAAGACGAGCGTCCCGCTCATTTGCAGGGGCTGGTGAGTGTCGTCTGCTAGGAAGGCATGGAGGTACCTGCTGATTTCGCAAGTGCTAAAGCCGGGCTTCGTCCAAAGATCTGGGCACGCGGAACGTTGGACCTGGCCGCATTGCAGCACGAGATTCAAGGGCAGGAGTTTGCCAATCTGCCGCTCAAGCCTCTCGGCAGCCATATGTACTACTCGCTGGTTTACGACACAGAGCACGCGATGCAGTCGATTTCCTGCGAGCAGCTTGACGAGTGGGGAGTCAGCTTCGAGCAGGCCTTTGATGTCGCGGTGGTGAATCTGGAAGAGTCAACTTCGGCGATTGCTCAGATTGGTGATCACTTTTTCGCACCCGCGACCGGCGACAACTACGACTCCGCTCGAGTGATGCAGATTGATCGGATTGAAGGCCTGGACACGCCCGGTGAATGCGTGGCGATGGTGGCCGAGCGGGATGGTCTGTACATCACGGGCAGTCGGGATGAGACGGGGCTGAAACTGATGGTCTCGCTGACCGACCAGGCATCAGAGAATGCACGGCCCATCTGTCCGGTTCCGCTCGTGCTGACGGAGGACGGGTGGCAGGACTGGATCCCACCCGCCAATCACGTATTGCGGTCTGAATTCGATCGCCTCGAAGTGTTCTTCCTTGCGGGTTTGTACAACCAGCAAAAGCCTTTGCTGGATGAACTGCTGGATGCCGACGTCGACGATTACGCTTTTGTCGCTTCGTTTTCGGCCATTCAGCTGAATGAGTCGGGGGCGATCAGATCGTATTGTGTGTGGGGCGAGGATGTGATTTCTCTGCTGCCTCGAACTCAGATCATCGTGTTCATGGGCGAAGACGGGACGCTGGCTTCCGGCGAGTGGAGCCACGTTCAGAGTGTGGTTGGCGAGCTGATGTATGAGGAAGAAGAGCATTATCCTCCGCGTTATCGAGTGATTGAATTCCCGGCTGCGGAGCAACTGGAGCAGATTGGCTTCACAGAGGGATTTGGTCCCGATTGATCAGGTCGCCTGTCGTAGATTGTCAGAAGCGTCGCAGATCAACAGGCCTTTGCCGTTTTCCTGTCCAGGCGGCGCGGAGAATCGTAGCCTCATTGCCCGAGCAGGGTTGTCACCAGATTTCGATGGTGGTTGTGGGGCCATCTCCCCGGTTCCGGGACGGTTTCCTGACCGCCCCAACAGACTTGACAGCGAAGCCCCCTGGGCACTCTGTGGAATCGGCTGCCTCGAGCGGCACCAATGTCTACGAACGCACTGTTTTTTTCTTTCGGGTCCCACAGAACGGGCACCAGGAGCCTCTGAATTCGGTTTCCATACCGCGTCCCGGAATCCTCATTGCCTGTCGTTTCTGCGAGGGTTTCTGAGTCTGCATTCTCGGCATTGGTTCGCCCCCTGGTCAGTCCGATTTTCGCCGCATTTTGGGGGCTTTCCGGGGCCCGTGCGGGAGTAAATCAGAGCCCCTTCTGGTATGCTGGATCTCGACTAAAAAGACCGCAAAAATCAAAGAGAAATCAGCCTTCAGGGACTCCGGAACGTTGGTCCGCTGACGGCAACTTTGGTCTGCGATTCCGGACCTTCCTCCTATTGCTCAGACACGAAAAAATGCAGCTAACCTGTGACCGCGCTTTGTTCTCTTCCGCCTTCCAGACGGCTGCGTCAGCTGTCCCGGCTCGTACTCCGAAAGACGTTCTCAGAAACGTCTACATGCAGCTTTCATCACAGGGGGTGGAGCTTGTCGGAACCGATCAGGAGGTTGCCATCCGGTTTGCAGTGGATGGGATCAATACAACTTCAACCGGTGAAACCCTGCTGCCAACTGCCCGAGTCTCGTCGATCCTGAGAGAACTGCAGGACGATCAGTTCGAGATCTCAGTCGAGGACCAGACGCTGACGCTCAAAACGGCCGCGTCCAACTTTCGTCTGTCCTCAGAGGACCCACGCGACTATCCGCCGGTTCCTGAGTTTGATGCGACAGACTTTTTTCGCGTGCCGGCTGCTGTCCTGCGGCAGATTATTCGGCGCACATCATTTGCGACCGATGCCGAGAGCACTCGGTATGCGATGGGTGGGTTGCTCATCGAATTCCTGGACGGCACAGTCACAATCGCTGCGACGGATGGACGTCGGCTTGCTGTTGCCAGTGCGGCGTGTGAGTCAGAAGGCAGTCCGACTCCACCTGAAAAGGACACGGTCGTGCCGACAAGAGCGATGGCATTGCTGGAACGGTCGATCGACAACGAAGCAGAGTATGTTGACATCGCTGTGCGGGAGAATGATGTCCTGATGCGTTCGGGGAGATGTGTGATTTACAGTCGACTCGTAGAGGGGCGGTTCCCCAAATATCGCGACGTGATTCCTGCTTCCGGAGCTGTGACAGTTCCACTGACCGCCGGTCCATTTCATGCCTGTGTACGACAGGCTCAGATTGTTACGGACGAAGAGAGCCGTGGCGTCGATTTTGTGTTTGATGACTCTCTGCTGAGTCTGGCAAGTCGTGCTCAGGATGTTGGTGAGTCCAAAGTCGATCTGCCGATTGAGTACAACCACGAACAGATCTGCATTACGTTTGATCCTCGCTACGTAGCTGACTTTCTGAAAGTTCTGTCTCCGGAGACCCTCGTCAATCTCCAGCTGACGAGCGCCGAGCATGCAGCCGTACTGCGAGTCGAAGAGTCATACACCTATGTGATTATGCCGCTGGCACAGACAGGACGGTAATTCAGGCGTCTGGCATTCAGGATTGTCAGGCGAAGTAAGGAGACTCAAATGGACGATTTGTCTGCGGGACGCCCGCTCCGAGTCAGTTCGGTGATGCGGCAGCTGGTTCGGACTCGTGGAATCGCCGAAGAGTCTGCTCAGGCACACCTCGACCAGATGTGGAAAAAGACGGCCGGCGAGCGAGTTGCGAAAGTATCGTGGGTCCGAAAACTCAGAGAAGGTGTTCTGGAAATTGCAGTTCGTAATGGCGGAATCCTCGAAGAACTTACCTGTTATTTGAAGCATGATCTGCTGACTGAGCTTCAGCAGAACTATCCCGATCAAAAAATCTCGTCGTTGAAGTTTGTTCGCGTCAATCAGGGCTGATCTCAGCAGTTCTTCCGAACAACTCTCAGGCAATCTTTCAAAGGCAACTCTGTGTCGGAATCTGATTCAGGCAATTACACGGGTGATGACATCCAGCATCTCAAGGGCGTGGAGGGAATCCGCAAACGTCCTGCGATGTACATTGGTGGCACCGATATGCAGGGGCTCCATCACCTGGTTTACGAAGTGGTGGACAACAGCATCGACGAAGCTGTGAACGGCCACGCCAGTGAGATTCTGGTGCAGATCAATGTGGATGAGTCCATTTCGATTTCGGATAACGGACGTGGCATCCCCATTAGTGAAGTCAAAGGCGACGGTCGCCCGGCGGTGGAAGTTGTGTTGACCGAGATTCACGCTGGAGGAAAGTTTGACCGCGACAGTGGCTACAAGACAGGAACAGGTGGACTGCACGGCGTCGGGATCACGGCCGTCAACGCAGTCAGTGAATGGCTGACCGCCGAAATCAGTCGCGAAGGTCATGTCTGGGTCATGGACTTTGAGAAGGGCCGACGCGCATCTGATCTGCGCCAGCTGGGGCGTTCTGATAAGTCGGGTACGAAGCTCTCATTTCTGCCCGACCCGGAGATCTTTCCAGAGACGAAGTTTTCATTCGACACCCTCACGAGACGCCTGCAGGAATTGGCATTTCTGACCCCCGGTATCCGGATCACTCTCCAGGATGACCGGGTTGATCGAACAGAATCGTTCCACTACGAAGAAGGGCTGATCGAGTTCGTTAAGTACCTCAACCGTACCCAAACCGCCATCCTCAGTGATGTCATTCACGTCTCCGGCGAGTCTGATGCTGTCCAGGTGGAAGTCGCACTGCAGCACAACGACGGCTACACCGAAAACGTTCGCCCGTTCGCCAACAACATCTTTAATGTCGACGGCGGAACCCACATGAGCGGATTCAAAGCTGCTCTGACTCGGTCGCTGAACAACTACGCCAAAAAGAACAATCTCTTCAAAGAGGTCACTCCGTCTGGCGAAGACTTCCGCGAAGGCCTGACGGCCGTGATTTCAGTTCGCGTTCCGGACCCGCAGTTCGAATCTCAGACGAAGGTGAAACTGACGAACCCGGAAGTGGAAGGGATTGTTCAATCGGTGATGGGCGAGGGACTGACAAAGTACCTTGAAGAGAATCCTTCCAACGCCAAGAAGCTGATTTCCAAAGCGATCAACGCGGCCGAGGCACGGGAAGCGGCCCGTAAGTCTCGCGAGATGGTTCGCCGGAAAGGAGCGATCACCACAGGCGGGCTGCCTGAGAAGCTGCGAGACTGTCGCAGTCGTGACCTGGAAACCACCGAACTGTACCTCGTGGAAGGGGACTCGGCGGGCGGTTCAGCGGACACCGGCCGTGACTCCAGCATTCAGGCGATCCTGCCTTTGCGTGGTAAGATTCTGAACGTCGAGAAAGCGCAGCTGGTCAAGGTTCTCGACAACAACGAGATCTCAAATCTGTTTCGCGCGATCGGTGTGTCACCAGGAGCCGGCGGCGAAGAACTGGACATCAGTAAGCGTCGTTACGGCAAGATCATCGTCATGACGGACGCCGACGTTGACGGTAGCCACATCCGGACACTGCTGCTGACGTTTATCTTTCGACACATGCGACAGCTCGTCGAGGGTGGGTTCGTCTACATTGCACAGCCGCCACTCTATCGTGTCACACAGAAAGGGCGCAAGACTGTCCGGTACGTCCAGACGCACGAAACCATGATGCTGGAACTGACGGAACTGGGGCTCGAAGGCGCGAGTCTCGTCACAAAGTCAGACGAGACTGTGTTCGATGCGGAAAATCTGCGACGTGTGGTGGAGGTTCTGCGTGAGATGGAAGAGCCGCTTGAACTGCTCGAACGTCGCGGAATCGACATCAAGTATCTCCAGGCCAAAGGCGGTGCTGAGCCCGCTCGACTACCAAGGTTTCGTGCTCTTTGGGGTGACTCTGAACGCTGGTTCTTTGAACGGGATGAAGCAGACGCCTTCGTCAAGCAACTGGAAGAGGAAGCGCAGGCAGCCGAGGATGCTGAGAAGCCATCTGACGAAGAGCCACAGGAAACTCCTGCTGATCATGAACCTGTGTGTCAGCTCGTCGACCTGCATGAGATCAAGACGCTCAATTCACAGCTGGCCCTGTTGAAGGACTTTGGATTCACCTATTCCGATTTCGTGGCGGCCGGTGTGCAGAACGCAGAGCAGGTTTATCCATTCCACATTACACGCGATGAGTCGGAAGTACGCCTGACAAGTCTTCGGGAATTGCTGCCTGAACTTCGTAAGCTGGGTGAAAAGGGACTGACTCTTACCCGCTTCAAAGGGCTGGGTGAGATGAACTCCGATGAGCTCTGGGAAACCAGTATGGATCCGGAGAAGCGAGTGCTTCTGCAGGTTCGAATGGAAGACGCGGCTGCCGCTGATGAGATCTTCCGCGTCTTGATGGGCGACCAGGTGGAACCGCGACGAGAATTCATCGAGAAGCATGCTCTGGACGTGAAGGAACTGGATATCTGATTGGTCGTTCGACCATCAGCATTCCAGCTGCTGCGCATGAAAGGCAAGTACAGACCTCGACCTGGTGGACGTGGGCGACCTCGCAATCAGGCATCTCTTCCACCTGCATCGGTCGAACAGGTCTTTGATCTGGGGCTCAAAGATCCGATTCCGACCGTCACGCTCAAGACTCGGATTTCTCACACGTCCATCTATCGGAAGCAGGTCGCTTCTTCCGACAACGCTGACCCCGGAGACCTGGTTGTCGTCAAAGCGGGCGATGGCCACCTGATTGGTTACGGGATCTACAATCCACGCAGTGAGCTGGCAGTTCGGCTGTTGTGGCGTGGCAATGAAGCTCCGACCGAAGCTTCATGGGATCAAAAACTGCAGACCGCTGTGACGCTGCGGCAATCGGTACTTGATTTGGATGCGGTCACTGATACCTACCGTGTTGCACATGCGGAATCAGATGGCCTGCCCGGACTGATGATCGATCGTTTTGGAGATGTCCTGTCGGCGGAAGCGTTCAGCCTTGGGATGTACCAGCGGGCAACTGTACTGCTGAAACGTCTGGCAGGGATTCTTGGGACGCAGCACACAGTCATTCAGACGAGTCCTCAGTTTAAGCAGCAGGAGGGCATCTTTGCTCCCGACCGCATTTCGCCGGGCTGCCCGCAGAGCGTTGTGGTGCAGGAGTATGGCACGCGGTTTCGGGTGAGATTCTCAGGTGGGCACAAAACGGGATTCTTCTGCGATCAGCGAGAGAATCGCAAACGCCTCGCCGACTTCACGCCGGGTAAGACTGTTCTGGATCTGTGTTGCTACACGGGAGGCTTTGCTGTGCAGGCGATGAAGCTCGGCAGCGCCAAAGAGGTTGTCGGCGTTGACCTTGATGAGAATCCGCTGGAGGTTGCGAAAGAGAATGCCAATTTGAATCAGGTGCGAGCAAAGTTTGTTCAGTCAGACGCGTTCAATTACATGCGAGACATGATTCGAACAGGCCGGAAGTTCGATGTTGTTGTCCTTGATCCTCCTAAGCTGATTCGAAATCGCGCAGAGATCGAAGAAGGGACTCGTCGCCACTTTGACCTGAATCGACTCGCTATGCGACTGGTCGCTCCGGGTGGACTTCTGCTGAGCTGCACCTGTTCCGGGCTGCTGCAGGAATCTGAATTCATGCGACTGCTTTGTTCGGCAGCGCGCCAGGCCGGACCTGAGATTACTCCGGCAACGGCAGAAAAGAAGGCACGACACGCCGCGCGGGAAATGAAGATTATTGCGCGGACCGGCGCTGCTCCCTGTCATCCGGTTGGCGGCAACGATCCAGAGACAGATTATCTCAATGCTGCGTGGATGATTCTCGAATAGCCGGCGGCCTGATTCGGAGGTGGGGTGCCAGAGGGGCACTGCTTCTTTCAGGCAATCCCGACAAGCTGCGATGAGCCTCCAGATGGACCGGTGACGCAGGAGCCTGTCCCATCGGATCGAATTGGGATCAGATCGTTGGTTTCCTTCTTCGTCTTCCCATGAGTGTGTCAGTCGTATACCAACTGACTTCCAGAATGCGCCGGCGATACACGCATCCTCAATGTGAAGGAGTGAAAGTCGGAAGTGATGAACAGCATGGGATCGTCAGTCAGATTCCGGAGCATCCAGTAGATCGGATATTCGATTAGCTCGTTCAATTGAGTCCGCTGGGCGGTGTCCCGGAAAACCGGCCGTCGAGATGCCCATCAGAAATTGATGAGTCCAAGGATTTGCTCATCTGGTACAGCCGGATAGATATTCTGTTCGATGTACCATGACTGTCATTTGTTGCCGGCCACAGAGTCCACCACACTGGCACACTTGTAACCCGGTGCCAGCAACTGGAAACTGCTGCACAAATATCCCGGCTCGCTCGTTCTCATAAACGTCTGGTAACTTAGCGGCAGCGTGATTCCGAGGTGAGCCTCCAGTCGTTGAGAGTGAGATCGGTCCGGATGAATTCGATCTCGGTCCGTTCGTCTTCCACCACAAGCTGCTCACAGAGGCGTTGCCAGTATTCTGTGAGTTCCTGCGCAGTCCTTCTCTTCCACTCGATCTCGATTCTTTGAACCAAACTTATGTCTGAAACTGAAACAGCTCCACAGACCTCTTCGGTGGATCGGGAGTTCGACAGCCGCCCTTTCTACAGAAAGAAACGAGTCTGGTTCGGTGGAATTGCTGCAGTTATGGCCTCGCTTGGTGCATTTGTGTTCTGGAACAGTTGGGTCAACACATCCCTGAAGGATGAGCTTCGCGCAAACGGCATGCCGACAAATTCGAAGGAACTGGATGCATGGTATCAGGTGAGTGAGGATCAGACCGACGTCACTGATCGCTGGGTGCCGGTGATTAAGCAGGTCGAAGAACTGAAGCTGGAAGAACACGCCGAAGAGCTGCCGTTTCTCGGCACGGGCGAGCGACCCCCGCTTCCCGGTGAGGAGTGGAATGAGCTTGAGTCGGCTGAAGAGTTCCTTGCTGAGATGCAGACTCCGATTGTCGCTGCATGGAAAGCGTCAGAAGTCGGAGGCGTGGCTCGCTATCCAGTCGACCTTTCAAAGGGAATCAATGCAGACCTCTCGATCTGCCAGGACTCCAGAAAGATTACACGGCTGCTCCGACTTGATGCATGGGTGGCCGCACATCGAGGTGATCACGATCGAGTTGCGCGAGACATTCAGGCAATGCTGGCTTTGGCGCATACATTCAGTAACGAACCGATTCTGATATCGAGTCTGATTCAGTTCGCGCATCACTCGATGGCCTGTGAAAGTCTCGGCAGCTTTCTTTCCAAAGCGTCATGGTCAGATGAGCAAATGGCCTCTCTTCAGGAGGAATTGATACGGACAGACGCACGTCGGACACTTCGTATGGGATTCATCGGTGAACGGGCGGGCTGCCTGGACATGCTGACTCTGTTGATGCTGGGTCCCACCCGTGCAACAAACGAAAGAGAGATGCTGCGTTTCTTTTCGGCGGCAGTCGCGGCATCGGAATCGTCATGGCTGGATCTGTTTGAGATGGCAGACAGCTTTAACGCACGCGTGATGAGGATGGCTCGGTCGACATGGAGTCGGATCACCCATATGGGAGTGATGCAGCTGATGCCGGCCATTAAGCAGGCAAGTGTGGTTGCCGCTCGAACTGAGTCTGAGCGTCACTGTTTCATTGTGGTGCTGGCTGTGAAGCGTCACTTGCTGGCCGGTGGAGCGGTGCCGGGCTCACTCGACGCAATTCCTGAACAGTATTTTCCGGAGGGAGCCCGAGAGAAACTGAGGGATCCCTTTTCAGGCAAAGCGCTGTTGTTGACGCGAGATGGCGAGCGGCTGATTGTGTACAGCATTGGAGAAGACTTTAACGACGATGGAGGCGCCGTCGACGACGCGAAAAACGGTGGCCGTTCGATTGATGTGGGGGCTGCAATCGAGGTTCCCTGATCAACAGCCCGTCGGTGGCTCTTACAACCCCGTCTGCAGACCAGTTACAGCTCGTACCGGCCAATCCGACTTCGGTCGCTCACCGCGCGACACACCACGCGGGTATCCCCTGCCTCTCTGTTGATCTGCAGATGCACTACTCGGTTTTCCTCCCCCCGCAGAATCAATCCATTCGTGAAGTCTGCAACCTGCCATATGTCTGCCGGCTAAAACGAGCTCTGATTCCTGCATGAAAGATGTTTGGTGCGGAATGCTGACCCATGGTCTCATTAGCACCTTGTGCGCACGGTCCTTCGTGGCTCGAGCGAATTCAGCCAGTGACGTAGCTTCCCCTTCTGGCTGTCGGGTGCCGCATGGGATGTGAGGTATGCATCTATTTATGGGCGGGAAAAAAATGACCACGTATGCCTTGCAGCAACCAGCTGCGACCACGCTGGACGATGTCTTTGGTTTTCATGTGGAAGCGAGCTTCCGCCGAACGTTTCTGAAGCCTGAGCAGAAGTTCGATGCGCAGGAAGGTGTCGCCAACGACATTCGCCTGCTGCCAGAGCGTGTCATGCAGGAAATCCTTGGCATGAAAGTACCGGAAAGCAAGGTGTACTTTCTGACCCTTGTTCCCCTCGCTCAGGCGGCATGGTCTCAGGATTCTCCCAACAGTCTGCAGGTCGGCAGAATCATGGAAAGAGTGGTGGAGCTTGGTATTCGCCGAAACTCACCCGCTCACCAGCTGCTCAGGGCATGGCTGATTGCACGGCCGGAGCCAAGAATGTTTGACGTGTGGCGCGATTATGTGAGTGCTCTGAAACGAGTTATGTCACCGGACGTATTTGAACAGCTGCGCCGGGCGATTCTGCACGCCACCCGATCTGTCACTGCCTGCGTTGAAGGCTTCGGGCTGACACTGCCGAACGACCATACATCACGGCAGATCAACGACGCATTTCAGGCCTGACTCTATTTGCCAAGGCAATACAGAAACTCTTTCCGTTTACCGTCGATGTGGTGCGCGACACGAGTGTAGATTCTGCTGCCACAGATCACAGGAGTGGAAAACACACTGTCCCCCAGCTGATTCTCAGCCAGCTTCTCAAACCCGTCCGCGCTCGCGCGAAGAACAAACGTTTTTCCACCTTCATTCGTTGCGTACATCCTGTCGCCCACCAGAACGGGCGAACTGCTGAAGGTCCCACCCAGACGCCCTTTCCACAGTTGCTGGCCGGTAGCACTTTCCCAGCATGAGGCGATCCCGGCATCCTGGACCGTGTAGATGACTCCGTCACGAATCACCATCGACGGGACATAAGTTCGAACTGTGTTCTCCCAGACGACTTTCTTCGAGCCGTCTGCAGTCACGGCTGAGATGTGGTTCTTCGGGTAGCCACCACTGGTAAAGATTCGTTCTCCGTCAGTGACAGAGGTTGTCACGACTTCCGTCGTGGCACCTTCCGCCTCCCAATACACTTCGCCTGTGAGTGGATTCAGGCTGGTGACAAGATCACAGCCGGTAAAAATCAGCTGATCCCTGCCTGCTACGTTCAAGATGACGGGCGACGCATAGTTTGGTTTTGCGGGCCGGTCTCGTTTCCAGACGATCTTCCCTGTTTCCCGGCTCAGACCGGCGACAGCTCCGCCTCCTTTGTTGTCAGCGCCCACAATGACGAGCTCTTCATAGATCGCGGGAGACGCTCCGTAGCCCTGATGCACAACATAGTCACTGATCTTAGTCTGCCACAGCAGTCGGCCGTCCAGCGAAATCGAAGACGTGTAGATGGCCCCTGCGTTCAGGAAGGTGACGTAGATTTGTTTGCCGTCACAGGCAGGTGTTGAGGACGCAAGAGATGCTTTCTTGTTCCCCTTCTTTGAAAAGCCACCTTCGTGCACAACACATTTCCAGAGTACTTTGCCGGAGTCTCGATTGAGGCATATCAACGACTGCTGCTCGGAATTTGGGTCAGCCGCGTTAATGAATACATAATTACCTACGACAGACACAGCACCATGGCCACGGCCCGGAATGGGAGTCTTCCACAATACGTTTTCCGTCTCACTCCATGTCAACGGAGGATCCTGATCCGGATCGGCAATGCCATTTCTGTTTTGGCCTCGCCACCATGGCCAGTCAGTTTTCTCAAACCGAAGCGATGGTTCGCCGGCAACAAGCAGGGTCGAAAGGATCGGGAACAGCAGGAGGGGCAGCAGTTGGCGGACGGGCGGACGAACCATAAGAAACTCCCTTGAGAACGATATCGCAGGGCTTCTGTTTACAGCCTGAAGGATTGAAATTCAATCGGCGTCTGCAGACTGACTGAGCTGATTCGGTCTGCTGCTGCGGTTAACGGCCAGTGCCCACAGCAAAAACGGGATCAGGCCGCAGCCTGGCAGCAACAGCAGTCCGGCACCTGCCTTTGTTGCGCCACAAATCACAATCGCAACCACGAGTCCGGTGAATGCAAGAATGACGTGAGGAAGTCGCACGCTGTTTGGTACGTGCACCTGTCGAGCCGCTCGCCGCCTGCCAACCCATGTGAGGAATGCGTAAGCACCAAAGGAAAGCACCGGCGTGACCCAGAGCTGCGCCGAGTATTCTCTGCGTTCCATCTCTGCAAGTGAAAAGGCGACCGGAACCAGGATGACAACGCGCCGACGTCAAGCACGTTCGTCTTTGGGGCAGTGAATACTCCGGTCAAATGGACAATGAACACTGTCCACAATAAGGCGTTCCCGCGATCGCCGGGATCCCTGACATCACGCGTGAAATGCAGGAGGACCAGCGCGACACACAACGGTGCGATGACTCTCACCACAAGCCACCGGAGAACGAACGGCTGGCGATTGGGTGGTGTTAGTCCTTCACTCGTCATTGGTCGAGTTTCCCGCTGTATCCACCGACTTCAGAAGACTGTTGGAACGAGATCTCATTCGGCTTCCGTCAGCATCGACACGAGGATGCTTTCTGCCTGTCGCAGCCACTCCCGAACTCGCTCCGGATCGTCGAGGTTGATATCTGCCTGCTGCAGGTCATGGCCGGCCTTGGTTCGGAGTGTTCCAAGTGCTTCAGCGAACTCAAGTACTTCGGCGTCAGTGCCATCGATCACGTCGTCGAAACCACGCAGCAGATCACCCATCAGATCACTGCCTCTTCGAAGCCGCTCGACATCGACTGGTGCTGATGTTCGCAGCTTGATCTTTTCGACCCAGACATCGTCAAACTCAGCCGCGATGTTGCGAATCCCGGCGATTACTTCTTCCTGTCCTGATCGAGTAACCAGAGTGGCGTGAGCCGCACACGCTCCTGTGACCAGGATCCGAACAGCACAGAATCTTCCTTCAGCATCTGTACGCAATTCATTGAGTCGCCCGCGAACCTGATCATAGAGTTCGTCAACGTCGTCCCGTTCCGCGACTGTGATGTCGGTTTCAAACCATCGTAGCACGTCAGTCGATCTGAACTGCGGCGGCAGGATACGATTGTCCTGAACGGTCACAAGGAGGCAGCCTTTAGCGCCTCGTTCGTGGATATGACGTCCCTGCGAATTGCCGCAGTAGCCAATCCACGGGTCTTCGTTGACCGTTCTGCGCAAGTGGATGTGACCAAGGGCCCAGTAGTCATAGCCCTTGAGTTTCAGAGTGTCCTCGGATGTGGGGGCATACGGATCATGTTGTGGATCGCCCGTCAGACTGGTGTGCAGCAGACCAATGTTGATGAGCCCGGTTCGGGCATCCGGGTATCCGGCCGCAATGTCGTCCGGCACCTTCTGGTTGGCAAATCCCTGGCCGTGAATGGCAGTGTTGAAGTCATCAAGGACAACCGTCTCCGGTGAGTCGCAGCTGAGTTCATGGACATTGTCGGGCCACTGCATCCGCTGTCCGACTTCATTCATGGCGTCGTGATTGCCGCGGATCATAAACACACGGATGTTCTTCTCTGCAAGTCTGCGGAACTGTCGAGCCGTCCAGAGCCCGGTCGACATGTCCGGCCAGCGACCATCGAACAGATCCCCGGCAATCAGGACAAAGGCAACGGCTTCATCTATCGCCAGGGTAATCAGGTTTTGGAACGCGTCACGTGTTGCACGACGGAGGCGGTCGACGGGTGCTCCTTCGTACGCCTGCAGCCCGCGCAGGGGGCTGTCGATGTGAAGGTCTGCGCAGTGAATAAACCTGAAATCAGACATTGGTAATCGTCCCGGCCCCTACCATAAACAGCCGTGTGGAAACGCAGTCAACCGGGATGCGATACAACCGGGAAACGACTCGCCGATACGAGTCCAGTTGCTCCTGATAATAATTGACCTTGGCAGCAAACGCTCGCTGGTCATCAAAGGCAAATGTATCCGTCTTGAAGTCGATCACGTCGCAGGCCACGAGTTGATTGTCGAGGTAAATCAGAACCAGGCGGTCGATATATCCCGAGACGATTTCTCCCGCTTCCCGCACGGCGAACGAGTGTTCGTTTTTGACTTCCATTCGGATTTGACCTGCCGCGGCCGCTTCCAGACTTCCGCAAACATCAACAGGCAGCTGCAGATCTTTCGGGGGCTGGTACGATTTTTGAGACAATCCCCACGCAATCTTTGGACTCCGCAGCATGGCATGGAATTCGTTGATCAGGCGAGGAACATCCAGGTGAGTGGCCCCAATCTCTTCAGCTGTGGAATGCAGTTCTTCTTCGGTCGGCCAGGCGGAGCCATCCAGCCACTCGATTCGTTCGAACCACGCATGGATGAGGGTTCCGCGTTCCATTGCTTCCGTAGATCCGTGACGGATCACACTGCTGAGCTTGACGATTCGGCTCGTGTCATGACGCGACGGTGCTGAACGCTGCAGGCCGCGTGAACGCCCGTTGGCCATATCACGGAATTTAATCCTCCGTGGACCGGATCGAGTCGGAGTCTCGGCAGGTGCCGGAACCGATTTCGACTCTCCAGACTCCTCCTCGTACCAGCTGCTGCTGCCATGTTCGAACAGTACCTTTTCAGGTTCAGCAAGTGCCCCGTCGTAGAGTACCTGCCGCAATAGTCCGGCAGCGGTCTCCGGAATCTTCTTTTCAGATGGCCGGGAAGGTGCAACCACCATATGCAGTGCATGTCGAGCTCGAGTGATGGCTACGTAGAGCACACACAATGCTTCGGAGATGTCGCTGTGACGCTCGTCGGCAAACATCTTCTGAAAGCCGTCTGGCAGCAGATCCTGAATGCTCGCGTTTCGGTATCGACACACTCGGTCAATTGGTTCTGTGGGTGAGGGTTTATTAACGACGAACTCATTAGGCTGTCCGATCAGTCGTCCATCCAGGTCCGGCAGTACGACGATATCGAACTCAAGCCCCTTTGACTGGTGAACGGTCATCACGCGGATATTGTCCGTTGTTGGGTCCGGAACCTGTTTTCTGCTGAGGAACCGCAGGAAGTCAGAAGTTCGCAGTGTGGCATGTGCCTGCCATGTGTAGGACAGCTCAACCATCTGGTTGAGACGCCGCCGGCCTCGGGGACCACAAAATGGCAGCAACTCATCGGCCCACTCCCGAAGGACTTTTCCATATCCCTCAGCCTGAAGTCTGCGGCGGATTCGACGCGCGAACTGTTCCGCCAGATCGTGGCGCCGGTGGTTTGTGTACCCCAGGGCTTTTCCTAAGGGCGATTGGGCGACGTGGAACCGAGCTATCGTGTTGCCTGGATGGTCGGCGACCTGAAGTACTGACATGACGAGTTGCACGGCGACACTGTCAGACAGCGGGTTGCCTCCTTCCTCACTGGCCGCTATTCCCAGTCGACGCAGTTCGTAGATCAGTCTGCTGACGACACTGTTTTTGCGAGCGAGGACACCAATTGATGCCTTCGGAACCTTTCGAGCGAGCTCAGCAACTCGCTGAGCTGTGTGCGTCATCGTCAGGCCGAACTGGTCAGGTTTCTCCTCGCTGATTGGTGCTGTTTCCAGGCACGCATATCCGTTGAGATTCTCTCGGGCGGTCGAGTGTTCGATGAACTGCTCACACCATCGCCTAATGGAACTGGTGTCGTCGTCTTCATCCAGTTGCCGGCTCAATCCTTCAAAGATGCGGTTTGTTGTTTCCACGATCGCTGGCGCTGAACGGAAGCTCCGATTGAGAGATTCCCGCTGCAGTCCCGTGAGTTCATCTTCGATGGCATCGAAGATTTCTGCCACTCCTCCGCGCCAGCCATAAATGGCCTGCTTACCGTCCCCAACACAGAAGAAAGAACGGCTGCTGCTGCGGGCCGTTACATGTCGGGCAAATGGGCGGATGACGTGCCATTGTGGGAGAGAAGTATCCTGAAACTCATCGAGGAGCAGATGGGAGATCTTGCCATCCATACGATACGCGAGACGATCTACATCATTGTCAGCGGCGATTCGATTGAGCAATCGAGTGATATCATTGAACTGCAGGACTCGGGCTTCGTCCTTAAGCTGACTGTAGCGGACGTCAAAACGCTTCAGTAATTCGTAAGTTGCCTTTGTCTGCCGGGCAACGAGGTCAATCAGGACGGCTGTCGCGTGACGCAGTAACAGCTTGTACACGCCAATCGCGCTTTCTCCGATTTCTTTTCGATAATAGGTCGTCTGGCCCTGAGAGACCTTGCTGGCAAGGCCCTTCTGGACGAACGCTTCCCAGTCCAACGTGATGGCACGATCCAGATCCTGCTGCCGGATCTTTTCGAACCGCTTGTCATCCGGAAGCCAGACTGTTCTTAACTCCTCGATCGCCGATTTGAGCTCTTCCGGTGGCAGCAGTCGTGTTCGCGGAAACGTGTCCCAGGCCTCTGGTCCGGTCTCCTGAAAAATGGGGTACAGAGAATTCACAGTCTGCTGAATCAGCTCACTGACGGTGCGGTTGGTTTCCCCCTTTGTCAGAAGGTGCATGAGCTTGACGGCATCCTTTGTGGTTTCGTTACGCAGGACGGCGTCGACCGCTTTGGTCTTCAGTCGCACCTGGTCGATTTCGTCGACAATGGTCCAGTCGGGGGGCAGCCCCATTTCAAATCCAAAGCTGGACGTGATCTGCGAAAAGAAGCTGTCGAGCGTACAGATGCGAATTCGATGGAGGCCGCGGGTCAGTTTCTGCAGCAGTTTCCGACACTGTTCCGGACTGAGGTCGGGGAGTTCCAGGAACTGGCCGAGTTCGGTGCAGGCCTGCTGATTGAGAGCCGCCTCTGCCAGACGCAACATGTTGCGTTCGAGGATTTCCCCGGCAGCTTTGCGGGTAAATGTCGTCGCGAGAATTTCATCCGGAGCTGCCCCCTGAAACAGCTGACGAAGGTAGCGATTGGACAGCTGAAACGTCTTTCCGGTCCCTGCCGAGGCGCGGATGATGACGTTCGAAGAGATCCGTTCAGGACGTGCAGTGTCAGTCTTGGTAACAATGGCACTCATGACAGCACCTCTCGATCAAACGCCTTGTCCTGGCAGATCGGTGCAAACTCCTCGTAGAACGTTCCGTCAACGGAGGCCGGCGGCCAGAACTGCTCGTCAAGAACATTCTCCACGACCTGCCGTGCGGTCTGATCGGCGTCTGCCAGTTGTTCGTCGGTCCAGTCTGCAAGCAGGTGTTGAACTTTTTTGGTGTCCTTAGGCAGGACGATGTAGCCCAGGTCAATCTTACCGTGGAGCCCCAGATGGTGCGCGAGGTGACGATACAGGGGCAGCTGCAGGTCGACCCAGCCGTCTTTCTTTTTTAGATGAGATGGCCCCGGTGGATGAACACTTTCACTGCTCTTGTAGTCGAAAATAATGTACTCGTTGCCGCGCTGATCAATGCGGTCGATACGCCCGTCGAGGAATACCTCCCGGTCGTCGTCAAGCTTCAGAGTCACGCCCGCATCCTGAAACGAAAGTTCACTGAAGATGATTCGCCATCCGTCCTGAGCCCACCTCGCCTGCCACTCAGCAAATGCGTCCAGCCGCCAGCGAAGCTGCATGATCTGCACGTTGACAGCTGCCATTCGGGAGTGGCTGAGTGAATCCTGTGCTGTCTGTTCGAGCAGATCTCTCAGGTGGTCACGCAGGACATCAGGGTCAGTGCTGTTCCTGAGCGGGCCATTGCCGAACTGACTGAGCACATCATGCATCAGGTTGCCAAACATCAGAGCATTAAGCTCATTTGCCCGGTCGTCAATTTCTCGAAGTCGAAGCACGTGTCTGAGATAATAGCGATACGGGCACGCGAGGTATGTTCTGAACGATGTGACCCCCATTCGCGTCACTGGTTCAGGGAGAGGCTCCGGGCGTGGGATTTTAAAGCGGGATTCGTCCGCCAATTCATCTGTCTCGATCAGATCCTGCCCCTGCCCGTTGAGCGGGAAGGCGATGACTTCGCGGATATTGGGCTC
>CAJWGB010000039.1 GCA_913031625.1 uncultured Planctomycetaceae bacterium | reverse complement strand
GGACACCAAACCGTAACTGCAACACCCCAGCCAGGGCCGTTTTCCCTCCAATCCGCGGCACCGGCGACGCCGCGCACAACGCCGCGCGCGAGTCGCAAACTCCGCTCCGCAGCGCGAGTCACGCCCCGCGCCGGTCTCGTCTCGTCCGCGCGGCGAGTTCCACGCGTCGCATCGAACCCTCGAGAGGTCCAGCTCGCCGCTTCGTCCGAGTCGAACGGGGCCGCGTCCCGAGAGTTCTCGTGAGCCGATCGCGTGGAGCCCCGCGGCACAGCCGACATGAGCGGGTACGGCTCCGCGCCCGCGCCCAAGGGCGACGATAACGGCAAGCCCGTGGATCCAAAGTGGGTGACGACCCTGCGGGAGTACACCGGCGCGGGAACCACGTCCTCCGAGCGCCTCGACGTCGCCAAGTTCGTGTTCATCATGCTCGTCAGCAGCGGCCACTTCCTCGAGCCCTTCTACAAGATCGGTAACCGGGGCGTCGGCGCGTACATGCACGCCATCTACGGCTTCCACGTCCCCGCGTTCGTTCTCATCTCCGGCTACGTTTCCGGCGACCTCAACCCCAAGCGCAGGCGAGCCCTGATCGCGGGAACGCTCGCGCCGTACGTCATCATGCACGTCCTCTTCTCGCTCTTCTACACCCGCGCCTTTTGCGAGGGCGAGTGGACGGACGAGCGCGGGCACCCGGAGTGCGAGTTCGTCAACAAGTGGGCGCTGATGGACCCGGTGGTGGGGCAGTGGGACGGCACTGCGCCTTTGAAAATGACAGTACCCGTCTCGGGTGACATGCCCTCAGTCGTGTTGGTGCAAATGCCCGGACCGGGCCGAATTCTGGCCGCCGTTGATCAGCACAAACTGACAGACAATACGATGATTGTGTTTACGTCAGACAATGGAGGTCTCTACCGGCGTTATGACTACCGTGAACACGCCGACGACAACGTCGCCACGCAGGCACCACTGAAGGGTGAGAAGGGCTCGCTCCACGAGGGCGGTGTTCGCGTGCCGTTAATCGTGCGTTACCCGGCAGCAGTGAAAGCAGGCAGTGTGTGTCACGAGCCGACAATCAGTTATGACTTTTACCCGACCTTTGCAGAGCTCGCCGGAGCAAAGCTTCCGGTCAATCAAACGATTGATGGCCACAGCCTGATGCCACTGTTAAGGGGGGCCACGACAAAACTACAGCGAGAGGAACTCCACTGGCACTACCCACACTATCACCATGATCGCCCCGCCAGCAGTATTCGCGCGAGAGACTGGAAGCTCATTGAGTACCTCGACGGGACAGGTGACCTTGAACTGTACAATCTGAAAGACGACCTCGGTGAATCAAGGAACCTGGCAGCAACTCGCCCTGGTCGAACGGCTGAACTGAAGCAGCGTTTGAACAAATGGCGTCAACAGGTGTCGGCGAGAATGCCGATTCCAAATCCGAACTACAGCCCGAAACGCGCGGGTGAGTGGTGGTCCATGCGGACCGGAAAACCTGTCAACAGCGACGGACGAAAACGGTTTCCTCCAACTGAGCTCGACCTGTAGGCCAAAATGCTGTGGCCTGGATGCAGCCGTAGGCCGGGGCGAGGGCCGGCATCATCACGGAGATCGCAGCAGCACCGAGCTCGAAGAACTCCGCTACAGGCCTGGACAGCCTCACTGTGGGCAGGTCTCCTCGCCTGCCCCAATGTTCCACACTCCAGCCTGTGGCGTGGATGGAGACCTTCGGTCACGTTACGGGCAGCCGACAAACCACCTCAGGAGCAGGGGTAACGGACGTTAACAGCAGACCATCGTCAGGATGTCTGATCCTTCGGCGTCGATTCAATAATCCGTGCCACGTCATCCAGCATCGTAATCTTCTGCCAGATCTTACGGCTGATGCCGTTTGTCAGAGTTTCAATGTCATTGACCGCAGCCACCACAATTGGGTCCGGCAGGCCTTGAGCGTACAGGGCCGCCTGTTTGCCGACGAGCGAGAGCATCTCACTACAGTAATCCAGATAACGTGTCAGCAGGTATGGAGTCAGCACTCGTTTCGGTGACGACTTCGTGGGTTTGGCACTTGGATTCAGGATCTGACTGGGGTCTTTCGTGAGCTGATGCATGTCGATCACGTGGGCGATGGCTCGCAGGTCGTGGATCGCTTTCAACGCTCTTGTCCGTTTGGCTCGCAATTCAAGGCTGAACAGAAAGGCCAGCGCGGCTCCAATAATGATGATCTCATTGAGGATCGAGTCCAGCAGTCCCAGTGTCAGCACTTCCTGATCAGCCTGCCAAAGCTCTGAAATGCCGAATCCGGCAAGGCCAAGACAACTCAGGACGATAAGGACGATAAACAGTCGCAGCCCAAAGTGAGAGCTGGAAATCCATTGGATTCGTTCTTTGGATTCACCGGCGACTTCGACCAGTTCTCCAGCCACATGCGTGAGACTGGACTCTCCAAAGCGTTCCTTGATTCGTTTCTTCAATGTGTGCAGTGTCTGCAGAGTCAACTCTGCATCGAGTCGGCGATAGCCGGAACCACTACCAGTTTTCATTCTTCTCCTGTCATAACGGAGTTCTTATGAGTCGCTCCCATCTCTGGATTCACCGGGATCGGTAGTCGGCTGATATCCACACCCGGGAGCTGCGGGCTCAACTTTGGCCCGTCAAAATCAGTCAATTCAAATCCGGCCCACGGCGAAGCTGAGCCGGAGGGGGCAGCAAAGGTCGGCTCAACCAGCATGAGTGATCGGTTTTCGATCTGTTTTTCACTGAGTGCCACCATTTGGCGCAGCGAACGGTCGAGGTAGATCACCGGATTCACGGCAGATGAAACAATTGCTCCATTTCCCTGAATTGGTGGAGAAAACAGGACCTGCAGCCGATCCGGCCTCCAGTTTTCCGGCCCGGCGATGCGAATCAGGCCCGCAGTCGCAGTACTGGTGGCAAAGACTGACTCCACACATTCCACCTGCAGAGTGAGGACTGAATCAGGATCGCCGACGACGATATCCAGCAGGCTCTTCGACTGTGAGACAGTCAGCCGTTCTGCTCTGACGACGGGGAACGCCCCACTTTCGTGGCTCACTCGCACGACAGCACCGGTCGACGTTGCGAGGCAGTTTCTAAACGCACATGAGAGGACGGCCCGGTCCAGCAGGATCCCATCTCCAGTGCCGCGAAATACACTGTCTGCAAACTGAACGGAAGACTCGACACCTGAAGTGCCACGGACAGAAACACAGCCTCCCGATGACTGCCAGAGTGTGTGATTGACCTGCAGGTTGCCGCACATTGCCTCCAAAAGAGGGCGATTGGTGTCCGAGTCAGACTCAATCTGAAGATGGCTCATGGAAACCTGATCCGCGTCAACGATCCATGACTGGTCTGCCACCCGGATGATGGCCGGCTCGTCTCCCGTGGCTTCAATGTAGAGTTGTCCGTCGTAGTCAATATCTGCGGCGCGATAAACCCGGCCGGACTGCAACAGGACCACGCCGCCGGCGTCCGGCGAAGGCATCATCAGGAGTCCGTCGGAATCGGACTCTGTCGGTGGAGCTTCTCGAATGGCGATCTCATCGCTTCCGTCCGAGTCACTGGATTCCGAGTCGGTCGGGACTGCTCCTGTTAATTGCAAAGGGAGCGGCAGAATGCCTCGATGAATGCTGTACCCAACGAAGCAAATCAGCATTGCGCTCACTGTGACCACGGCTTTCCAGCGCTCCGGCTGTTTGCCGCGTTTCGCAACCTGGGGAGTCTGATCACGCTCCGGCATCTGTTTCAGAAGACGTCGGCTGAGAGGGACGCCTTTCGGAGCTCTCGCGTTCCAGTGCCGGGCGGCCACAAGTGCAGATTCCGGACGAAGCTCAGGAGTGCGGCGAGTCATGGCCAAAAGCTGCTCGGCCATCCAGTCAGGACAGTCCGGAACAATCGAACGTGCGTCAGCAACGTCCCGTTCCGCGGCCTTCGACAGCCGAGTGACAGGGTCTGTCGAAAGGAACACACTCCGCCCGGTCAGCAGATTCCAGAGAACGCAGCCGACTGAATACAGCTCACTCTGTGAATCAACCATCCGTCCGGATGAAACGAGTTCTGGTGCTGTGCATTCGATATCGTCCAGCTTCAGGTCGGAACGAAACGACAGGTAGGGCGATTGCATGTGATGCGCAAACGGATTCACAAGGCACATGCGGCCGTGGGCATTAAGTCGGATGTTACGGAGAACAATATGGCTATGGTAGAGCTGACAGGATTCGAGCCATGCGACAGCTTCGAGCAGCTGACGGCCGATTTCCGCAACCGCCTGCCATGGGAGACGGCCACCGCGAATGATCAGTTCTTCCAGCGTATAGCCTGGGACAAAACCGGAAGCCACGAATTGTGACTGTTCACCGTCGATCCAGACTCGGGGCAACTCAATCGAATCTGGAGCCCCTGACCGAATCCCATCCAGCCGGTCCAACAGTGTTCTCCACCCTGTTAACAGTACTTCTTCGTGATCTGAGTCCGACCGTTCCGGCAGCCGTCTGAGCACTGCAAGCCGGCCATTCTGTCGTGAGGCACCAAGGAAAGTCTGTTCGCCAAGAGGTTGCTGGAGAACAAAGTCACCAGCAGAAAGCAGACCTGCTGCGTCTTCAGAACCCTGCAACACCTGGGCCTGCCATGCAGTCAAAACACTTCGCTGGACAAGTGCATCGAGCCAGACGGAATCAAAGTCAGGCAGATCGTGACACAGATTTTTGACGGACGACTCACACTGCGCTACCACTTTGGGGGACGCCAGCTGCAGCTCGCCAAGGATTCGAATCAGGTTGTCCGACGGCATTCGCATCCATGCGCCTGCAGGAAAGAGTAAGTCTGGTGACCAGGTTGGCCCATGCTCTGTTTATGGAATGAACAGTGGGAGATATGCAGTAATCAACAGAGCTACTGACACCCGGTATCCGGATGACATTTATTGCCTGCGTATGTTCCCGAATTTGGCGCCCGGCGGCAAGACGGGCCGGGAAGGCTCGTTTGACGCTGAATTCCATGGGCTGCAGAATCATCAGTCACTCAGTTTTCTTTGAGACCACTCCAATGCAGCTTCGCTTTCTGATCCTGATTTTTCTGTTCACAACAATCTCGGCTTCTGCGTGGGAAGTGCCGGAAGACGCACAGCCGCTCCCGGATCTGAAACTTGATTCCGGAGAGGCATTTGTCCGCGAGAATTCCATATATCTGAGGCTCAGGCAGCTACCCGCAAATGGAAAACTCAACATTCCCAGACTGGCCAATGTGCTCGAACGAATCCAATGGGTGGGTGATGATTCCGGTGCGACAATGACAATGTGGCCGGAAATTCATTACTGGGAACTTCGACTCCACCGAAAGCCGCCCCAGCCGTCAGCGATGGTGCTGGAGCTCATTCTTGATGGCCCACCGGTGCTTTTTGACAGAGATCCGATTGCAATTCCGAACAGGCAGGGCGTCCTTTCACTGCCCGCAAAGTTCGCCCGCACATTCGGCGAGAAACTGCGTTTTGAGGGGCAGCCACACAAGAATACCGTCGGCTACTGGACGATTGCCGAAGACTATGCCACATGGCAACTGCAACCTGCCACCGGAGAGTTTGATGTGGAGATCTATCAGGGCTGCGGGAAGGGACATGGTGGAAGTTTAGTTCAGATTCAGATTGGTGATCAGGAACTGAATTTCGAAGTGGAAGAGACGGGCCACTTTCAAAACTTCCGCTGGCGGCACCTGGGCAGGATCAGACTATCTGGCTCACGGCAGACACAACTGAAGCTCGTACCAATGGTCAAGGTCGGAGGAGCTGTCATGGACTGCCGGGAGATTCGTCTGGTGCCGGCGAGGAAACCGCAACTCAGAATGGCCGGTCGAAACATTGACGGAACGCGAGCCGACGGCAGAGACGTCCAATCAGATCAACCGAATGTACTCATTGTTCTGACGGACGATCAGGGCACTCTGGATGCGGGCTGCTACGGGTCTCGCGATCTGTTTACGCCGCGGATTGACGGCCTTGCGAATGCGGGGATTCGGTTTACTCAGGCATACTCTCACACCGTGTGCTGCCCGGCCCGCGCCATGCTGATGACAGGGCGACATCCTCAGCGCTCCGGAGTAACCTCGTGGACACAGGGCGACCTGAGAGCCAAACGCGGTATTAACATGGCGACGGAAGAAATCACGATCGCTGAGGCACTGAAAGGCAGCGGCTATCGGACGGGACTCACCGGCAAGTGGCATCTGGGTGCGGCGGCAGACGCCGGCCCGACGACCCAGGGATTCGATTACTTCTTCGGACATCGGGGCGGCTTTATCGACAACTTCAATCATTTCTTTCTGCACGGAAACGGCTTCCACGATCTGTACCATGGCACTGAGGAAGTATTTCATCGGGGCGAGTACTTTCCTGACCTTACGGTTCAAAAGGCGACCGAATTCCTGACTGACCATCTGGCGAGGCATCCCGAGATGCCATTCTTCCTCTACTCCGCCTTCAACATTCCGCATTACCCCGAACAGGGTGACTCAAAGTTTGACCAGTATTACTGCAGGACACCCATGCCGCGACAGAGCTACGGCAGGATGATGACGACTGTTGATGATCGTATCGGACGGGTGCTGAATCATCTCGACAGGCTCGGAGTTCGCGAGAACACGATCGTGGTCTTCCAAAGCGACAACGGTCACTCCGAAGAGACCAATCACATTCGCGTGGACAACCATTCCTCCGGGCTCCCAAAGGGGCACAAATACGGTGCTAACGGAGGCGGCGGGAACACGGGCAAGTGGCGAGGTCGAAAGGGCACTTACTACGAAGGTGGGCTGCGTGTACCGGCTATTATTTCATGGCCACACAAGCTGCCCACAAAGCTGGTTCGCGATCAGGCAATCACCCTGTGTGACTGGATGCCGACCGTCCTGGACCTGTGTAAAATCAAACTTCCCAATTTGCCGCTTGACGGAAAAAGCCTGCTCCCCATCATCCGTGGCAATGCAGAATCACATCACAAAGTGCTTCACTGGCAATGGCAGAACCGATGGGCCGTGCGAGAAGGAGACTGGAAACTGATCGGAAGTCCTCGCGGAAAGCCTGAACTGGTGAACCTTGCCGATCCGGAGCCCGAACGTACAAATCACGCGAAAGAACAACCGGCCGTCGTCGAGCGGCTGGAGAAGCTCCACAGAGAATGGATCGAATCCGTCACCAGAAATCCCTGACGTCAACTCTTTGTTCCTGTGTGAACTCTGTGGTTAATCCGGGCCGCTAAGACTGAAAGCAGGATGGGCATCGTCCACCGCCCCGTAATCCGCGTGCACATTATTCGGTGGTGGGCGGTCTCCCAACAGTCCCACACAACCTACCGGTCTGCACTCACCTCAGTGCCTCTCCGTGTACTCTGCGGTGATACCCGACGCATTTATTAACTACAGAGTACACGGAGATCCACTGAGGTTCACAGAGCGAGCAAAGTCGATTGAACTCATCTGTTTTCCGAACGTGCTTTCAGCACTTCGGCAATCGGGATCGCCAGCACAGCTTCCCGGGAACGGACGGCTATGTTGACGCCGACAAGCCGTCCCCTGGAGTCGACAACAGGTCCGCCCATCGCGATGACGCCAGCGGCAACGTCATGCTGGAATACTCTTTGAAAACCGGTACGCCGAGCACTCAGCAGACCGGCACGACCGTCAAGGTATTCCTGACGATTGAGGAGTGATTCCGGAGGATGGTCCAGCTCGGACTCCCCAACCATTCTCTCGCCGTCACGTGTCCACGTCACCGAAAGTCGATCACCTGGGTTACGCTCGGACACAACGCCACCAAGTTTGTCGAGTGTATTGAACTTCTCGCGACCAACCTGTTGCAACGCATCGCCCGGTTTTAGCCCGCAACGCTGCGCCCAACTGTCAGCCGCGATTCGGGTGACAATGACCACTCCGTCCAGATCCTGAAGCGTGCAGCCGAGTGAAGGTCGCTGCTTTGGCTCTGACACGGGGACCAGTCCAATGATCCCCGGGGAACCACCGACTCCCCAGATAACGTCGCCAAATGCCGGAACAGTAAAATCAACATTGCCGTCGGATACGTCTTCTGATCGAAGGAACAGCAGGTCGTTTGATCCCGTGTCTGTCTCTCGTTGCACAGCAACCAACTGACTCTGCCACCTCACTCGGATTGCTGAGCTGGAAGGAATCAGGCTTCGCTTGGTGACAAATATTCCGCTCGTTACTCGCGTCGCGGATGCCAACTGAAGACCTTTATCATCCAGAACGACAGCGGAGAACTCAGTAAGCGATTGTCGCGCGGCGGTCGTGATTTTGGGGACGGACAACTTTGAATCTGTCCGAACGGTCTTCGCTTGATGCGTTGCTTGAATCGCCCTCAGACACAATTCCACTGCAAGGTGCAGATTCTGATCTCGGATCGTCCCAATCTTCTGGTTAATGCCGATCAGGTGTCCGGCTCCATTGAGAATTGGGCCTCCCGAATCTCCTGCCGTCAGTCGGCATGTGCTCCGCAGCCACTTTCCCTTGACCATCAGCGTTCCGAAACGCACGACTGCGTGTGTCAAAGCAGCTTGCCTGGCAGGAAAGCCTGCTGCAAGAACAAGGTCTCCCTGTTCACAGTCATTCTTCGAGATCGCAACGGGCTTCACGCCAAGACGAGTCATATCGCCTGGCAGAATCCTGAGCAGCGCCACATCATTTTTGGCATCACGTAACAGCACCTGTCCGGTGACCTGAATTCCATTCCGTTGCACGCGAACAGTTTCTGCCTGAGGAGCAACGCCGTGAGCAACTGTCAGAATGTGCCCTGTGTCACTGATGAGCACTCCAGATGCCTGATCACCGGCCGATGCAACTCGCACACAGCAGTCCCGGGCATGAACCGCCAACTCCTGAATTGTCTTCGCATTTTCAGCAGCAGCAGTCCGGGCCAGCACAACAGCGACGATGAGCAGCAGGAACTGGACCAGAATCCGCCGCAGACGCAGTGCGCCGGGAGCATCCTTGATCGGTGTTAGGTTGCCCACCAGAGTTATCACAGTTCCACCGACTCTGTGTCGGCTGACTCTTCAGCGGCCTCTTCCTTTGGAGGAGGGGTCGCATCATGCAGCACTCTTCGCGTCGCCAGTTCGTACTTTGAACCGGCGGGCAGAGCGACGTAATCCGGTTCTCCTTCAACAACCGGTACGTTGCGGTCATAGAAATGAGCTCTTCCTCGACCCACGACTTTTGCTTCACTGCCATTCACAACGATGGCCGTTGCTTCATCAAGGCCAATGCCCAGCATTTGTGGATAACGATTCACGAGTTTCGTCATGTCCTTCTGACGTCCCCGCTGACTGAAATGCTGGTCGATGGCGACACCGCCGATGAATCCCAGGCCACCTCGCTCATAACCGGGTGCCATAATGTTGAAATTCTGGATGGGAGTGGCGCGGGCAAGATAGCGAGCCTGAATGGATGCACCAGCGGACGAACCTCCGATGACACCACCTCTTGCAAGAACCTCTTTCATGAGACGATGGGTGGTCGTTCCATAATAGGAGTCCGCAAAATTCCACTGTCGCCCGCCGCCAAACCAGATCCCGGTGGCTGTCTTCAGTGGCTTGTAGAACTCCTCATCTGTATCTGCTTTGACTCGATCTTTCGTGTGCAGCACCACCGCTGACTTAACCCCCATGCGTTTCCAGAGGTCAATGAGAGAAGAACGAGGAATCTCCTCCTGCTCCGCGCACGGAACGTAGACCATCTCGGCGTCTTTGCCTCCGGCCGCCTTGACAATCTCTTCCATCAGGCCTTTTGGCATTCCTCCGCCACCCACGATATAAAGCGTGCCCGATTTAACGTGAGGCGTCGGTGGCTTCGCAGGAGGGAATGGTTCCAGCGTGCGTTCAATGGCATCTCGGCGCCATTCCGTCAGATCGACAATGAACTCGTTCGGGTCCTGCCCGCGAGATTTCTGAGGCCGAAGAACCTGTTCTCTGGCGTTCAGCCAGCTGCCCTTCGCCAGACGAAACGTGGCCTGCCCGTCACCCACAACGGCAAACTTTCTTGCTCGCAGATACAGCAGCCCGGTCTGCCCCAGTTGGATACCGACCCTTCGAGTCAGTGCTTTAAGAAATGTGTCCGAGTCTGACGCAGTCGACGAACAGATGGCCGCATCACTGATCAGGCCAGCCCCGAGCTTCCAGCGTCTGAGGTCATCACGGGCGCTGTAGTTGCTTCCGGCTGCGACCGCGTGCGGACCAATGAGCACCACTGTTCCACCCTCCGCGACGAAAGACTGCAGCGGCTTTCTGATCTTCAACAGAACTTCGATGTCATCCCGGCTGTCGGAAATCCAACAGATCGCTTTGCTGGAATCCAGTTGTTTTGAAATCCATTCAACAAGAGATGTGTCCGCTTCCGGACGAGTCAGTTTTGCTGATGGCAGCAAAGCAGCGATTTCATCTGAAGCAATCAGCGCCACCGGTAATTCATCACGATTCAGCAACGGGACCAGGACTTCGTTGTCTGCAAGCTTCTCGGCAATCGCGACCGAACCGCGGGACGAGGTCCTGACGGGCCAGTCAGAGTATCGTTCCTTTGGCAGGCCCAGTACGTCGACTGAGTCGCCTGCTGAAACCGGCAGGATCAGCAGCGTCAGACACAGAGCATTCAGAAGGCGAGACATGACTACCTTTCGAGGGCGCGGCGACCCTGAATCAGAGTTCCGTTCTGATTGCGACCGGAGTACTGACTCAGGTCATCAGAAAGTTTGACGCGGTCGATCCAGCGCCCTCCCGGCGCGTTAGGATCGATCCATTGTAAGAGCAGGTCACTGCCTTCCCGCTTCCATTCGGCTTTACCTCGAACCCCCGTAATACGCCCGGTCGGTTCGAAAAAGATGTCATAGGTGTCACGTTCATCGACGACGTGAATCCAGCGGCCCGACAGCGGGGGGCCAGGTTTATCTTTGAGGTCTGACGTGACAATTGAGCCAGCTGACGGCCAGCCGTTCTTCCACTCAAGAGATCTCATCTGCAGTTGGCGGCCCGCGTCCGGATCCTGTGAGTCGACGACATGATAAACGAGGTAGTCCTGACCATGATGTCTCAGCACGCTGTTATGACCTGGGCCACGCCATCGCCCGTCACTCATCAGCACCAGCGTCCCACCACCTTCGGACATGTTCCGTCCCTGACGGTCGAAGTAGGGTCCGAGCGGAGCCTTTGAGCGACCAACCATAATCTTGTAAGTGCTCTGTTCGCGGTCGCAACAGAAATCCCAGGAAACGAACAGGTAGTACCAGCCGTCTCGTTTGACCAGGTAAGGTGCCTCTATATCCACGCTGCCGTTCTCAGCACGACCGGCGATGGAAACTGCTTTTGGCTGGGTTGAATCAGGACGACCCGAGCGAGTGTTAATCTCAGCGCCTTTGATGCCTGTCCAGTACGATCCCCACACAAGCCACGCGCGATCCCCTTCTGCATACATGGCCGAATCGATCGCGTTAAAGTCATTGCGATCAGGAAATGACTCAAGGACGATTCCCTGGTCGTCCCACTGATACTCCGGACTCCTCGAATTCAGAGTCTTATTCGTCGCGAGGCCGATCACACTTCGCTGGCTGCCAAACGTGGAGACGCTGTAGTAGAGGTAGTACTTTCCGTTGGCATACTGAATATCGGGTGCCCAGACGGAATCGGCTCCCGGGATCAGTTTCTTTGCCCGCGCTGGCACATCCTCATCAAAGACACGTCCGATCTTCTTCCAGTCGGCTCCATCAGGACTGTGCCAGATGGCGATTCCTTTTCCGGTCGCAAATACGTACAGACCGGAGCCATCGTCCGACGAAATGGCGGCCGGATCCGGTGCACCCTGGACAAGCCAGCGCAGCTGCTCCTCGTCCTGGGCCAACACGGGGAGGGCCAGCGCTGCAATCAGGATGGATCGGAGCATGGCGAATTCCCGTTCAGGACGAAGTGTCTGCCGTCGAAAAGCGGACTGTCCCCTTCCCCATCATTGCAACATGAGGAAAACTGCCGGCCAGCTGATCACTATGTGTGACACATAGCAGGCCCGCTTTGTGCTCAGCTGCCATTTTCAGCAGCAGTTGACCAACAGATTCTGCAGTGACGGGATCGAGGTTACCGGTCGGCTCATCCGCCAGCAGCAGTGATGGCTGATGAATCAGAGCCCGGCAGACAGACACTCGCTGACGTTCGCCACCGGACAGAGCAGCGGGCCGATGAGTCATCCGCTCAGCGAGTCCGACCTGCTCCAGCAGTTCCTGAGCACGCGACTGGAGTTTCTTTGCCGAGTCGCCAAAACCGGCCAATGCCGGCAACAGAACATTCTCAAGGACGCTGCACTGTGGGAGCAACTGATGCTCCTGAAAGACAAATCCAATGTGCTGGTTGCGGAAGGCAGCCAGTTTTGATGCGTCGAGATCCCACGGATTCTCACTGAGAACCTGTACCTCCCCGCTGGTCGGTTCGTCCAGAGTGCCCGCAAGGTGCAAAAGAGTACTCTTGCCACATCCGGAAGGGCCCCGCAGGGCAACTGCTTCTCCTGAAGACAGTTCAAGATTCACGTCCTTCAGGATTTCCAGCGTGCCGCCTGTGGTCTGAAACGACCGGGACACACTCTTCATTTTCAGGACGATGGTCATAAGTTGGCACCGAATTCAGATTAGTCGGGTGTCGGCGGCTCAGACTCGAAGTCGGTAAACTTCATGTTGGCAGACATGGGTTCAATTCGCAGGACGACTTTGCCATCCTGGAAAATCCGAACTGTGCCGGTCGATTCAGAAACTGCAATTGCAACTGCGTCGGTCGCCTTGCTGATCTCCGCCGCAGCCCAGTGGCGTGACCCGAGGCCTTTGGAAATGATAATTCCTTCTGAATGGGCTCGCAGATGGCGGCCTGCTGCCTGAACGACACCGTCTGCCGAAATCACAAACGCCCCGTCGATTTGAGACAGTTCTTTCATGCTTTCGCGGACTCGCGGGCTGCGAATCATGCGTTCTGGTTTCGCATATCCCTTGAACGGGTCATGAACCGTTTCAGAAGACAGTTCCATAACCTTGCGATGGTGTCCCACAACAAGGAGTGTTCCAACCGACTTCCCTTCGCGTCCTTCCCGCCCGATCTCACAGGCGAGGTCAACAACGATTCGAAGAGTATCCAGAGGAACCTGAGTCTCGAGGCGTTGCAGGTCGCGACTGGTCAGTCGGGCCAGTTGATCTGCCAGACGGATCACGCTGATTGTGTCGCAGATTTCCTTTTCAAAGGAAGAATACACGGCAATGACAACGTCTCCCGACTGAAGCAACTCATCTGCGATCGCTTCAACGAGCATTTGGGAGACCTGACGACTGCGAGTCTCGGGTTCGTGCTCCAGGGGAATCAGATCGATCTCATCAGCCTTCACTGCCTCCTGAACTTCTTCGTCCTCGGCAGCGACCAACAGCGAGACTCCGCGAACCAGTTTCTTCATTGCCTTGAAGTTGAAACAGGCTTCAGAGAGCACAACGACAGCGCGTGCTTCCTCAAGGACAGCAAGGCGCCTTGCTGACTTCAGCACGTTTTCAAACTGCTCGCCAAGCTTCTTTCGCTTCATACTGCGAGTGTACGCAATGCCGACACCCGGTCAACGGTTGCCGAATCGGCTTTCCATGCATTTGTGAGGTGCCGGTCCACACAGACCGAACTCGGCAGCACAACCACGCGGAATCAGGGCCGTGAACAGGGGCTGAGCCGGAGCTCGCAGCGTCTCCGAGAAACTTTGAGATTGCTGTCCGGTCGAATTCCTCACTTGCAATCGCCCTGTGTTCGGACGCGGCAAACGCTGCAAACACCCTCAAAACACAGTCTGGAAAGGCGAATTCGCCATGTTTTGCCCGCAAACGCCGTCGTCGCTCTCAAAAAAAAACCGACCTGCCAGCAATGTCTCGGCCTGTATCTCAGGTCGGCAGGGGGAATCACTGGAATCGAAACAACTGCTGACCGCTGTCACCATGGCCCCCGACACTCAGGAGGCACAGACTATAACGCTTCGGTCACTCGGTGAGTGGGCACCGGCCGGCCGGGGCGAAAACTCTGCGTCTGTCGAAATTCTGCAGACGCTTTTCTCGTGTCAGTCTCAGCAAGTACGGCGGCTCGCACCAGTTTTTCCAGCAGCTCCGGCGCACAGGCGACTCGAGCATTCACAATGACGTCAACCGTCTTGACCTGGCAGTTTGACGGCAACGAGAGTTCCGCTTCATTTTCACTGCTGACGAGATTGGCAACCCCAAAGAATCCTTCCCACAAGCCAATTGATTTCAGGTGAGCGGCTTCTGCTGAGTGTTCCTTCAAAGACTCCTGCAGCCGTCGAACAATTCCCAAAAGTAATTCGTCCAGAGAAAATTCCGCGTCAGCAGAGACCTGTATGCTGCTGTTGAGCCATCCGAGCTCTGCTTCGCCATCCGCATACGTGTCGTAGTCGATATCCAGAACCCGGCGCCCAAAGTCGCCATCCTGCTGGAGCCACTCCTGCAGTGCCTCGAAGCCGTCCCCCGTACGAGCAGAGACTGCCAGCACAGGCCGCTCAGGGATGTGGTTCTGGATCAGTCCACGCAGTTCTTCAATCTGTTCCGACGACAATTCATCCGCTCGATTGATCAGGACGAGGTCTGCTTCCTCAATCTGCTTCTTCAGGATGTATGCGGCTTTCGGGGAAAACCCAGTACCTGGTTCATCACGCAGAACACGTCGTCCATGGGACGGTTTCAGAATGACGGCGTACGGCGCGATGGAAAACTGAGCGTCAAACAGCTTCTTGATCGGCTGAATGACGGTTGCCACAAGATCCGTACAGCTGCCAACAGGTTCGGCAAGAATAATGTCCGGTCGTTCACGGGATCCCAGTCGTTCAACCGTAGTCATCAGTTCATCAAAGTTACAACAGAAACAGGCGCCCGCGACTTCACCAACGTTGAACCCCAGTGAACGCAGCAGATTGGTATCAACGAGGTCATCCGCCTGATCGTTGGTCACAATCCCGACCCGTTTGCCCTGCTCCATATAACACTGAGCCAACCGTGCGAGCGTGGTCGTTTTGCCGGCTCCCAGAAAGCCACCGACCATGATGTATCTGATTTCATTCATAATGTCTCCGGCGTGAATCACGCCACCTCAGACTGAGGTTAGTTATCGTCGTCAATCGCTGACGACTCTTCGACGGCAGGCTTCGGCATTTCAATTGTTGGGCGCCACTGTCCGGGCTGAACCTTGTCTTCCACTATGGATGCCATCGCAAGCAGCGTTGCTTCATCATACAGTCGACTGGACAGCGTCGCACATTGAGGCTGACTGTATTCTCCCTCACTCTTCAAAACGGGCTGAACGACTGTCGGGTGGCCCGTCAAATTGGTAATTCCAAGGTCACCACTGCCAACATAAACATCAACAGTATCGAAGACTCCGTGCATCAATTTCATCAAACGCGATCGAACGCGAGCCGCATGCAGATAGTCGACCGCCGTAAAGTAGTGCATCTTTTGAAAGATCTGTGACCAGCTGTTGATCCCGTCCAGGTTATTTTCAGCAACCAGCGGATGAAAGACGGCTGCCGCTTCGGCATCCAGCATGACAGTCAGCGCCCACTCAGAAAACTCATCCGGAAGCCGAACGGGCACGATGTTCGCGCCACATTCCTCAAGGATTCCAAGCAGCCGTTCCTCTTCGGGGGTCTTGCGAACATTCTCGACACGACCAACCTGCAGCCCCTTCAGGTCTGCCTTCATCGGCCATTCAAACCAGCGATCAACCGTGGTTGGATCGGCAGGGTCACGCCCGTTCAGCACGTCGAAAACGATTCCACAGTCATCGACCGATCGGGCGATCGGACCAATCTTGTCCATTGACCACGACAATGACATACATCCCGCACGGCTCACCCGTCCGAACGTAGGACGCAGTCCCGTCACGCCGCAGCGTTTGCTGGGGGAAACAATACTGCCCAGCGTTTCACTTCCCAAAGCGACAGGAAGAGCTCCTGCAGAGACCGCGGAAGCGGAACCGGCCGAGCTACCGCTGCTGCCCTGCCTGGGGTTCCATGGGTTTCTCGTCTGGCCACCAAACCAGCGATCTCCCATGGCAAGGGCCCCCAGTGAGAGCTTGGCGATCAGGACGGCTCCGGCGGCTTCCATCTTCTGTGCGACAGTGGCCGTCTCCTCAAGTGTCTGGTCTTTGAACTGCGGTGCTCCCCAGGTGGTGGGGTAGCCGGTTACAGCAATTAGATCTTTCGCGCCCCACGGAATACCATGGAGTGGCCCACGATCTTTCCCTGCAGCCAGTTCTTTATCGGCGCGCTCTGCCTGTCTGTAAGCAAGATCCTCAGTCAGTGTGACGACGCATTTCAGAACGACGTTCAATTCCTTCAGTCGGTTCAAAAAGTACGCCGTGAGCCCCACGGAAGTCACTGCCCCGGTTCGAAGCGCCAGTCCCAACTGGCGGATGGTGAGCCATGACCAGCCATCATCGGCCTTCGGTGCCGCTGGCTTTGGTTTGCAGGATTCAAGGTGTGCCGGACACTGGGACGCTCGCCGGGCAGCGTCCGGATCCGCAGCTTCGGGATCGAATCTGAGCGACGGCAACTCGTCGTAACCGATCTCAACCTCATACAGCTGCTCTCGCTTTCGCAGGACTCGTGCTACCGCAGCAGCCACACCGGCGCGATCACCCTCCGGGAGAGTGACACCTGCCACCCATTCGGCCTGCTCGATCATTTCGGCATCGATCGCACCGCGAATGGCAGCCTGCTGGGCGACGGCCCGCTGGAATGCTGTTGAGCCGACACCTAAAGCCGCCAGTGCTCCCAAAACTGATCTTCGTGTCTGACCGTTATCGCTTGTCATTAGTCGGTTTCCTCGGCAGGCTGCTCGATGCAAATCAGGTGTTTGATCGTTCGTGCGTAGATACGACCATGTGCAAATGTCAAACAACTGCGAGTCCACGTTCGATTGACGGGGCCAAGGTCACTCACGCTGACAAGTGCTGAGTCGTCGAACCTATCTGCTTTGGCATCCACCACATAAACCATTCCGGACATGATTGGGAAGTAAACGCATCCGCCAGCAGCCGTTGGAATAGCTGACGCATGATGCCCCCAGCCGTTGCCCTGACTTCGCGCATCACCCATCACCTGATGCCCGTTGTTGTTCGCAACATCGTTGAGATCCCACGCCACAAAGCTGATGGTTGTCCCCGTTCCAAACGGCCGTTCCTTCCTGTCCTTCGGAATCGGTTTACTCATCTGCGACGCATCGAAGAGTGCTTCAGTTTCGCCATTCGGCGTTCTACGCTGCTGAACGGGAACCTGAAGGTATTCCAAATCCCCGGTCGTCAGGTTAATCCGTCCGAGGTAGGGGTGTGTGTAACTTCGAAAGAAATGATAGTGACCGACCACCACATTAGACTGTTGAATGATGCTGCGTTTCCCTTTGGCAGGAAGACTCTCTTTACGAGTCGCATACCCTTCTTTGCTCCATCCGTGGACAGTGACGTCATTACAAATAGAAATTCGACGATCAATCTGACCGGATTCCACGTTGACCCACAGGTGTTCGTCTTTATGGAAAATCATGACATGGGAGCCAAAGACTCCGTATGTCTGCGTACTCATGTATCCTTCGAGTGGCAGCGTCCAGATAGTGCTTCCGTCCAGTGCGTTAATCATGGAAACGCCTTCCGGCTTCTCCGGGGGTGAATGACCTCCGCCGCGCCCTACAAAGATCACCTTTCGTCCTCGTGACAGGCTGAGCGGCGACGGGATGCATCCCATGTTGACGCCGCAGCTGCTGCTCCATGCCGGGTCTCCTGTTTCGAGGTCGATTGCTTCCAGATTCGTCCAGAGAGATTCAGGGGCGTCCTTGTGTTCATGCGTGAAGTGCCCCTTTTCGGGCATGTACTTCTGACGCGTATACACCAGTCGGCTGTTGACAATTCTTCCGTCCTGCAGGAACGGCTGGCTTCTGCCAACGGCCATCTTTCCCCGAGACCATTGCTCTTTGCCATCCATGTCAAAACAGGTGATGCGCCCTGAGGCGTTGAAGAACACGACATATCGTCCGTCGGTCACCGGGGGAGGCGATGAACTGTCACTGAAGCAGCCGGAAAGGCGAAGAGGATGCTCGGCCTTCACAGGGCGGTTCCAGATGACTTCTCCAGTGTCCGCATTGCAGCACCATGCCACGATATCTGTGCCCAGTTCGGCATCGGCATCGACCTGCTTCATGGTTGTAAAGAAGAGGCGATTGCCGAAGACGGTAACAGCACTCTGTCCAGTCTCAGGCAGATCGCGCTTCCAGCGAATGTTTTTGTTTGTCTCCACACTGAATGTATTCGGAACAAGTTCGCCGGACGTCAGCGTTCCGGCATCTCCCTGTCCCTGCGACCAGTTGCTCATCAGGTGGCGAGTGAAGAATGACCGCACGTAACCTCTGGCATCCGGAGTCTGGAACAGTTTGCCACCGTGGCCGGCTCCCTGAATGACTTCCAGAGTCGCTTCAACGCCCATGGAGGTGAGCTTTGAGTGCAGCCTGGCACTCTGTTCGATGGGAACGCCTTTGTCCTGGCTGCCATGCATGATCAGGAACGGTGAAGACGAATAAGAGACATTGTCCAGTGCACTCGCATCTCTGGCCTTCTCCGGCACATCTCGGACGGTCGCCCCCAACAGTTTTGCACCATTGGAAACGGCAATGTCGGCTTCAGTGCGTCCATTGCCGACGTTGTTTGGCGGCATGGTGAGCAGTTCTGTTGGCCCGAACCAGTCGCACACGGCCTGGACTTCACTGCTGACTTCTTCTTTGTCCGGGTATCTGCGTGTACCCATCAAAGCTGCCAGGTGTGCGCCCGCAGATGTCCCCCATGCTCCGACACGCGTTGCATCGAACCCATATTCGTCAGCCGAACGGCGCACCCAGCGGACCGCCTCATAACAGTCATCAATCTGTGCGGGCCACTGAGCAACATCAGTCAGCCGATAGTTAATCGCGACAACGGCAAACCCGTCTTCCGCCAGCCACGCAGCATTCTTCCGGGCGCTTTGACTGCTACCGTTCTTCCAGCCACCACCGTGAACAAAGACCACGACCGGCATTTTTCGTGCCGGGCTCTTCGGGCGATACACATCCAGAGTCAGTTTGTGACCATCCCGATCTGCGTAGGTGATGCGGGGTTCAACTGTGACCGATTCCGGGAGGGCAACAACCTTCTTCTGGGCCGAGCAGACAGAAGTGAGCGGGAGCAATACGGTGATGAGCAGAAGACGATTCATATTGATTCTCAATGGGGTACCTGGCAGGTCGAACAGAATCGCCGTTGTGAGCGGAAATATTAAGCAATTGCGAAGGATTGACAGGCAGATTGTAAAGAACTGCACCGGGTGCAGAGCCTGCAGACGAACGGCACATCAGTGACATAACTCGTTAGTCAGGGAAGTTCAGAATCATAGCCTGGTGCCGGGCAGTGGTGCCACAGGCTGGATTCACTGAGCAGATCGGCTTTGATCAGAGGGAGGAAATGCGCCGGCGGGGTGCTCAGAAAAAAATGAAATTCAGAATCTCAGGGAATTCTCTGGCGAACTTCGCCTTGTGGTTCCGATCTTCCCAGTACACAACATTTAGTGTTGACAGCTTTTTTGAGCCCACTATATTGCGAAGAGACGTTAACAGACCAAATTTGGCTGGTGAAGGATTCTGTGCCGCAAGGGCTTATGTCCCAAACACTTGTGAACGGAATTCCAACTGGTTTGACATGCTGTTGGAGCGTCTTATTCTTTGTCTCCGCATGGATCGCAATTTTTCGACAGGAGGTCGATCGACATCTCTCTCAGCTCCTCTCAAGCCGCTCTCCCGCGCTCCTGGAATTCTCTCAGCACTCTCTGCTGACTCCCCGGACCGAAACGAAAGCGTGAAGTGCTGCGCCTGATGTCAAAACGGAACTGCTGCGCGTTGAAGATGCCATCGGGGCTCTTGATACCGTCAGTGGTATGGATTTTTGTGATGGAATACCTGCACAAGACGTGCAGTTTTCACCTGGATGAAAAGAGGAGTCGCATCGAATGATTCGTGCACGATCTGAATGGGTTATCCGTAAGCGGGATGGTCGAGTTGCTCCATTTGATGATGGCCTGATCGGCCGAGCAATTGCCAACGCTTTTCGCGCTGAAATGAATCTGGCCGACGGCCAGCCCCTGGACGAGAAAACGGACCAGGAAATTCGCGAGATTACAGAAGAAGTCTCCGAAAGCGTCGCCGAAGAGGCCGGCACACAGGATGGAACTGACGTTGAGCGTGTGCAGGATATGGTTGAAATCCTGCTCATGAAGCGAGGACACTACCGTGTTGCTCGTCGCTATATCGTCTACCGAGCGGAACACGAGAAGATTCGCAGCCTGCAGCCGGTCGAAGGTCCGGAAGAGGTTGAGGATTCACGCCCTCGCATCAGTGTTTTGCTGGAAGATGGGGTCTCTGTGCCGTTTGACGCCAAACGAATCAGCATTCGATTCGAAGCGGCATGTGACGGCCTGCCGGACTGCGAGCCGGACGTACTGCTCGAAGAAGTCATGAAGTCCGTGTTTGACGGGATTTCTGTGGCTGAGATCTATCGAGCCATGATCCTGGCAGCTCGTTCGCGAATCGAAATCGATCCTGCATACGATACCGTTGCCGCTCGCCTGCTGCGAATGGTCATCTCCAACGAAGCACTCGGAAGTGCGCCTGTTGACGCAGATGAGTATGAGCGACTGTATCGGAATCAGTTTGAACACTACGTCATTGACGGAATTGTGGCGGATCGACTGACACCGGACCTGCGACGATACGATTTGACTCGACTTGCGGAAGCACTGCAGCCATCTCAGGACAACCTGTTCAAGTATCCCGGTCTGCAGGCAGTCTATGACCGCTATCTTCTGCACATCGACAACCGTCGCATCGAGATGCCCCAGTATTTCTGGATGCGTGTCGCAATGGGACTGGCAGTCAATGAAGAGCAGAAGGAAGAGCGAGCGATTGAGTTCTACAATCTGCTTTCCAGTATGCGGTTCACCTCCGCCACGCCAACGCTGTTTAACTCTGCTACCAATCATCCTCAGCTGAGTTCCTGCTACCTGTCTACCGTCAGCGACAATCTGGAACACATCTTCAAGTGTGTTTCTGACAATGCTCGCCTGAGCAAGTGGGCAGGAGGCCTTGGAAACGACTGGACCAGCATCCGTGCAACCAACTCCTACATCAAGGGCACCAATGGTCGCAGCCAGGGCGTCATTCCATTCCTGAAAGTGGTCAACGACACAGCTGTTGCCGTCAATCAGGGTGGAAAGCGCAAGGGAGCTGTCTGTTCGTACCTCGAAACGTGGCACATGGATCTGGAAGAGTTTCTGGATCTGCGAAAGAACACAGGAGACGACCGTCGGCGGACGCACGATATGCACACCGCCAACTGGATTCCTGACGTGTTCATGAAGCGTGTGCAGAACAACGAGGAATGGACTCTCTTCAGCCCGGACGAAGTCCCCGACCTGCACGATCTGGTCGGTCGAGCATTCGAAGAACGTTACGTCGAATACGAACGGCTGGCAGACGAGGGCAAGATCGACATGCACCGTCGGCTGCCTGCTGTCGAACTCTGGCGTAAGATGCTGACTCGACTGTTTGAAACAGGTCACCCGTGGATCACATGGAAAGACCCGTCAAACATTCGGTCACCTCAGGATCACGCGGGTGTCGTTCACAGCAGTAACCTCTGCACAGAGATTCTGCTGAACACATCCGAAGCAGAAACTGCCGTCTGTAACCTTGGTTCGGTCAACCTGCGGCGTCACATTGTTGATGGTCAGCTGGATGTTGAACTGCTGGAGAACACAGTTCGGACAGCCATGCGAATGCTCGATAACGTCATCGACATCAACTACTACCCGACCGAGGAAGCGAAGAACTCCAACCAGAAGCACCGACCAGTTGGGCTCGGTCTGATGGGCTTCCAGGATGCACTGGCTGCGATGAATATCAGCTATGCCAGTCCGGAAGCTGTTGAGTTTGCTGATCGCAGCATGGAAGCCATTTCCTACTATGCCATTCTCGCTTCCAGTGAACTGGCGGCAGAACGAGGCACTTACTCGTCGTACGCCGGTTCCAAGTGGGATCGCGGCCTGCTGCCCATCGATACCGTCGATCTGCTCGAGTCAGAACGAGGCGTCACCATTGATGTGGACCGTTCCACCACCATGGACTGGGACTTTGTTCGCAAGAAAATTGCGGACAACGGCATTCGCAACAGTAACTGTATGGCAATTGCTCCGACTGCCACGATTTCCACCATTATTGGGGTGTCACAGTCGATCGAGCCGATCTACAAGCATCTGTATGTGAAGAGTAATCTCTCAGGCGAGTTCACTCATGTGAATACCTCACTGGTCAACGAACTCAAGGAGCGTGGACTGTGGGACGCTGAGATGCTGAACGATTTGAAATACTTCGACGGTACGCTCACTGAAATTCCACGGGTCCCGGCTGATATTAAAGCACGTTATCTCACGTCCTTTGAAGTCGAGCCGAAGTGGATTATCGAGTGTGCGTCTCGTCGTCAGAAGTGGATCGACATGGGACAGTCCCTGAACCTCTACATGTGCGAGCCAAGCGGACGCAAGCTGCACGACATGTACTTACTGGCATGGCAGAAGGGTCTCAAGACGACCTACTATCTGCGAACTCTGGCAGCGACTCAGATTGAAAAATCAACCGTCGACGTCAATAGTTATGGTGTCCAGCCTCGCTGGATGAAGAGCACCAGTGCGTCCAGCGACATTCAGGTGCAACGAGACGACCAGACTCAGGTTCGTGCAGATGCCCCCGAAGCTGAGACTCCGGCACCTCACGCAGTCCCCGCCACCGACATGACCAACTTCCAGGCATGCCGGCTGGACGATCCTGACTGCGAAGCCTGCCAGTAACGGACCTTCAGAGGCGGAATCCCTGGCGGGGTTCCGCCCCGATTTTCCGCGCAAACACAAACCCCCTCAATATCAACAATCACGGAAGCCAGATATGTCTAGTCAACAGCCCAGCCCCACGACCGAAGAAGAGATCCTCGTCGGCACAGAAGGACGATTTAAAGCCACCGAAAAACGCCTCATCAACTGTGCTCAGGTCGACGTCAACCAGCTCATGCCCATCAAGTACAACTGGGCATGGGAGCACTACCTTAACGGTTGTGCGAATCACTGGATGCCGACCGAAGTGCCTATGAATCGTGACGTCGAGATCTGGCGAGGCAAGCAACTGACCGATGACGAACGTATGGTCATCATGCGAAACCTTGGTTTCTTCTCCACAGCAGAGTCACTCGTCGGCAACAATCTTGTTCTTGCGATTTTTAAGCATGTAACGAATGCCGAATGTCGTCAGTATCTGCTGCGGCAGGCATTCGAAGAAGCCGTTCACACTCACACCTTCCTGTATGTTGTTGAAAGCCTGGGCCTCGATGAAGGTGAGATTTTCAATATGTATCGGGAGATTCCGACCATCGCCAAGAAAGACGCCTTCGAGATGGAGCTGACGGCTGAAGTTCTCGATCCGGACTTCAACACCGACACCTTCGAAGGCCAGCAGGCATTCCTGAAGAACCTGATTGGCTACTATGTCATCATGGAAGGCGTGTTCTTCTACAGTGGCTTCGTGATGCTGCTGTCGTTCCACCGTCGAAATATGATGTCTGGTATCGGCGAGCAGGTGCAGTACATCCTGCGGGACGAAACCATTCACCTCAACTTCGGGATCGACCTGATCAATGGCATCAAGGCTGAGAATCCAGAACTCTGGACTCCTGAGTTCCAGCAGGCGATGATCGAACGAATTCGCACCGCTGTGGAGCTGGAAGTTGAGTACGCAGAATCATGCCTGCCTCGCGGAGTTCTGGGACTGAACGCTGAACTGTTCCGTGACTACGTGCAGCACGTTGCCGACCGTCGTCTGGAACGAATTGGCCTGCCAGTACAGTATGGCTCACCGAATCCGTTCCCATGGATGAGTGAGACCATTGACCTGAGCAAAGAGAAGAACTTCTTCGAAACTCGTGTCACTGAGTACCAGACCGGCGGATCACTCAGTTGGGACTGACGTGAACCTGAAGCAGAGAAACAGGAAGGCCACCGCAAAAGGTGGCCTTCTTTATGCGCTGAACGGTGAGCTGGTTACTGACGCTTCATCCCCTGTCACCAGGCACTCTGAACCCGAGAGAACGACCGCGGGGTAGCCGTGAACTGTGAGCCCGAGCGAGTCTCAGGTCTGCGAGGTGCCACTTGCTCCGACCACAAGTGGATTCACAAGGGACCTACCCAAGCTCGATACTCTTGCCTGTGCCGGCTTCAACCGCATTGATCAGTCCGGCTCTGATGCCAGCCTGCTCCATGGCATGAATGGCGGCGATTGTGGCGCCTCCGGGACTGGTCACGGCATCTTTCAGGGCACCCGGATGATCTCCGGTTTCCAGTACCATTTGTGCTGCTCCGAGTAACGTCTGGGCAGCAAGTCGAGTTGCCGTTGCCCTTGGCAGTCCCATTTTCACGCCCCCATCGCTGAGCGCTTCAATGATCTGAAACCCGTAGGCCGGTCCGCAGCCGGACAGCCCGGTCAGTGCATCGATCAGGCGTTCCGGCACACGTTCGACAACGCCAACACTTTCCAGGAGTTCACAGACGAGATCTTCGTCTTCCTGGGTAGCCTGACTTCCTCGACTTACACCACAGGCTCCCTGTCCGACAAGGCACGGAGTATTTGGCATGACGCGAATGAGGCGTGCTCCGGCAGGCAGCCATGACTCAAGGCTCTCCGTTTTGAGGCCCGCTGCGATGGAGACGATCACCTGTCCGTGACTCAATCCCTCTGCGTACTGCTCAATGACGGTTTGCATCACATTCGGCTTCACTGCCAGAATGACCACGTCAACTGATGAAATGGCGGCCGGGTCGGTTCCGACCGAACATTCATTGTTAAGCAACTCGGCAAATGCGGCCCGGGAAGCTTCCACTGGGTCAACACCGACGATTCGCGAGGCAGGCACCAGTGTTTTGCTGAATCCACAGGCCAGCGCGGATGCCATTTTCCCTGTCCCGATGAACCCTGTCTTGATTTCTTTCATTGTCTTTTCGTTGTGTTGTCTCTGGTCGGTCGACTGTGAATTCGAGCGGAGTGACGCACTCGCCTGCGCGTCGAAGTGATTCTGCAAAGCTTTCAGTCAATTGCCTGAAAGCTCGTAGCCACTCTCTGTGAGCAGAGCAGTCACCGGCGATCCCTTGCCAGCCTGGAATGCGTCATAGTTTTTCTGAGCAACGTCAGACGCAGCTTCAATCACCTGAACAATGTCACGCTGACTTGCGGCCGTTGGATAGGTTTCATCAAGGTCTTCGGCCGACTCACCCAGCAATCGCCGGCGAATAATGGCCAAAAGTCCCGCTGCGATCGAAGCCTTCCCGTAGCCGAAGATCTCCAGATGCCCCCCATGATGGTTGATACGTCCACCGAAGGAAGGATTGCGCGTCCTCGAACCATCACCGATCACGGCTTCTCGGTAACCGCGTTCCTGCTGATCCACGAGGCCACGCCCATAGATTCCGTAGAGTTCGATCTCCTGGTTCACGGCTCCTTCGAACTCGGCGGGATTGATCCAGTTATTGTTGTAGTCGCCTCGCATGCCGTTGTCATAAGTCACAGCGACATCAATGCTGTCCCAGGTATTGATGCTTCCCGTGCGCTTGAAGGATGTCGGCGCGACGCTCCGACGTGAAGCGATCTCGGCATGGTGCTGATCCCAGTTGAGGAGCAGGTTCTTTTGTCCTGTTGCAAAAACAGACACCGGTTTGACACCCATATAATGGTGGACAACGTCAAGCCAGTGACAGCCGACATAGGCAAATGGGTTACTCTCTTCTGCCCATGCAAAGATCTCTGTGCTGACCTCCAGCGGCTCCTCAAGAACTGCTCGGACACGATTGATGGTTCCATACTGCTGCGGCGCCTTCAGCATCATCTCGCGGATGAATGGGTCATATCTCTTGTGCATATCAACCGCGACGATGCGTCCGGCTGCCTTTGCCCGCGCGATGATGTCATCGGCTTCACTGAGTGATAGACACAGTGGTTTCTCCGTGATGACATCCGCACCAGCTTCAATGGCGTCAAGGATTGGCTGCGTGTGAACATTGTCAGGGGTGGCGACAAACAGCACATCCGGTTTATGGCGTGCGAGAATGTCTTTCCATACGGCGTCCCCGTAGCATGCCTCGATAGCGTGATCGGGAAAGTCGTCAGAGAACCACTGCACAATTCGACCGGCCGTTCCGCTGGATTCACTGCGTGTGCCGACAGCACACACATCGATCTTCACATCGGCAACGTCAGCCGCAAGATGACTCATACCGATGCTTGTGAGTGAGCCCGCAATGCCGCCCCGGATAAAGTCTTTGAAACTCTGGCCGATAATGTCGTCAAAGAACATCCCGCCACCAATGATGGCGACCTTAAGAACGCGTTCCGATTGACTCATAAAGTCTGCTGCCTTCCGCCGGTTATCGGGCGGTGATAGTAAAAGAAAGAGAGTAGTCTGCAGATTGATAAATGTTACCCAATTCCATCGGGCTTCGCTTTCGGCCGGTGACTTAAATTATGGGACGTCGTATAGTTGCAGTGGCGGCGGGTTTTCTGCCGTCTCTCCGGGAATTGCGGATGCCTCTTCAACTGACACGTCCTGACGCCGCGGACATGTTGCTGCGGACTTTTGACCGCTCCATTCATCCGGAGCTGTTTCAGTCTACGGCTCAGTGTTCCCTCTCTTTCGGTGGCAATCGAGCCCAACTGAGAATTGGGCCAACGGGACACCTCCTGGAGTTTAAATGTCCGGAAGGATCTGTCACCGAAGTTGCAGCAACGAAACATGAGGAGCTCCCTGAGAACCGCCGTGTAATTGAACGTCGTCTCATCGGATACCGCACCCACATGGTGGACCTCGCAACCGTCCGCTATCACTGCAGCTATCAGCTGGAGCATGTCCCCCTTGACGTTTACCTGCAGTTACACCGTGAATTTGAAATGGACGCCCGCAATGCAACGCTGTCGATTCAGCTTCCCGGGAGTACGCCCCAGAGTCCGGAGAGTATCAGTTTTCTGAAGTGCGACGTCCTGCCGGAAGGCCTTGTCGTGCACGCGTTCCATACGTTTCCCGATAACGCCGCGGTTCTCAGAACACAAACCCTGTTTGAATTGCTGCTGCGAGACTGACCCTGACCGTATGCACTCGGACTCTGTGATTCTTCGGGCCCTCTGTGGTAGAATAACCTGTTCGTGTCATTCACCACAGAGTTCGCAGAGTTCCACTGAGGGGCTCTCGCCTGTTGTTCCTGATTTGGAAGTTGATCGTGCGACTCACCTGCCTGTTGGTTCCGTTTTGCGTGTGCTCATTCATTGCCGCCGATGAAAATCCGGACGCACAGTACAAACCTGGAACGGATGCCCAGAGGCAGGAAGGGGTCCCGCAGGGTGTCGTGACAAAACATGTCTTCGAAAGCAAAGTCTTCGAAGAGACGACTCGGGAATACTATGTCTATGTTCCGAAGCAATATGACGGTATCCAGCCTGCGGCTGTCATGGTGTTTCAGGACGGGCATGCCTACGTGAGTGAGACCGGGCAGGTTCGCGCCACCATCGTTCTCGACAACCTCATTCACCGAGGTGAACTTCCGGTGATCGTCGGAGTCTTCGTTAATCCCGGCCACAAGGGAGATGAACAGCCCGAAAATCGCTGGCGCGCCAACAACCGCAGTTTCGAATACGACACACTCAGCGACCAGTACGCTCGGTTCATCCACGAGGAACTGCTGCCGCACGTATCGAATTCCATGAAACTCAATCTTTCATCGGACCCCAAAGATCGCACGATCTGCGGCGCCTCATCTGGTGGAATCTGTGCCTTTACGTCCGCATGGACGCACCCGGAATGGTTTGGCAATGTCCTGAGTCACATCGGCAGCTTTACCAATATTCGTGGCGGACATGAGTATCCGGCGCTGATTCGCAAGACGGAACGCAAGCCAATTCGAGTCTACCTGCAGGACGGTGAGAATGACCTGAATAACAGGCACGGCAACTGGTGGCTGGCCAACCTGGAGATGGATGCTGCACTCCGATTCCAGGAGTACGACATGAAATTTGTAAAAGGGACCGGCGCACACAGTCTTGCTCACGGCGGCGCCGTCTTTCCGGAATCACTCCGCTGGATCTGGCGAGATCATACGGTCGCAACTAAGCCACAGACCACGGAGAAGGTCAAGGCGACTGATGTGTACGAAGCAAAGAGCATCGTGTTTACCGGCGGTGAACTGAAAGATGAGAAGATCAATTATCGCCTGATGAAGCCGACGAACCCCAACAAAGGAGAGAAGTATCCGCTGGTCGTGTTTCTGCACGGTGCCGGGGAACGCGGTCATGACAACGCGAAGCAGCTGTTCTACTTCCCGGAACAGATGGCGCAGCCTCGCTGGCGTCAGAGCTTCCCCTGCTACGTTCTCGCACCGCAGTGCGCCAGCGGAAAACGCTGGGTGGAGGTTGACTGGAGCCAGAAGGATACTCACACCGCACCCGAGACGCCCGACGACCAAATGAAAGTGACCATCAGCCTGATTGAGAAGACGATGGCTGAGGAGCACATCGATCCTAAACGCGTCTACCTCACCGGTCTCTCAATGGGAGGCTACGGTTCGTGGGATCTTGCCTGTCGACATCCTGAACTCTTTGCGGCCGTTGCACCGATCTGTGGAGGAGCCGACAACAGGAAGGTTGCTGCAATGAAGAGCCTGCCGGTTTGGGTTGCTCATGGAGATGCGGACCGAGCTGTGCCGGTTGGACGAAGTCGAAACGCTGTCGCCGCTTTGAAGGAAGCAGGCGGAGCTCCGGTCTATGTTGAATATCCGGGCGTCGGGCACAACAGCTGGACACCCTCCTATTCCGACTATGACGGCCTTGTGCCGTGGCTGTTCCGTCAAAGGAAACCCTGATGATACGGATGCCTGCAATCCGTATGCCGCTTCGCTGGCGAGTCGCTACAGCTGCGTGTGCAGCACTCTTCGCCACAGGCTGCGATGGAAGCCCACCCCCTGATAAGCCTGTGGCTGAAGACGCCTCTGATGACCAGCAGGAGGATTCAGAGTCTGTCAGTCCGCACCAGGATGACCCACCACTCATGAACCCGTCCGGGCAGCTGGACCCGGACGTTGACGCTCAGGATACGCCCACGACGTCAGAAGAGTTCGTTGCTCCAAAGCGGAATCGATTGGGGGACACTCGCCCGGACATTAATGAACTACGATTGCAGGAATGTGGCATCATTCGAATCGAGAGCCGACGACTCAGGCTCCTGACAGATCTTCCCCAAAAACAGGTCGCCCATCTGCCGGCACTGGCGGACAAGCTGTTCGATCACCTCAGCGCCTACTTTGGCAAACTCCCTCCCGCTGCCGATGGGTCCGAATTTCAGGTCACCGGACACATCATTGCTGATGAATCGAAGTTCACTGCGGCCGGGTTACTGCCGGAAACACACATGGGCTTTGCCCATGGACGCCACTTCAATTACGAATTCTGGATGTACGGTCAGAAGACCGACTACTTCCAGGAGCATTTGATGCTGCACGAATTCACGCACTGTTTTATGACGTGTGAATCCGGCATGCGGGACATTCCACCACTGTGGTACATCGAGGGAATGGCGGAGTACTTCGCCACGCACTCGGTTCAGGATGGTCGGACACAGTTTGGTGTGCTGCCTGACACAGTCGATGACTTCGAAGGCTGGGGACGAATCGCTGAGCTGAAGAGATCATTCTGGGAACAACAGCGACAGCCACTTGCCGAGGATTCCGGAGCGATTACCACAATGCTGACAATCAGTCCGCTGGACGATATCATCCCGACTCGTGTCCTCGAGTTTGAGTCAGACTACCAGTACGCCTCAACATGGGCCGTCTGCTGGTTGATGGAACAGAACCTGGAATACAGACAGTTGTCTGAGCAATTTCGGTTGGTGAGACGGCGGCAACCGTTTCTTCGGATTCAACAGTCCATCGATTCGAGTTTGATGCACCGATTTCGGACTGACTGGCTACTGGTTGTGGAGTCCCTCATTGAAGGTTTCGATACCGCTCACAGCTTTCCGATTCATCACTCAGAACCGTGGACACTGGCCGCAGCACCAGTTGAGCTTGAGCTGCGTGCTGACCGAGGCTGGTTTGATTCGGGTCTGCGGCTCAAAGCAAACGAGTCTGTCACCGTGACATGTGAAGGGCGTATTCGGCTAAACAGACTGGCGAAGCCCTGGGAAAGTGAGCCACAGGGAGTGAGTATTGAATATCATGAACAACTGCCGCTGGGACGTGTTGTCGGAATTCTGATTGGGAAAGAAGGTGACACAATCAGCGGCCGAATTTCGATTGGTCGTGGTCGCACGATTGAAGTCAGTCAGGATTGCAGTCTCTGGCTGCAGGTCAACGAGAGCGAAAGTGAACGCGCTGACAATTCCGGAAGCATTCAGGTGACTCTGACAGCAAAATGACGCGGAGACGACTTATGAAGTGGATCTGGACATTCGGCATTATTGCCAGCTGTGCAACGGCTGCCGCTCAAAAGGCACCGGAAGCTGCGTACATCTATCCTCCGCTCATTCCTGCCGGCCAAACGACTGAAGTCATGATCGGAGGATTTGACCTCACGGATGATGCTCAGTTCTTTCTCCTTGATGACCGCGTATCGATTCGAGTTCTTGAACCTGCTGGTGAGTTCATTGTCCCGGGGCCACCGTTTTGGTTTGGGGAGAAGGGGCGACAAGCTGCGTTTCCAATCCCGCGCGAAGTCAAAGCCGAGATCACCGTGCCTGCGGACATGCCAGCCGGGCCCCTTCACTGGCAGGTGGCGAATGCAGCAGGCGCCTCAAATACTGCAGTTCTGCTGATTGGAGCAGTTCCCGATGTTCGTGAATCGCGCCGACAGGCAGAGCCTCAGCCGGTTGCTCAGTTACCGGCCAGCATCTATGGGCGACTCGAACGGATTGCAGAGGTCGATCGATATCAGTTCAAAGCGATGAAGACCGACATCGTGAGCGTTGAACTGATCGCTCGCCGGATTGGTTCCCCGTTTCACGGAGTGCTCGAGATTCGTAATGCCCGGGGCACGGTCATTGCCGATGCAGCAGACACTCAGGGAAAAGACACATCCATCTCGTTTATGGCAACCGCCGGCCAGACTTATACCGTTTGCCTGCACGACGTGGACTTCCGAGGCAACCGCGCCTTTGTGTATCGCCTGCAGATGACGACGGGGCCACGCGTTCTTGCCAGTCTGCCAATGGAACTGAAGTCCGGCAGAAGCAATAACGTCCAGATTGTAGGATACGGACTACAGGGAACAGATGGTCAGTTGGAATCTGCCAGTGTCGACGTGGACGTGCCAGCAGTGGGAGAGCAAATCAACTATCAGGTGCGGCAGTCAGGTACCGTTTCACTTCCAGTCTGCAGTGATGCTGACACGCTGATCGTGACATCAGACGAAGAACTTCCCACCAACATTTTGAAATCCCCCTGCCGAGCGACTGCGCGGATGCCGTCGTCCGGAGTTCAGCAATGGAAGTTTGAAGGAACGAAGGGAGTACCCATTTCAATTAAAGCCGAGTCGCGTGCTATCGGGACGAATCTCGACCTGTCAATTGCGATTAAGGACAGTGACGGAAAGCAGTTGCAGCATATCGATGACCTTAAGAACACTTCCGATGCCGCTCTGCTGTTCTCACCACCTGAGGACGGTGAGTATGTTTGTGCAGTCAGAGATCTTTCCGGCAACAGTGGCCGACTGGATGCGGTCTATCGGCTTAAGCTTTTCCCTGTGCCTGTCGACTTTGATCTTGTGATTCCACAAAAGGTTGCCATCGAAGCCGCCGGGACTGCAAAACTTAATATTACGGCTAACCGTCGAGGAGGTCATGATGCGGACATCGCTCTGAAATTCAAAGGACTTCCGCCCGGTATAACGGTGGAGGGAGAACTCCTGATTCCCGCCAAAAAAACGTCACTGGTTCTGACGCTGAAGTCTGCAGAGAACACAGCAGTCGCTGCCGGTCTCGTTCAAATCACTGGGACGTCAAAAGTCGGTGAAGAGGCAGTCGAACGAATCGCGGAGGCTCCGGCAACGGGCAATCTGTGCCCGCGCGATCCAGCGGTCGAAACAGTCTCACGAATGATGGTGAGCACATTTCTGAAGCCGACATTCAGGTTGAAGCTGATTGATCGAAATCGCCAGCGAGCCGTTCATCGGGGCACAACGTATCCGGCCCCGTTCATCATTGAGCGAGATGAAGGATTTGACGGATCGCTTCATTTGATGATGGCGGCTCGGCAGGGACGACACCGGCAGGGCATCACTGCTCCGATTCTGCCCGTCCCGGACGATGCAACCGATGTCCTTTATCCCTGCTTCATGCCGGAATGGCTTGAAACAGACCGAACGAC
>CAJWGB010000038.1 GCA_913031625.1 uncultured Planctomycetaceae bacterium | reverse complement strand
CATCGAGGGGCGTGTTCAGATTTGATGGAGCAGGTTTTCATCGCCTTGACCTGCCGATCTCGCTCGGCCGACGATCCCTGCATCGAGATTTAACAGGACGTATCTGGATCGATGGTCGCCATTGTCTTTACCCTTCAGCCAAACCTCCCCGAACCAGGATTGAGGAGGACGCTGTTTCGTTTGCACATAACGGACGCAGTGTTTTGCCACTCCGTGCAGTCGATGCATGGAATCGGACACCAGATGCGAAACTTTCGTACTCGATTCAGATCGACGATGAGCCATGGACACCCTTTCAGGAACAACGGTTGCTTGTGCTGGAAGACCTGCCACCGGGTGACCATACAGTCCGTGTCCGCGCCAGAGACCAGGACTTCAACGTGTCGACTGCAGAACACACAGTCTCCGTGTCTGTCGTTCCGCCATTCTGGCAAAGCACACTCTTTATTGGATTGTGTTCGGCTGCAGCAGCAATCGTGATTGGGCAGGCATTTCGACTTATGCATCGCGGCCGGGAACTGCGGCGAAGCCATCAGAGTCTTGAGATTGCTCAGAGTAGGCTGGAAGGGCAGTTCGCGGAAAAGTCTGAGCAGTTTCGTGCAGTTTGCGACTGCTCCCCGGTCGGTATTTTCGTCGCCGACCAGAGTGCTCAGGTGATCTATTCCAATCGGAAGATGCAGGACATCCTTGGCGAATCCGATGAGTCTGCCCTGTTGGGAGACGGCTGGGCCAGAGCTCTCGATCCGGAGGAACGAACTCAAGTCATACAAGGACTGCGAAACGCTGCCGCGCAGGAGAAAGGATTTGAAAGCAGCGGTCGATTTGTCCGGAGTGACGGGACGCATGTTTGGTTCGAAATGATGGCAGAGTGCATTCAGCATCATGGAGACATGCAGGGCTTTGTGTGTGCTGTTGAGGATGTCACGGACCGTCGGACGGCAGAGACGGACCTGCGAAGCAGTAACGCAAAACTGACGGAAACACTCGAACAACTCCAACACGCTCAGGAGCTCGCTATCAGGAGTGAACGACTTGGAGCCCTTGGACAGATGGCAGCTGGCGTCGCACACGACATCAACAACGCACTTTCCCCGCTCCTGACTTACGCAGAACTATTGAGCGGCGAAATCGCTGAGAACAAAGGTGCCGAACGCCTGGCCGAACTGATTCGCCTCCAAGTCGGTGACATGGCATCCACTGTACGGCGACTGGATCACTTCTACAAAGAGTCGCCGGACCACGAAGAACTGATCTCCGCCGACCTCGCGGAACTGGTACACCAAAGCGTCGACCTGACACGCCCGAAATGGGAAGACACATCTGTCAGTGAAGGCAAGACAGTCAGTGTTAAAGTCGTCGCCAGTGATGCTCCGGTAGTACTCGCCGTTCCGTCACAGATTCGCTCAGTCCTGACAAACCTCATCTTCAACTCCGCCGACGCGATTGAAACAACCGGCACGATACAGATCCTGATCTCCAGCAACGGTGACTTTGCCAGGGTCGAGGTGACTGATGACGGTCAGGGAATGAGTCAGGAAATCCTGCATCGCTGTCTGGAGCCCTTTTACACGTCCAAGATTAAAGGCAGCGGGCTGGGACTGAGCGAATGCCACGGAATCATTCGGCAGCACGGAGGAACAATCAATGTCACGTCAGAGCCGCGAAAGGGAACAACTGTCACGCTGACTCTTCCCCTGAGCAGGACTCCCGCCCCCCTGAACACGGAGCCAGAGAATTCCATTGCGACTCAGCAACGGGCTGCATCCGAAGCCTGCATTTTGTACGTCGATGATAACGAATCAGTTCGACGGTCTACTTCCAGACTGCTTGAATCTCTGGGGATGCAGGTCGCCATTGCTTCCGATGGAGAAGAAGCCCTCCAGCACCTGAAGGAAGCTGAGTTTCAACTCGTTCTGTCAGACTACGGACTGCCGGGGATCAACGGCGGAGAACTCCTCCAGGAAATCAGACGCGGGTGGCCTGAGTTACCCGTTGTCATCGTGTCGGGGTGGTCAAACCCTGTCCCGGACCACCTGCCCCAACCAGATGCCTATCTTAAAAAGCCGTTCCAACTGGCCCAGCTGTCTGATCTGGTCAACAGCTTGCTTTCATCAGAAGATGCTCTTTAGTTCGGAGTCTCGGCAGGCAGATATCTGCCGTCAGGCTCCGGGAGCCTGGGCCTGTTGCATTGCGGTCAGGTATCAGCCCCATCACTTCGGCTCTGCTCGAACAGGCCAGTTGTCGTATCCCTGAGCACTCTGGCCGCTCCAGAACGGCGATGAACCCCAGAGTGGAACTGTTGGCAGAGTAGCTTCCCATTCTCCGAGCAGCTGAAAGAGTTCCGTCGACCTCTCATTCTCTTTTCCAAATCGATCAGACTGTTCGCCGGGATCAGTCGCCGGAGAAAACAATTGAGGAGCCCGGTGGGACAGGGTTACAAGCTTGTCTTCGCCGGACAGGACGGCTTTCTGTCCCTGCAGACGCCAAAACAGGGTTCGCTTCACAGATGATGCACTCCCATCAAAGTGCGGCAACTGATTGATCCCGTCGTATTCGCCAAACTTCGCGACGGCCCGCCGCCGATTACTTTTGTCCTCGTGGCTGCGCGGTGGCCCCAATGGAAGTGGTGACGCATCTGCTGCCGCCATAAACGTTGGAAGCAGGTCAAGACTCGAAACCACTCCGTCATGAACCGCGCCCTGCGGAATGTGGCCGGGCCATGACCAGATCATGGGAATCCGAATTCCACCTTCACGCAGACAGCCTTTCACACCCGAAAGCGGACCATTCCAACTGGCGTTGCCGGTCGCACCTCCGTTGTCGGAAAAGAAACAGACCAGTGTGTTCTGTTTCTGCCCTGTTTCCCGCAGATAATTCATCAGGCGACCGACGCCACGATCAAGTGCCAGCATCATGGCCGCATATGTTCGACGCTTCCTGTCCTGAATATGCTCGAATTTTGCCAGATCCTCTTCCGTGGCGTGCATCGGTCCGTGCGGTGCGTTGTACGAGACAAACAGGAACCACGGTCTGTCTTTTGACTCTTCCTGTGAACTAAGCCAGGCCAGTGATTCATCAGTAAAGAAATCCGTCAGGTACGGGCTGGAGAACTCAGTCAGCGGCTCGCCATTGCGTTCCAGCCTGTTATTTGTCGCTTTCGGAAAGTAACTGTGGCTGCCGACAAGCATGCCACAGAACGAGTCGAATCCCCGACGATTCGGATGAAACTCCGGGCCGATCCCCAGATGCCATTTCCCAATCAGACAGGTTGCATAACCGGCTGCTGACAGATGATCCCCCAGCGTATGCTCACCAGGGGGCAGGCCGAGCAGTTCAGGACGAGTAGCGTAACGTGCAGACCCACTATTCAGATTCGCCTGGTACCCGAACCTGCGCGGATCACGACCGGTAATCAATCCGGCGCGTGAGGGCGAACACACAGGACTGGTCACGTAAGCCTGACGACACAGAACACCCGCATTTCGAAGCGCGTCGATGTGCGGAGTCTTCAACAGCCGACTTCCAGTACAGTTCAGGTCACCGTACCCCATGTCGTCCGCAAGAATGAACAGAATGTTGGGTTTCTCGGCACCCGTCACGTAACTCATGGCCAACAGGACAGGAAGACAGGCACACAACAGTTTCTTCATCAATCGGTTCCGGATCGAGGGGAGCTGGAAGTTCGCGTTGCATTGTGACATCGGGATCAGAATGGACAATGGCTGAAACATTTGATTCCACTCACAAAAATACGCCATGAAAACCAACTTTCGATTCCTGAATCTGATCGCGATTCTGACTGCAGTATTGCATTCGCTCGGAGGTCAGCCTGAAGCCGCTGAACCGCAACTGATTCGCGTGCTGTGCTACAACATTCATTACGGACAGGGAACTGACGGCCAGTACGATATCGAACGTCTGGCGGATGTGATCAATAAGTCAAAGCCAGACCTGGTTGCGCTGCAGGAAGTCGATGTCGGCGTAAAACGATCCGGCAGAGTACATGAGGCCCAGCGTCTGGAAGAACTCACCGGGCTGGAGGTCCGAATGGGGCCCACTCAGCACTATCAGGGCGGACTTTTTGGCAACGCTGTCCTTTCTCGATATCCGATCAGCGACGTCGTCATCCAGCCGCTCCCGTACACAGAAAGCACACCCGCGCGGACAACGTACCCGCGGGGGGCAATTGCGGTCACTGTTCAACTCACAGAGAGCATCCCTCTGCGATTCATCAGCACTCACTTCCAGCACAACGTTGCCGAAGATCGACTGGCTGAAGCAAAGGAGATCAACAGACTCTTTGGTAAACAGACCGACCGGGTGGCCACAATTCTTGCCGGTGACATGAATGCAACGCCGGGGTCAGAACCAATCACTGAACTCGAGCGGCACTGGACAAACGCGATCGACAGGGAGTCCACGCCCACCGCACCGGCAACGAAACCAACGTCGCGGATCGATTATGTCTTCTATCAGCCAACAAAACGTTTTCGACTTGTCGGCTCAGAGGTGATTCCGGAGTCAGTTGCCTCCGACCACCGGCCGGTGCTGGCCGTGTTTGAAATACTAAACTAGCGATTTTCGTATTGGGAGTCGTCGGAATTCCCCGGCAACCGGGAACGAACTACTGGTCGTTCGCCCTGACGGCGATGCGTGCATGCGGTGCTGAGACTTATTCGTTCACGATCGGGAATCTGTCGAAATGAAGGTCTTGAATCTCGCTGCCGTGCTCAAGCCCACATTAAGCTACTCCAAACAGTCCCTCTTCATTCTGACATCGGTTTCGAAATGACTGACGAATACCCGGAAAAGACGTGTACGATCGACCGACTGGTCACCCATGACAAGCTTGTTGCAGCAGCGCTCAACGGCTCCAAAACACAACAACGACGAGCGGGCGTTTATGGATACCCCGGCGAGCGATTTACCCTGGAAGAAACCGAGTTTGAGATTACCGGACTGCGAGCGGAACGTTGGGGTGACATCACAGAAGAGGATGCACAGCGCGAAGGCTATCCGAACCTGCAGATGTATCATGCTCTGATCGAGCGGATGCATCAGGGAATGGAATGGGACCAGGATCAGCCTGTCTGGGTCCATGAATTCGCAAAGGCCGACTAACAGGGCAGTCGAATCTCGAAGAGTGAGGTTCCCGGCCCCACGCCGGCAACCGTTCAATACCCGAAACACCGTCGCATGCGCCTGTGGCTGCCGTTTCGGCGCATGGCCCGCAGCCCGTGCCGCGACCGGCCCTACCGAATATTGGCCTGCTCAATCTGGTCCAGTTCAAGAAACGCATTGACGATACTCCCGCTCGCCTGGCGCTGCTTGTCCGGGTCAGCTGACTTCATCATCCGTCTGTAGAGCCACAGGGACGCGCCCAGACCAATCACTCCAACAACGAGCGACAGGATCAACGGCTGAGGCATCAGGATCTGGTCAAACCCCACCACGACACACAGTGGGATCCACATGAGCCACCAGACGAACCCAACCACCGAAGCAGCGGGCAGATAGGCAACTCGTACCCGATCGAGACGGCCGCGGATTTCATCGAGTGACTTTGAGTAATCCACGAGTCTCATCTTTGTCAGAACATTGGCAGCCGTACCGATAACCACGATGCCGTAGATGTGGACGATCAGACCACTGACCATATGGCCCGTGTTTCCAGTATTCTGCGACCAGCAAAGTGCACCAGGGAGAATCAAAATCACTCCAAAGGCAATTTGAATAAGCTGTCCACGCAGCAGCGGACGCAGCGACCCTTTGACACGTTCCATCAGCTGGCGGCGAGAAATCAATAGCCGAGCCGCAACATCCTGATCATGAAGTGACAGAGATTCACGATCCGCCATCTTTGTTGCAGCTGTGCCCTCAATCTCTGTCGGGGCGTAACCGGGGTTTTCGGAGGAAGTGATCGACTGAACATCCGACTTGATCTGACTGGCCTGCTGATAACGGCGCTGAGGCTCCTTCTCCAGTGTTCGCAGGACGACTTCATCCAGCCGTACGTCAATCGCAACCTTCTTCGACGGTGCAGCAAATCGCCCGATGGGAAGTTCCCCCGTCAGCATCTCATAAATCACCACGCCCAGGGAATAGATGTCGGCGCGATGATCCACGTTGTGAGCTCCTTCCAGCTGTTCAGGAGCCATATAGCGAGGCGTCCCCATAACCTGATGAGTGGCGGTCAGAGGCGACTGCTGTCCGTCAGTTCCCAGGATCCGTGAGAGTCCGAAGTCGGCAATCTTCACGGCCCCACTGACGTCCATAAGAATGTTCTCTGGCTTAATGTCCCGGTGAATCACTCCCTGATCATGAGCGTACTGCAACGCATCACACAGGTGAGGGACAATGTGCAACGCATGGCGTGACGAGAGTTCGCGAGCAGCAACCGCATCTCGCAGAGTCGCCCCTTCGATATACTCCATCAGGAAATAGTAGGTCTCATCAACGCTCCCAAATTCATAGAGGCCCACGATATTGGGATGGTTGAGCTTCGCCAGCGTGCGTGCTTCTCGTGTGAAACGCAACGCAAACTTTACATCATGGCCGAACTCCGCAGGCAGAATCTTCAGAGCAACAATACGGTCAAGACCTCTCTGGCGAGCTTTGTAAACGGCCCCCATTCCTCCACTGCCGATCAGTTCAATAATGTCCAGCGAGGGAAACAGAGCTGCCAGTTGATTCGTCGGCGGCGGTTCAAACGCCTTTTGTCTTCCGGTCTCATGAAAGGCAACCCGAATGTTCTCTGCATCGGCTGGGAAACGATCAAGGTACTCCTGTTCTGCAGGGGTGTCCCCGCGCCTGCGGCGATAGTCAACATCGAGGACAATTAGCTCCGCCAGCAGCGCCCCGCGCTGCAGTTCTTCAGACTCACCGGCAATCGTTGATTCGATGGACGGTGGATTATTGGCCTCCCACTGCTTCTCAAAGTCAGCGCACAGGTCGTCAATCCGTTCCAGAGCTTCAATCGGTATTTTCTGTTGTCGCATGGTCATCTGAGGCAATCAGTTCCTGTTGGCATTTCTCACGAATCAGGTGCAGACGACGTTCAATCGTCCGTTCGGAGCAGTCAAACTTCCGGGCAAGCTCAGCATTCGAATACCCCTCTAATTTGGCACCCGCTAAATCTCGGAGTTGCCCGACACCTAAATGAGAAAAAAGTCGCTCAACGGCCTCCTGCATCATCAACACCATTTCAGGCGACGGCTCAGTACCAATCGCCTCCGCAAACTGTCCGGATTCGCCCTGTTGGTCCAGTGACTGAACCGTCACGTCGCCACCTCGGCGCTGCCGCTGATCATGCCGACGCTTATCAATCACCTTCCTGGCCGCCATTGTCATCAGCAGCCGCCACAAATCGTCCCGGTCCGCCAGATCCGGGAATCGCCCGTCCTGAGCCGCATCATAGAAACTGTTGAAGACGCTGAGCACGATGTCCTCTTCGTCCGAAACAGCACGGTTCTGGCCGTAGAGTCGCCCACGAACGGCGCCAACCAGACGGTCGAAATAGTGGCGCCAGATTTCATTGGCAGCACCGCTGTCTCCCTCTTTGACCAGATCAATCCAGTGAGTCACGTTCGGGCGACTGGGCATTGCTCTGCTTCCTGAAAATGCGAGTCTACCGACCCATCACGCAGTCATTCGGAAAGGGTCGCTCAGCGTTCATCAACCGCCGAGCCGGAATTCGCTCAACGATTCATCAGGAGATGATCTCCCGCACGACATTTCCGGCCACATCGGTCAGACGGAACGGACGGCCATGATGCTCAAACGTAAGCCGTTCATGATCCAGACCCATCAGATGCAGCATTGTTGCGTGCAGGTCGTTGATGTGAACCTGACCGTCGACTCCAAAATAGCCAAAGTCGTCCGTCACACCGTGGGTCATTCCTCCTTGAACACCACCACCTGCCATCCACATTGAGAATCCGTGGTGGTTGTGCTCTCGACCGTCACCAAACTGCGCGTGAGGTGTGCGACCAAACTCTCCGCCCCACAGGACCAGAGTTTCGTCAAGCAGGCCGCGATTCTTCAAGTCCGAAAGCAGACCCGCGACTGGCCTGTCTGAAACCGCACAACGATCGGGCAGTCCGCTCGCAATTTTGTTGTGATGGTCCCAGCCACCAAGACTCACCTGAACAAACCGCACGCCCGCTTCGGAGAACCGCCGGGCCAGCAGGCACTGTCGCGCAAAGGTGTCCGTCTTCTTCACACCAATGCCATACAGAGCCTGGGTCTCTTTTGACTCCTCTGTGAGGTCAACCAGCTTTGGAGTTTCGGTCTGCATCCTGAATGCAAGTTCGAATGACTCGATCACCCCTTCCATCTGCTGATCTGATTCCAGTCGCTCAAGCTGGCGTCGATTCATCTGCTGAATTAAATCAATTCGCCGACGCTGAACAGATGCCGAAACAGAGCGATCGGTCAAATGCCGAATGGGTGCTTTACCTCGTGACGCTCCCACAGACTGAATGGCCGTCCCCTGATGAATAGCCGGCAGGAAGGCGCTGCTGTAATTCCGTTCGCCTTCCCCAGGCAGAATTGAAATGTAACTGGGCAACTGCTGGTTCTCGGTCCCCAGGCCATACGAAAACCATGATCCCATGGAGGGAACCACATCAAACAGGTTTCCTGTATGCAACTGTCGAATCGCCACTGGGTGATTGGGACTGTCTGCGTGCACCGCTCGAAGAACACAAAGATCATCGGCGTGCTTCGCAGTCTCTGGCAGCATGTCACTCATGAAGAGCCCACTGTCTCCTTCATGCCTGAAGCCCGAGATAGCTCCCAGCAGAGTCGTATTATCAAGGCCGACCGTTGCCTCATTGGATGGCAGCTTGTATGGCAGTGAATCACCGGATCGCCTGTTCAGTTCCGGCTTGTGGTCAAACAGGTCCATTTGGGATGGACCGCCTGACATGAACAGGAAAATGATCCGTTTGGCACGGGCCGGAAAGTGAGTTGGCCTCTGAGCAAGGGGGGCATTGCCTGCCGTCACTGGTGGCGAAGCCTGCGATTGTTCCTGCAGCATAGCTGCAAGCGCCACCGCCCCAAACCCACAGCTGGTCTCGCCAAGGAATCGTCGGCGGGACGAAGTCATTTCGTGCTCCAGATTCATTTCTGTTCTTGCAGCTCCGGTTTCAATTTTGACCTGGTTACCAATTCGTAATGTGTTCGCCGTAGCAGATATGAATCGGTCGCCCAGCCGGATCATTGAATGTCTTCCGGTAGTCGATCCCCAGATGGTGATAAATTGTCGCGTGAATATCCTGGGGACTGACCTTCCTGTGGACCGGATGCTCGCCCTTTGAGTTGGTCGCGCCGTACACCTGCCCCATTGGAATGTTGCCACCGGAGACAAGGATCGACATTGCGCTGGCCCAGTGATCACGTCCCCAGTTCATCTTTCCGTCACTATTTCCTTTTCGGAGGTTACCTTTGGGAGTCCGGCCGAATTCCCCTGTTACGACAATCAGGACGTCTTCCGCCAGGCCTCGCTGATGCACATCTTCGATGAGGGCCGTCACAACCCGATCAAACCGAGGCAGACGCTGGCGCATCGCGGTTGGAAGATCTCCGTTCACCGCATGGTCATCCCAGTTATAGATCTCACTGTCGCCCGGAACACCCACCGTCACAAAGTTGACTCCGGCCTCGACAAGTCGGCGTGCCTGGAGTGCCTGCTTCCCCCATCCGTCTCCGTACCTGTTCCGAGTCGCTTCATCTTCCAGCGAGACATCAAATGCGTCCCTTGCTTTGGACCCGCTGATAATATCGAACGCCTGCTCTTGAAAACTGTCCGCCGCAACCACACTGTCTGAATCAACTCTGCGTTTGAGGTCATCGAAGCTGTCGAGCAACTGACGGCGGTCATTGAGTCGTGAAATCTCGATGCTGACTCCTGTATTCAGCCCCTTATCGACTGTCGGCGGACGGAATGTATCAGACCAGTAACCAGTCGCTGTCGTCGGCACATAGCTGTAATGTCTTGCCCCCATCCCAACGGCGACCGGCATTCCATTCTGCACCTGACCAAAGACACGATTGACGACCGCCCCGAGCTCTGGATTGGTGGATTCGTGCCGGGAGTCATCCCAGCCAGGATATCCACTCACCATCATGGGGATTCCGTCATTGTGCCCGCTCCAGTTATGCGAACACGAACGAATCAAAGTGAACTTATCCGCGATCGCTGCGTGCATGGGCAGCAACTCGCAAACGTCAATCCCAGATACGTTGCTGCTGATTGGAGAAAACGGCCCCCGGATGTCCCGCACAGCGTCAGGCTTCATATCGTAGGTCTCGAGATGACTCGGACCACCCTGCTGCCACAGCAGAATGACCGACTTTCTGGTAGGCGTCGTTCTGTATTCAGTCGCCTGAGCCTGCATGCGGAAAAAGTCTGCCAGCCCAAGCCCGCCTAAACCCAGCATACCTGCTCTGAGTATGCTGCGGCGATCGGCCCGACTGTGACTGCCGCTACCTGTCTGTGTGATATCAAGCATGACTTACCTGCTGTTTGGGTGGAGTCAAATTATACCCTAACACACGGGCAGTCGAAACAGGTGGTCACAAATGCAGCGCCCGCCTATGACCCCGGAGTCACCTCAGCCCGAAACCGCTCGATGGCCTGCTGCATTGATCTTGACACTGCAGGATGCTCATCCGTCACATCGGTTGCCTCGCGTGGGTCGTCATTCAGATTGTACAACTGAACGCTGCTTTCCTTAATGATCATCTTCCAGTCACCACGCCGCATTGCTGTCCCAAGCCTGGGTTCGTAACCAAAGAAGACATCTCGGTTCGGAAACGGCTTCTGCTCCAGCAGGTGAGATCGAAAGCTGACACCATCCAGATTGTCCGGATTGCTGTCCGAAATCCCGGCAATTTCCGTCAACGTTGGAAACAAATCAAACCCTACCACCAGACTGTCGGAGCGTGTTCCAGGCTTGATCCTGCCTGGCCACATGGCCACTGCAGGAACACGGTGACCGCCTTCATAGTGGCTGAACTTTCCGCCTCGTCGATGACGGAACTCGCGTGGGCACATTCCCACGGCTCCATTGTCCGAGAAAAAGATGACGAGCGTGTTTTCAGTCAGCTTCAGCTCTTTGAGTGCATCCAGAATCTGACCAACACCGTGGTCCAGATCTTCCAGCATCCACTTGTACTTCGCGCGGTTCTTCTCGTTGAGATGATTGGGATTCTCCCCTTTCACCCGCTTCTCCGGCGTATCCTCAATCGTCTGATACGGATTATGAACGGCTGCATGAGACACGTAGAGAAAGAAGGGCATTTCCCGGTGCCGCCTGATAAAGTCGACGCTGCGATCAGTGATCACATGAGTCGAATAACCGGGCACATCGGTTTGCTTCAACCCGACTCGCCATCCACCATGCCGATGGTAGTCTGATCCTCCATTCAGGAATCCCACAAACTCATCAAACCCGTGATGAACCGGGTTGTACTTATCCTGATATCCACAGTGCCATTTCCCAAAGATGGCCGTCGCATATCCGTTGTCACTGAAGACGCGGGGCAGCGTGGGAGTGGTCGGAGGGATACCGTGGTCCGGTTCGCGATTCCCAACAATCACATCCACGACACCCGTACGTTGCTGGTAACGCCCTGTCAGAAACGCGGTTCTCGTGGGGCTGCACACGGAGGAGTTTGTGTGAAAATCCGTGAACAGCATTCCGTCCCGTGCCATCTGTTCGATGCAAGGCGTCTTCACCCATCCGTCGTACAGGGCCAGATCGCAACACCCTAGATCGTCAGCAAGAATGATCACGATATTCGGCGGGCGTTCCGCAAACACAGTGCGTGCGCCTGTAAATGCCAGAAGACACGCCACCGTATTCAGCCGAAACGACCAACGAAAAATTCTGAGCAACTGGATCATACAGTTCGTCTCCGCACCGGGCTGTCCGGCGTTGTAGAGGTAATTGCAGATGGAGAGACACGAGCGTTATTCAGCCTGCCGAAGATCTTCAACCTGCTTCCTGATTGACTCAATTTTCTCAAGCAGTTCGGGCTGGTCTCGCTGGATCGCACGTCCAGCTCCTTTGGGATCCAGTAGTTCGTCGAGAACAGCAGTCAGGCGAGACACCTTACTGTCGATCAATCCGTCGGTATCTCCTTTGAAAAGCTCGGCCTCATCCTTCGCCTGATCCAGCTGAGCCTGACGAAGCCGGCGATCAAGTGCCTGCTTCTGCCCTTTGGCCTTCAATTGGTTGATTGTCTCAGACGCGGCCTTCTTCGCTTCATCTGAATAATTCACGCCTTCCACAAGCGGCCAGTCATCGGTTCGAAAGGTCTCCAGCGGCAGACGTTCACGTCCAACCATATTACCGGTCGGCCAGTTGGCCCAGCCGTAACGAACGGCAACTGGTTCCTTCACCAGATCACTCCACACCTCAATCGTCCACTTTCCGTCAACCCGAGTATGCTTCGCTTTCGCGGGATACCAGCGGCGATCTTCCCCGGCAATAATAAACCCTCTGAAGTCCGCATTCCCTTCGCGAGGGCAGGGCACAACCTGCCAGTAAGCGTTGTTCTCAATGTGCTTCCATCGTTCATAAACGACTGGGTCCGAATCAAAGTACAGATAGGCACTGCTGCCTTTGACACTCATAGACTGGAATTCATTGGCCCGGTGAACGACCGGTTTATCGTACACCTTCGCCAGAGCCCACAATGACGCGTATTCGGCAACAGGAAGCTTCTCCGCTGGATGAATGTATGAGTTTCCGGTTGGGTACGTCGCAATCATGTCACCATGTGGATCCCCTGCCAGGGCGCGTCGCTGAATGTCTCGCACAATGGCATAACCTTCAGCAACGGTAGCTACTTCCGGGTCGAGTCCATACGTGCCCCAGCCTGGCTGACTGATACACCCAAAAGGCAGATTCTCGTCGCCAAACGCCTTCCGAAATGAAGTCGCAATCTTCGGAAACGTATGTTCATACCGAGTCCACTGCATGAAGTTGTTGTTCTCGCCCTGATAGTAGAGCACACCTCGAATGCCCAACTGGCGAATCGGCCAGACTGTGGCATTGAACAAACCAGCCGGCGGGCTGTGTCCGCTTCGAGGATCGCCCGGCTGTTTGGGCAGTCGCAGACGAGGCGGCTTCTTTCCTTCCGCTTCCGCCTTTGTCACTCTGACGGCGTGCTGGGCGGTAGCCTCCATTTTGGCCGCTTCCCATTCCTGCATGATCCGAACAACTTCCGTCGGTTGCTCCCAAACCGATGTTTCAGCATCGTACTTCTTCAGAGCGCTCTGCACCGTCACATGATTGAGCTTGTCCAGTTCATCACGCAGACACCACGCCTGACCTGTTGTGCCGCCGCGAGCCACATTGATGATGCCCACCGGAACCTTCAGATATCGGTGCAGGAACATGCCATACAGATAGGGAACCGCCGAGAACCGCTGTGCCGCTTCGGGTGAGCACTCCTGCCATTGAACCGGACGGCGAAGGTCGCTACTGGGTTTGTACCAGGCGTCATGCCATGCGACGTAACGCAGCCCCGGAAAGTCTGCAGATGCAGCTTCGCGTCCTTTACGATTGAAGTTGCTCCAGCCCATGTTGCTCTGGCCCGCACACACCCAGATCTCTCCAACCAGCACGTTCTGCACGGCCAGCCTTTTGCCCTCACTGGCGGCCACAATCCATGTCGGGCGAAAGCTGGCTTTCGCCTGAGGCAGAGTGGCCACCCACATGCCATCCTGCGCGGCTGTCGCGGATACGGATGCAGTCTCCAACTGCGGAGCATTCGTTTCCAAATACTGAACCTGAACGGAATACTCACCAGAAGAGGTTGACGGTAAAGCCTGTCGCGTCTGCTGAGCAACCGCATCCTGGATCGCACTTTCGCCAACAGCCCTGTCCTGGGTAATTGTGACTTCAACACTTTCACCAGCCCTTGCCCATCCCCATATTCGAATGGGCTTTCCCTGCTGGAGAACCATGTTGTCGCGAATGATCCCTGCAAAGCGAAACTCGCTCGGCTCCTGAGCGAAGCATTCTCGTGCACTCAGGAGTGACGCAGCCAATAACATGACGGACAACATGCGTCCTGCTGACTGGCTGAAAGCTGGAAGATGCATTGCAAGTACCCTGGTTGTTTGTTTGAAAAGGAACTGTCTGATCACCAGCTTCGACACGAACCAGGATCCTTCTTCGTGTGCGGAGGCTCGGTAAGTCATCCACTGGGAACGTCAGCAGGAATATTCAGGAACTGAAGACTATGCAAGCAACTCACCGAGCGGTCCGCGCTGACTCTCCGCATCCACATTGCGATCCTTCATCCCAAAGCCGTCCTGCGGCCGGCCGGCGGCCTGTAACAGAGTCAGCCACCAGCTGGCAATCGTCCGATGTCCTTCGTGGTCCTTGTGAGGATACTGAATGTAATGGCCAGCTGAGTTGAGTCGCCCCCCCATGTCACCAAGAACGATATACGGCCACTCCCGATTGGAGGCGTGATGTTTGTCGCCGACATCCGAGAAGTAGATGATCGTGGTGTTATCCAGCATGCTGCCGTCGCCTTCCGGAATCTTTGACAGCTTCTCTGCAATCGTCGCCACGTTATCAAGCTGAAAACCGCGAATGAGCCCTCGGGCGTGGTCCACAGAATCAGCCCCCTCAGGAACCTTGCCGTGCCCAATCCCATGCACCTGCCCGCTGTCGAATCCCAGCTTCGTGTACTGAGACCCCAGCCCGTCGGCACGAATCGTCACGACATTGGTTAATCCCGAGATCAGGGCGCCGGCAGCAATCTCGCAATGAGCATCCATTCGGTCTTCGAGGACCATGTTTGTGTATTGCTCAGTGACTTCCGGTTTCCCTTTTCGAATCTGGTCAGACATCTTCAGAATGCCTTCCCGCTGCCGCTGCAGTTCCTCGATTGCCTCGAGATGGTGATCCAGTTTCTCTTTTTCACTGCCAGCAAGGCTCTTCCTCAAGGCCTTCACATCTTCGCCGAGGTAATCAAACAGGTTTCCGCGTGCCTCGAACTGTTTTCGGTCATTGCCGGTCGCGACCGATCCAAAAAGAGACTGATAGGCCTGAGTCGGGCTCCCGTGAAACGGGAGAGCCTTTGTGCTGCTCGCGGCCGAAATCCCCGGATAGCAGACGGAGTCGGCAAACCGAGCTCCCATGGTCGCTGTCACGGTAGACAGCCCAAGGTGAGAGAAAACAGATGGGTAGATCGTCGCCATCTTGTGGTCGATCGTTTCAGCCATCAGATCCTTCATACAGCTCATCGCGCCATAGCCTGACATGTGCCCGCCCGTCACCATGTTGCCGCTGAGTCCCTGCAGAATCGTCAGCCGATCCCGGTAAGGCTGCAGTGACTTCATCGACTCATTCAGGACGGCATTCTTCAGCGGCCGTCGAATGAACCGATCGCAGTCCTTCATCTGCACACCACTGGTATACCCCTCACCGGCGATGTAACTCTCCTTCTGAACGATGTAGTCATCGACGAATGTCTCCGGGACGATATGACCAGGCGTCAGGCCACTCGACTTCACAACGAAGACGAATCGCTGTGGAAACTCTTTGGATCCGGAAACCTGAGCCGCCAGCTGACTGACCAGTGGTGACAGCACAAGCGCCCCACTCCCAAGCGTGACGCCTTTCAGCAGATCTCGACGTGTTGAAGAAATTGTCATTGTTCTTCTCTCAGTTAGAGCCAGTGTTCTCGGCAGCCGCCGGAGATTTGCGATAGAGGAATGAGTCGCTCGTAAGCAGTGAGGCCACTAGAGCTTTCATGCTGCCTCCACTCTGAACAAACGCAGTATCGGCCGCCATAAGCGTTGGCGAGTCATTCAAAGTCTCATTGCGTCCCATCCAATAACGGAACGCATGCCGCACAAACACCTGACGCACATGAGCACTCTCCGCGAGTCGGTGCATCAGATCCACGGCGTTCTCAACGGAGCCGTCGAGTCCCTCAACCCCGCTGTGTGCAATCGCCCCTTCTGAGTCGACGGGAACATACGTTTTATTGTCGCGCAGCAACTCCTGTTCGCGAAATCGCCCGACGTCGTCGAACATCTCAAATGCCATTCCCAGAGGATTCATCCGTGAGTGGCACTTCATGCAGTAGGCATCATGGGTCTTTGCGAAACGCACACGCAGTGATTTATCAGGATCCTCCGGCACCGTGGCATCCACAGTGATGGGCACATCCGGAATGACGCCACCCAGCAGATGTTCATAGATCCATTTGCCCCGTCGAACCGGGTCGTTGTCGAAATTCGTGGAGTGTGCTGTCAGCCAGCTCGGTTGAGTCAGGATTCCTGCGCGCTGCCCTTCAAGCTTCAGAACGTATCGCTGATTGTTGCGGTTCTTTTCACCGCTGATCAGGTTGCGTTCACGCACTTGCTTCTTTGTCACGCTATAGGACGAGATCGTCTCCCAGCCGGGTCGCGAGGGAACATGACGAATGAAGGCGATGTCGGTCGTCAACAATTCCTTCAGAACGTCTTTGTCCTTCTTCAGGATGTCCATGATCAGCAGATCGGTGTCCCTGACCAGGTCGCTCGGCCGCGGATTGTGTCCGGGGTGACGCGTGCCGTCTTTGAACACATCTGTTGCCCCCTGATAGGCAAAATACTCCTGAAAGAACCGCAGCACTCGCTCAGCTTTCCCCCGTCGTTTGTCGGTGCCGGTAATTGCACTGTCGTAAATTCGTTCCACATGTGCACGAATGACAGCCGGGTCGCTGAGCTTTGGTCCGGCAAGATCATTCAGGAGCTCCTTATCCGGCCCCCCATCAGTCAATGCGTAGCCAACGGCATAAGCAATCTCTGCTGGATTCAGCATCCTGCGTCCATCGGGCGTGACCTCACCCAGTCCGAGCTCCATCCGATAGATAGCCTCCGGCATCATCAGAATGGACGTCAGTGTCAGCTGCGTTCCTGTTTCATTGCCGTACGCCTCAATCGCTCCCCGAAGGCGAGCCGACATTTTCGTAATGTCTTCCGCATTCGGCGCACGACGCAATGCTGTCTTCAGCTGACGTGAGACCGCTTCATCCAGATCCTGCTCCGATGGCATTTCCACGCCATAGGCAACACGCCAAAGCACATTCCGTTTGAGGCCCGGGAGTTTGTTGGATGGACGATTGCGGTGCTCTTCAAAGTCAGTGGCTTCATTCCTTTCAAGCTGCGTCCGCAGGCTCTGCAGTCGCCTGGCATGTCCCTCGTCATCAGGGTTCCGGGCAACAACATCTTCCTGTTTGGCAACGTCTGCTCGCAGGGTTCGGCGTTTATTGAGAATCTGTTGCTTCCAGATTTGGTCCTGCTGTTTCAATTCCTCTTCCGAAGGCCCGATCTGACGCTTCACGCCAGCGCTGGCTTTGAGCATCAGTAACTCAATCGTGGGCTTATCGAGACTCCACATATGAGCATAGTCTTTGAATCCTTCTTCCTGAGACAGACTGAACGGACTGCTCTGTCCGTCGATATAAGGGCTGATTCGCCAGATTCGAGGCCGTGAAAACGCCGGTCCTTTGTATTCACCGCTAAACAGGTCTGCGTGATTCACGTAGTTGCCATATTTGGGAGCAGACCGAATCAACTCCAAAGGCCGCCCCACGAGCCGAAACTGTTCCCCGATATCCGCGATCATCTTATGGCGGTCGGCGTGCCCGGGCTGCTGCTCATCAGCAGGAGGCATCGTCCCGGTCTCCAACTGACGCAGGACAGCCAGCCACCTTTGACTCGCTTCCGGTGACTGAAAATCTTCGCCGAGATCGTGCAGCGAAAAATCGCCTTCCGGATCTTCGGCACCGTGGCAGGAGAGGCAGTGAGCTTCGAAGAACTGTTGACTGAGTTCCGTAAACTCGGGCGTTTTCGATCCGGCAGCCACTGCGGACTGCTGACATCTGCTGCCCGCGATCATGATCACAACGGCCACCAACAGGTGTGAGCTTGTGCGCATCTCTTGATTCCAAACTGCCAGACTGGCTCGCCATCATAACACGAACACGTCCCGAATCGACACCACTCACAGGCCCATGCATGTTTCCGGCGTCCCAGCCGTGTCAGACTGGTTTTTCTGGATCTCTCAGACCCACAGCTCCAGACTGGACACCGGGGAATGCCCGGCCCTTCGTCACGACTCACTTCAGCTTTACCCGCAGTATTGATTCTGCTGACGCTGCTCACAGCGGGAGTTCATTCGGCTGACCAGCCAAACATGGTGCTCATTCTGTCGGACAACCAGAGCTACCAGGAAATGAGCTGCCACGGTCATGTTCAGATCAAAACGCCAGACATCGATGCACCTGCGAAAGAAGGGTTATCAGACGGCCATCTTTGGAAAGTGGCACTCGGTTTTTCCTACCCGAATCGCCCGCAGGGCCGAAGCTTCGAGATGGTCTCTGTTCATTGCGGAGGCGGCGTGGGAAAGATGGAAGACTTCACTGCAACACGCTCTAAATCTTTGCGTCTCACCAGGGAATCAGCGACCGGGGTGCGCCGCACGGAGACAACCGCCTCACTTTTGCTCACGCCCCGGCACAACACGCTCCCCTGTACATTGGTCTGCCCGGTGGAGCCCCTTATGTCCGTGACAGCGTACCATGCATCGTCGACACCCTCCTAACCGTGCTCACGCGGTGCTCTTTTCGTCTACGTTCGCCAACTCACTCATTGAACGCTGTTTAGCAAATCAGGGCGTCTGTCACTGGAGCGGCCAGCCCTGGCCAGCAACGTAGCCGCCGTCGCCAGCCAGCGGAACAAGTCCCCGGACGGACCATACTCTGGCGAGCGTAGTCACAAAAAACGTCACCTGAGCTGCTGATCGTGCTGAATCTTCATTGGAGTTGCAGCCGTGGCGGCGGGGGCGGAGAGTTGGCTCTGCGGACCAAAGACAATAAGCGCACAAACCCCCAGCAACAATCCCATCATCAGCAGATCTTCGGCCAGATAACGAAGGCGCAGCTTTTGCATTTGACACCTCACTTAACACCTTGAGAAACTCATGGAATCCAGGACATGCGTGCGACAACGAAACCTCGGCGCGACCCTCACACAACAGAGGACTGGTCGGACTCAGAGTGCTGCAGGCCGCAGCCGAGGTTTCTGAGCGCACATTGCCTCTGGAATCAAAGCCGTCAGAGACAGCTGTCAGGGGCACATACGAATGTGAATCGCTCGCTGAAGATCAGCAGGGCGGTCCACGTTTCGGAACGGTGTAGGCGGCGGACTTCACAGGAGCCACGATGCGCGGCGGCTTAATCTGCCGAACAGGACTGATTTCAGGAATTGCAGTCGCGACCGAGACACTCAGAGAGCGGGCAAAAGCTGACTGACAGACCTGACAGGAATCGGAATCGTGCGGCTCTGAGGGAGCCTTGCTGTTTGAGTCAGACTTTGAGCTGTGATGGCAGCAATCACAGGAACATGAATTGCTTTCAACTGCCTCATCATCAACGACGTGCAGTGCGTACGTCAACGGGGCCGTTCCTGTCAGCAGCAGGACGACACCGAGCGTGAGGACAAGGCGAATTCTGTAATGCAATGTGGACATCAGAAGCAACGATCACTCCCAGTCCGACCAGTGAAAACAGTATACGAATCACCAGTCAATGCTGACACAGGTCGCCTCACATGATTCGCAAAAACCTTCATCTTTTGCATTCCAGCCTTAATCATGCTTCAAGAAAGAAATGGACCACAGGACGCCACACACAATGGCTAACAAATGCAACAGCCGGCAATGCCAGCCAGTTGATCTTCTGATTGGCTTCTGACGTGGGGATCACTCCAGACATCTCATTCAGCAGGCCCTCCAGCAGCGCCCAAACGACCAGAAACGCAAGCACGCATATCACCGCCTGCCACCCCAGTGCGGCGCCCATCAGGATCCACGACGCTGGATCGTGCGGAAGATTCCGGGACGCACTCGTCCTGCACAGCACCCACAGGACAGAAGCGCTTCCGAAACCAGCAAGAATTCCTGCCCCTGAGGTCGCCAGTGGTTTTAATATGGCAGACGTCCCTGACAATGCTGTTGTTGCGGGAAGTGGATGCAACAGAGGAATCACAACGGGGGCGAGCACAACAAGGAAGAGAATTATGAGAATCGACACCGCAGGCACGCGATTGCCATCTCGTCTGATCATCGCCCAGGAAAACAACGTGCAAAGCACAAAGCAATGGTAGAGATACAGGCCAACAAGGTCCCATTTCGTGTAGAACAGCACCCACAACACGCCGTTGTAAGCATTGGGTGTTCGCTCAGGAAGGTTCTGCCCACCTGAAATCAATTCCACGAAGTACAGAATCAGAAAGCAGCTTCCAATCAGCAGTTCAACGGAGGGATATCGTGAAGAGATCTCAATGCTGCAGTTACGGCACTGGCCCTTCAGTCTGAGCCAGCCGATCAGTGGAATATTGTCAGACCCCTCGATCAACTCCTCGCATCCCGGGCAGTAAGACGGTTTCACCAGCACCGACACCCTCAATGGCAGGCGGTAGATGACTACATTCAGAAAACTGCCAACACATGCACCGATTGTGAAAAAGAAGAGTGCCGACAGTCCCTGAAACAGCCGAAACATGATGTTCTGTTCCAGCGTAAGCCGGTCACGGAGACCGAGTGGGCTCGTGGGAGCAGGAGTGGATCGAAACTGCCATTCCTCAAACAGTGGAATTGCCAGCGCATTGACTGCGAGAATCAAGGCAATGCCGTAGAGCACTCCTCGGAGGCCATACCGAAACAGTGCCTGGCGAACCATTTCCCGATGCTGTGCGTCTGCTGTGACAAGCCTCTCGAAGATTGTTCTGGCATCCATCAGGAGCAACAGAACCAGGAGACCTGCAAGAACGGGCGAAGAGAAAAAAACGGGAATGGCTGTCGAGGCAACAACCTGAGTCATTGAAACCGCCCCCAGCAACAGAGCGGTGACAGGAACCGCAGCTATGGCCGGGCGGTCTCGTAAGCACAATCGTGCAATCACCCAACCTGCCGTCGCGACAGCCAGCCCGCTTCCCGAACTGAATCCTGTCTGCACCAGCCAGCACGCTGCGCAAAACACCACATGGACGCAAACCACCAGAGTAACGTAGTCACCAATGAGACTACGCCCGGTCGCGCCCGCCACTGCGGTGTTTTCGGCAGTTGTCAGAGCGACATCGTCACTCATCTCTGCAACAGGATACTCAACGTCCATACTTAAAACTCGCCAACCGGCTCCCTGCCTCGTCGCGTGCCAAGTGCGTTATAAAGGTCTGCGTCAATGTGCTCGCTGATGGCACGCACTGATCCGTCACACAGGGCAAACTGGCACATACCGATGTGAGGGGCGGACAGGCCTTTGTCGTCACCACCGATCTGGTTCGGACGAAACTGTGTTTCAAACAGAACCATATGCCCGTGGTCATCCGCGAGGTCATCAACATCGCGAACTGCCGCGACCCATGATGTCTCAAACGATGCATGGCCGCCGCCGGAAGTCCCTCCAGGAAGGGGACCATTCGTTCGTTCTCCCAGCGCCAGTGTGTTCGACAATCCATCGGTGATATCCCGAACGCGTGTGCGACTGTTCCGATAGAACACGCCCTGACTTCGAAGAGGCGTATCATCAAGATTGACCGTAGCAGTCGCGGGCCCCCAGTTGGCCGCATAGCTGGCTGCCGCGTACTGTTCGATTGGGCTTGCTGAATCGTCTCTGACAACAAAGACGTTTTCAGACCATGGGTCAGATGGGCACAGGAAGACGGGCAACTGGGTCTCGCGTGCCTCCAGATTGACCAGGTCCCAAACCGGAACATTGGAATCAAACTGCCGATAGAGTGCAGGCTGCTCTAATTGTGGAAGCAACATTGCTCCCCACGCCATCCCGGCATGGTTTGCTGCGGCCAGTGCCGAACCGTTCGGCCCTGGCTTGTGGATGTACCCTGGAGGCAGCACCCGATATGTCGTCTCATAGTTGTGCATCGCCAGAGCCAGCTGTTTCAGGTTGTTTTTACACGCCGTTCTCCTTGCTGCCTCCCGCGCCTGCTGCACGGCAGGCAGAATCAGGGCCACAAGGACACTTATGATGGCGATCACCACAAGCACTTCGATCAGCGTGAAACCGCGCCGCCGTTTCGTCATCGTATTCATATCACTCTTCCTGTCAGTCATCTGAGGGTGCTCGAAACTCGTCACAACACGCTCGATAAAGCCCGTCCACATATCCTCGCATCATCTTCGCCTGGTCGGTTCGTCCTGCCGTCACATGATCTTCATAAGTCTTCAGCCCATAAAGAAACTCGCTCAGGCTCTCGCGCCCGGCATCGGTCACTGTGCCGCCGCGAATCAATAGACTGGTGGGCAGCTTTTCAGCCTGCCGCTTCCACTGACTGGTTCTGCGCGAAAACTCTTCGCCGTCCTCTGCTCGGGCAGCGTCGTACGCTTCGACCCGAATAATGTTCATCTCTTCAATAAGATCGTTGGTCGACGGATAGAACACGTACAGGCCCGCCACACCGAGTCCCAGCACACCAAGGACACTCACAGTCACCAGCTGCACGGGAGAAAGCGCTGGATTCCATTTCGTGTATTCTTCCGCAGCTTCGTCTTCAACCGGCTGCAGGTACTGTTCAACACGGAATCGATCCCCCACCAGCCGCAGCACGACGCCGACGACCATTAGCAGGATCAACAGACAGAATCCTCCGACCTCAGCAGCTCCGGAAGCAGCCTCGTGTTTGCTGATTGACTCAGACACCTTCGTCACAACCCATGACGGGCCAGCCTCTTCCTGTGAGACCTGCGCCAAACGCGTAAATGAGTCGAATGCGTGCGTATGGTCTTCCATAGTCGCTTTGCCATGTTCAATCGTCCGGTCCGCAGTGAATCCAATCACCAGCGTGGAACCGATCAACAGGCCAACAAACAACATCAACGGCCGAAACCCATAATCGCGACGCAGCCAGTTGGCAACTCCCACATTCGCGCCAGCCCCAAGGACAATCAGGGCAAATGCCGCGCCCAGTGAATAGCCGTCTCGCACAATGTGACCGAAGTGCATCATCACGTCGGTCGGCGTCACATAGACCGGGATTGCCACCAGCCCCATGATGAACGGAGCCCAGATGTTGTCGCGTGTCATGCCCGTCTGCAGGATGCCGTGAGGCAGGAAGGCTCCAAGGAAGCCAACCGCCAGCAGAGCAAGCCCGTAATCCACAAAGACTGGCCCCACAAGCCCACGTGTCGCAGTGTCTGCAATGACTGCAATTCGATGAACGCTCTTGCGGGGAGCGCGTTCCAGGTTTTCGGGGTCCGTATCGTGTTTGTCAGAAACAAGTGCATTCCAGATGACCCCAATCCCGGTTGAGACCACGAAGGTACCAACCGCAAAGTAGAGCAGGGTCACGGGCGCAATATGACTGAGGCCATAAACAATTGAGACAGGATTCAGAACGGGAGCTACGAGGACAAAGCTCAGGACCGTCCCACTTGGGATCCCGGCCCGACGAAGTTCCCGGGCAACGGGCAGGGCCCCCAGCGAACAGATGGGCAACAGGACTCCCAGAGCCCATGCCCGAAACGGTCCGCTCCAGTGGCCCACACCAAGAATCGAACGAGTGCGTTCCGCGCCCACCATTCCTCGAAGGATGCCGGCTGCGAGCACACCTGCCACAAGAAAGGGTGCCGCTGCCACCATCGCGTAGGCAATGCGCAGAACTCCACTCCAGAACGTCGTATTGACGTCTGCAAAGAAGCCTGTGTAACCAGGGCCGTCTGCGAGCAGCAGGAGATCAGTCATCAGCTGACTCTTCCTCGTTTTTTCGCGAAGCCGTGAAACTGAAATTCAGTCGCTGGCCTCCCAGTTTGATTTTGGGCACCACAACCGAGTACGCATCACCGTCAGTCATGTCATCCGGAATGGAGAGGACAAACTCGGCGGACTTGCCTTCGGAAACACTGAGAAACTTCACATTTGACGCAGCCGCCTCTTTCCCCTTGAGGCTGATCAACGCTGTGATTTCGCCATCTTCGATGGGGTAGTCTTTCGACACGCCGTCATCCGACTCAGTAAGGACGAAGAAGCGAATAGAGGATTCCTCAATCGGCATAATTTCGGCGTGGTAATGAGTTGCCCCGCCTTTGTGATGCGTATGACCGACCGACACGATTTTGCCACCATGAATGGGGTCTCCGTGCCGGTGACTGTGCGAATGTCCGTGCGAATGGGTGCCCTTGAAGCCATCCGCATGGTCATGCTCGTGGTCATCCCCGTCCGCATGTTGATGTTTGTGGTCGTGATCAAAGTCTTCATGCATGTCCGTGGTGACTGCCGCATCGTCCTGGTCTGAACAACCAGCAAGAAGCAGAGCGGCGGCGGCAGTTGCAGTAGCAAACAGGTGTTTCATTTCTTCTTCTCCGAGTAGTCCGGGACGGGCACAGCATCCAGGACTTCCTGAACGACACGATTAGCTTCTTCAATCTCGAGCCCCAGTCGAACACTGAGGACTGGAAAGACGACATCCAGCACATCATCCGGGGTGACAAACTCTCGACGCCCCAGGAACGCCTGCGCCTGAGCAGCCCGCTGCAGGGTCAACAGGCCACGAGGGCTCAGGCCCAGATTGATGCTGATGTGTTTGCGTGTTTCGGTTGCGATGCGGACGAGATAGTCCTGAACTGTTTCCGCAACGGACACTCGTGAGACAGCCTCCTGCATTTCCTGCAGCTGCCCCTCCTGCAGGGCCGGGGAATCACGGCTGGTATCATCCTCGATCGTTCCCACCGCCTCCTGAAGCATGCGAATTTCATCGTCCGGAGCCGGGTACCCAACACTCAGCTTCATTGCGAAGCGGTCCAGCTGTGCTTCCGGCAGTGGATACGTACCGTGTTGGTCAACAGGGTTCTGAGTGGCGATCACAAAGAACTGACGGCTCAGATCAAATCGCTGTGTGTCGACCGTCACCTGCCGCTCTGCCATGGCCTCCAGCAGAGCGCTCTGTGTTCTGGGTGTTGCACGATTGATCTCATCAGCAAGCAGAACATCCGCAAAAACGGGGCCGCTGCGAAACTCAAACTCATGAGTCTTCTGATTGAAGATATTGAATCCCGTGATGTCACTTGGAAGAAGGTCAGGAGTGCACTGGGCGCGAGCAAAATCTCCGCCGATGGCGCTCGCGAGTGCTTTTGCCAGAGTCGTCTTCCCCAGTCCCGGTTTGTCCTCAAGCAGCAGATGTCCCCGCGACAGCAGACAGACGAGCACCATTTCCACGACATCCTGCTTCCCCTTAAGAGCAGCATTCAGTCGGTTCCGGATACTGTCCGCAGCAGCGAGGTGCTGCTCGGCTGTCCCGGATTCAGTCACTAACGTCGACATTTTTTTCCAACACCTTTCACTATGCAATCTGCGATACGTTGCCGGCCGAGGACGGGAGTCGCTTCAGTTGTCTGTAACTGAGTGCCTGCGCCAGTTCATTCAACTCGCGGTCGTCTACCGACACATCGTCGGACTGATACATGGCTTGATCTGCGATTTCAGCAACGCGTTTCAGCCTGTCGCGCACCGGCCCGAAGACTGCTTTCGAGGACCAGCGTCGCAAAGTGGTTCCGGCTTCCTTTTCCAGTCCCGCAAGTCTCAGGCGATGCTCCACAAGCACCGCAAGATGCACTGCTCGCCTGTTGGCTTTTCGGCGAAAGGCCATCCGCCAGCGGAGCGTCAGCAGCCGATCCTGAATCGATCGTCGCCAGAGAAAACAAAAAATGCCCCCAACTGAGAAGAGCGTCAGAGCAATGGCATTTCGGACTACGAACCCCCACACCAGTGCGAGCAACTCACTCAGCTGCTCCCAGATTCCTGGAGGAGGTGGCAAAATCTCGTAACCGGGGGACGGCTCCACAGTCAGCCATGCTCCAGCTCCAAGAGTTACTTCGCACCAGAAGTGAGCATCCTTTGCGAGGACTGCTGTGTGGCGATTCTTAACATCGTATCGTTCGGGGCGTGCATAGAATCCGCTTACCAGCCTCGCCCGGTACCCAAGAGATCGCAGCATCATGACGGCAGAGCTGGCGAACAGGTATTCGGGCCCTCGTTTGGTCTCGAAGAGAAATGTTGAAATCGCCTGGGTCTCTTCCTCAGACAACAGCGAGTCCCGGTCAAGCTTGTAATTTGTCCTCAGAAACTGCTCGATGGCCTCGATCTGCCGCCAGCCACGTGGAATCCCCGCCACGCATCGCTCGGTGAGTCGCCTTATTCGGTCAGCCTCATCGGCATCCGGCATATACGTATACAGGTCATCAATGGACCGCATCTGCGTCCGCTTCAGAATTGAAATCCTGTCGTTGTCCCGCAGTGCAGATCGATCAACGCATCGTGAGACAAAACTGATGGGTGTCATCGTGGGGACGGATTTGCGATTCAGGGTCACCAGACCGTTGCTGTACACCCGATACATGTCTTCCACATCAACCAGATCAATACTGACCCCCACCGGATGGGCCGGAGTTGGAATGACGTTACCGTCCAGATTTGCCACCTTGATACTGTGAGTCGCGGTCCCGGAGAACATTCCGAACCCCTTGCCGGGCTGAGGAATGTTCAACCAGTGGCGGCCATCCGTTTCCTTCATTGGCAGCCGCTGAGTCCACTCCCCGACATCTGCTGTCCACTTACGACCATCAAACAGCTGAAACACCTCCATCTTCAGATGCACGGGAGTGCGCCCGGCAACATAGAACAACGCGTGGGTATCCAGATCACGGATCCTGCTCTTGTCTCCCTGCTTCCGGCTTCGCAGCAGATCGAATTCACGCCCCGCCTTTTTCGCTTCGGCCATGATCTGATGAATGTGTTTCATGAGGTCGGCCGGCAGTGATACGGCTCGCTCCTGATGCTTGATCTTCTTGACAGGGTCGTCGAATGTGTCGTTGAACACGTCGTAAAGACTGGGCAGTTCGCTATCCAGAAATGGCGCGTCATCGATGGGCGCGAAACTCTTGATGTTTTCGTTGCCAGCGATCAGGGCTTCTCCGTCCCGTACACCACCTCGAGCATAGGGGCTGTGTTCTCCGGTTCCCCCGGAACTAGGCATGAAACCACTGAGCGCAGTCGTCACCTGATTCGCGCCGAAAGCATTCGCCGCCAACAGTGCCAGTAATGGAATTGCCCCCCCCGTCAGAAGCAGACGTACGGGAAATCCACGACGAGTTGTCTGCAGGACTCGGCGATCGACTGTCTCCCACCAAGAAGCAACCAGCCAGACAATTGTGGAGACTGCAAAAATGATCGTGAGTGGAATCAGACCTGACGCACTGGAAATCGTGCAGCAGAAGATCGTCGTAAAGACAGCGATGATTGCCGCCAGACGCTGAAAACTGAGTCGAAAGCCGCACACCGCCAGCGCGAGCATGAGATTGCACTGGCTGTGCATCACCAACATTTCAAAGGAATGCCCGGTCTCAAACACCATTCTCTGGAACGGCTCGCAGACAAGGCTGAAGCAGGCAACCATCACCAGGATTGGCATGATCACCGACGATTCATGAAGGAGCCTGATTCGCATCCGGAAGTAGCAGGTCGCCACGATTACCAGAAGAGTCTGAATCGCGATCTCGAACGCACACCACAGGGAGTGTTCATGATCATCATGCTCTGTCAGAGTGAAGATGAATGCAGCGATCAATGCCATCACAACACACGTGACGTGCAACCGCAGACTGGACACCTGAGACTCTGAATCACTGGTCGAAGGCGACTGTCTCTTCGGAGCGTCAACACGACGTCCCATGGTCAGTTCAGGAGGCATGACAGAGTCTCCTCCACTCACCGGGAAATCGCTCTCGCAGGTCCTGCGGGTTACGAACGGTAATCCACGCAGACGGCGAATCCTCTCCAACGACAACCTGCCGCGGACACCCGGCAATCGCTCCGGCAGCAGTGGTCACTCGAATCTCAAACTGAGTTCGAGAAGGAGGCTGACGCCATTGATCGGCCGTGCGATCAGCAACCGCGACGGCATCCATCAGTCGGTGAAACGCAACTGAAGAGTCACCAGCCACGTATACGTCGCGCCCGAGGATCAGTTCAACACGGGAATGCTGGCGATGCAGTGAGTCACAGACACTTGCCGCAGTAGAGACGCATAATTCAAAAACTGAATCACTGAATTCGAACTCAAAGGAGTCTGCTGCAACATCGAGCACAACTCTGACTGACGTGAGAGCGGGAGCCTGCCGCTCCGTCACAATCATGGTCTGCTGACGTGCAGTCTGAGCCCAGTGGACTCGGCGAAGAGAATCACCCGGTCGAAACGGACGAGTTCCCATCATGTCTCCAAAGTCGCCCGTGCGACGGTCCGACAACTGCTCTTCAGTGTTCTGCGACTCGGACGTATCCGGCATGCCATCCAGTCGAACACATTCGGGCCAGACGATCAGGCTGCCTTCAACCGTCGCCTCCTTCTGTGCACGTATCAGCCCAAATGGAAATCCTGTTTCCACAGTGGCAGTTTCATTGGGATACAGACCGCGACGGCGAGGAGTAAACGCCCACGAATATTCGACTGTTGACCAGCCAGGAACTCGTGCCAAAGCAACGCCTTCATCTCCGTCCGCTCCTGTGTTCAGTGCAAACCCGCGGATCAAAGACAGGCCCCAGACCGGAATTGGCCATTTGTTAGTGACTCTCAGACGCACTCGTGCTGCTGCGCCTACCTGTGTGCGAGGAATATCAAAGAAGACCTGACAGGTAATCCCACGGACCGCAATCCACGGCAGCACAACTCCGACTCCCGTGACAAGCACCAGCAGGCCGGTAATCAGAAAGACCAGGGGGTTTAGAAACACCCCACACAGAACCGATCCGACAATCGCAAGAGACAGGATCGTCACAGGGTTCTTCAGCCAGTAGACGTATTTGTTCGCCCAGGGACAGAAGTCCGTGGACAGGGCAGAATTCGCCTTTTCAAGAAGCGTAATCCCACCCTGTGAAGGCAGAGTGTGATCAGAAGACATCAAGTTCTCGCGTCAGACAAGCACCTGAAACGTGGAAACGCAATGCGTCTCCCAGCGAGTGCTTTGTGCTCAACAGCACGTTAGTGCACGAACCCTTCATTGAGGCTCGGCACGTTAGCGGGAATCGTCAGCCTATGGACGGAGGTCCGCGAGAAACGGGCGCGAGAAGCGTAGCCGCGTGCGTGGATTCCGAAGCCACGACAAACGCCTCTGAACAGGAATCGTCGAGGGACGGAACTTCAACAATTGAAGTTTCCTGCGGCGTCTGGCCCAGCAGGAAGCAGATGGAACAGGATTCCTCATCATGACCTGACTGATGGCCGGATTCAGAATTCTCCGGCGTTTCGGTGCCGTGATGCTCACAGCCAAACGGACATGAAGTAACCGATTCCTGCTCAACGGAGCAGAGCGTTTCGCAACAGTCGCACTCCTCGTACAGGTGCATCGTCTCGCCAAACACCACGACGGCCAGACTAAGCAGGGCCGCCACGCGGGCGAGTCGAAAGACTGATTTTGATGAAGAATCGATCATCAAATGAACCGGACCAGTACGGAATCTCTTCAAAGAATACGACGTTCCGCAGGAAAACATCAATTCAAATCCAGCGGGATTCACACATTCTTTGCGATCACTGCAGACCTTTTCTCAGCTTTTCGCAGTGTTTCATCAAGGCAACATCTCGGCAAAACAGAATTAACCAGTGCGTGACATATGCAGGTTTCGTGCCAGCATTCGTCTCAAAGGCACGATTTGAGGAACTGTTCACACCAGAATTGCATTCTGCAAAGTCAGTTTTTGGCAGCGTTCTGCGGATCAATTGCTGACCTGGGGAGTGAGAGGCTCCTGCCGAGCCAAAATAAATCTTGAAAACACGGCTCATCGAGAGATTCGCCCTCCCAATTATCTGATCCGAAACGATCTGACCAAAACAGCCTGAGACAACAGGCCTAACGATGATATCTTCACACGCATGCTCGGACGACGGACCGGCCAGAGTCATCGCTCCGCTCTGGTTTTCAGACTTCCAACTCCGTGGGTGGTGAAAGGCCGTTCTGAGCCAAATGGACTTCACTACCATGCTCATTCGCCGAGTGTCCGCTAAGGCCATGTCATGACTGCAGGTCCGTCCCTTGATTCCAATCCCCATACGCGCCGTGTCTCGCGGATTGCTCGATTCGTCGTATCCCTGTTGCTGACGACATGGTGGGGCGGACTCACCTTCTACTCGGCCATTGTCATTTCCGTTGGCACAGACGTTCTGGGCGCGACCGCTCAGGGATTTGTCACGCAGTCAGTAACTCACTGGTTGAACGGGCTGCTTGCGATCGTTCTGCTGGCGTCAGGATGGAATGTGTTCACAACACGCGTTCGTACGCAGATCGTGGCATGGGTGGCACTGCTGACGTCTATTCCTCTTCTGATGCTTGTCCACAGGCAACTCGACCAGTTGCTGGACTCGGAAATTCAGTCTGTTTCGAATCCTGATGACTTCTATGGGACGCATCAGATCTATCTCTGGCTGACCATCCTGCAGTGGCTGACAGGAATCGTACTGCTGTGGTTCAACCTGTTCCCGCCGTCACAGTCCGTCCACTCTGATTCAGCTGAGCAGAAAGCGGCTGCCTAACGCGAATGCAGCGCCGCCAGCATGGAAGATGCCTTCGATTGCCGTAGACCACCTGTCTGGGGACAATAAAGATACGGACTCAGCACTCAGCCCATTTCACCAGGGGCACCCAATGACAGACGACGATGGCATCACTTCGCATCACACACGATTCTCACTATCAACGCGAATTCTGTGTTTGACGGTGGCGGCGGCCTGCCTGCTGTCATTGGACGCGTCAGCCCAGCAGAGTGCGGTGCAGTTCAATCGAGACATCCGGCCGATCCTCTCAGACCGGTGTTTTCATTGTCACGGACCGGACTCAGCGACTCGCGAAGCGGACCTCAGACTGGACCAGCACACATCCACTGCGAGTGTCCTGCAGGTCGGCGATCCGGATGCAAGCGAACTGATCGCGCGAATCTCGCATCAGGACCCGGACCAGCGAATGCCGCCTGCTGACTCCGGAAGAACACTCAGTCGTAAGGAAATCAGTCTGCTGAAACAATGGATTAAAGAGGGCGCTAACTGGCAGGAACACTGGTCATTTATTCCTCCCGTGCGCCCGTCACTACCTGATGTCAGCAACAGAAACTGGGTCCGCAATCCGATTGATCGATTTGTGCTTTCAAACCTGGAAGGCATCGGACTGCAGCCGGCATCCCGGGCAACAACGACGGCCCTTATTCGTCGAGTCACCTTTGACCTGACGGGCCTTCCCCCCACGCTCGCTGAAATTGATGCGTTCGTAGCGGACAAGTCACCCAACGCGTTCGAACGCGTTGTGGATCGTTTGCTGGCCTCCCCACGGTACGGTGAGCGAATGGCCACCGAATGGCTGGACGCCGCCCGCTACGCTGATTCGCACGGCTACAGTCTCGATCGACGCCGCGTAATGTGGCCGTGGCGCGATTGGGTCATTAAAGCTTATAACGACAACATGCCGTTCGACCGATTCACCGTCGAACAGATCGCAGGAGACCTGATGCCGGATCCAACCATCGCTCAACAGGTAGCCACTGGTTTCAATCGCAACCACCCAATTCAAAGCGAAGGGGGAGTGATCAACGAAGAATACCGTGTTGAGACCGTCGTGGATCGCGTGGAAACAACCAGCGCCGTGTTTCTCGGTCTGACGATGGGCTGTGGTCGCTGCCACGACCACAAGTACGAACCGGTTACACAACAGGAGTTCTATCAGTTCTACGCGTTTTTCAATAACGTGCCGGAAACCGCGCACGTAGGAAATCGTGACAATGACAAAGACAAGCCGTTCCTTTCCGCACCTTCAGTCCTGCAGCGGGAACAGACCATTCAACTGGAACACCAGATTGCTGCCGCGGAAGTTGCTTTAAAGTCCGCTGAAGCCAGCCCTCCGCCGAAACCTGTGGAACGACTCTGGATTGACGATGAACTGCCGCCTGGTGCCCAGCCGTTCGGCAACGGAAGTGGCCCGCAGAAATTTCTGTTCGTGAGTGAGGGCGACCATCCAGTTCATTCCGGGAAGAAATCTTCGCAACGAACCAGTACCGGCCTGGGACAGCACGGTTTTCAAAATGCGCAACCACTGACAATCAGTAACGAAACAAAACTGTTCACATGGGTCTACCTTGATCCGAAGAACCCGCCAAAGGAGATCATGCTGCAATGGCTCGGCCCAAATGGCTGGAATCACCGCGCCTACTGGGGTGGGAACCACATTGACTGGGGAGCCGACAAGTCACCCAGTCGACTGCCGATGGGAGCACTGCCCCAAACAGGGAAGTGGGTGCGACTTGAAGTTGAGGCGACTGCCGTCGGGCTGCCAACCGGGTCACAGATCAACGGCTGGGCGTTCACCCAGTTTGATGGAAACGTCCACTGGGACAGCGCCGGCATTGTCACCGCGCCGCAGTCGCCAGCCGCGGCAAAGCTGACAGCTCTTAAAGCAGAATTGGAAGCAGTCCGAAGAGATGCTCCGACCGTCATGGTCATGGCTGAGATGAACCCGAGGCGCAAAACGTTTGTGTTAACTCGAGGTCAATATGATCAGCCGTCAAAGCAGGAGGTTACTCCGGGAATCCCTGCTGTCCTCGGTGCACTTCCGGACGACGCAGAGGCCAATCGCATGACCCTTGCCCAATGGCTGGTCTCCTCTCAGAATCCACTCACCGCACGCGTGGCCGTCAATCGCTATTGGCA